>DAIRVC010000001.1:0-55826 GCA_036803025.1 Anaerolineales bacterium
CGCCCTGCGGCAGATCGCGCAGGAGTACGCCGGCGATGTCCACATCGTGTACCCCGTGCACCTGAATCCCAACGTCCGCCAGCCGGCCCACGAGCAGCTGGCGGGCCTGCCAAACGTGACCCTTACCGATCCGCTCGACTACCTTCCGATGGTCCACCTGATGAAGCGCGCCACGTTAGTCCTGACCGACTCGGGCGGTCTGCAGGAGGAGGCGCCTGCGCTGGGAACGCCGGTGCTGGTGCTGCGCCGCGTGACGGAGCGCCCGGAGGCGATCGAGGCCGGCACTGCCCGTCTGGTGGGCACTGATCCAGCGCGCATCCTAGCCGAGACCCGCCGTCTTCTGGATGATCCGGCTGCGCATGCGGCCATGGCCCGGGCGGTCAATCCGTACGGCGACGGCCGCGCCGCAGAGCGGATCGTCGAGGCCCTCCTGCAACAGCCGCGCCGCGAGCCGTAGCCCGGACCCGAGCATCCCCTTGGGGGCGACACCTGTGCGCGTACTCCTGGTCCCTCACATCCCGGGCTCCGCCGGCCCGGCCAACTTCCAGCGCCGGTTGTCCGCCGGCCTGAGTGCGCGGGGGGTACCGGTCGGGCAGGATTTCTCCGCCGGCCGGGGCGACGTACTGCTGGTGGTCGGGGGGACGCGCAACCTGGCAGCGCTGCTGCGCGCCAAACGGCGCGGCGCAAGGCTCGTCCAACGCCTGAACGGGATGAACTGGATCCACCGCCGCACGCGGACCGGGGCACGTCATTACCTGCGGGCGGAAGTCAACAATCTGCTCCTGAGGCTGATCCGCAGCCGGCTGGCTGAGGCGATTGTCTACCAGAGTCGATTCGCGCAGTCATGGTGGGAGAGAGTCGGCGGCCCGACGGGCGTGCCGACGCACGTGGTCTACAACGGCGTCGCCCTCGACGAGTACCATCCATCGGGCGAGGGATCGCCGCCAGCCGACCGCTGGCGGCTGTTGGTGGTGGAGGGCAACCTGGCCGGGGGGTATGAGCACGGCCTGCGGGCCGCCTTTGGGCTGGTCGAGCGGTTGACTGCGAAGGCCGACCGCCCGGTCGAGCTGGTCGTCGCCGGACAGGCCCACCCGGCGCTGCGCGCGCATTGGCAGGCGGCGAGCACCGTCCCGGTCCGCTGGCTGGGACAGGTGCCGTGGGGCGAGATCCCGGCGTTGGATCGCAGTGCGCACGTCCTCTACGCCGCCGACCTGAATCCGGCCTGCCCGAACGCGGTCATCGAGGCGCTGGCCTGTGGGCTGCCCGTGGTTTCCTTCGATACCGGTGCGCTGCCCGAGTTGGTGACCGGCGATTCCGGCCGCCTGGCGCCCTATGGCGGCGACCCGTGGAAGCTCGAGCCGCCCGACCAGGACGGCCTGGCTGAGCGGACCCTCGAACTCCTGGCCGACCAGCCGCGCTTCCGCCGCGGCGCGCGCCGGCGAGCCGAGGCGGGTCTCGGGCTGGAGGCCATGCTCGACGGCTACTGGGCCGCTCTATTTCCCCCTTAACTCCTGCTTGCGCAGGAACCTCAGACGACGAATAATCAAGGTTATCCTGTGACGCCCGTCACAAGGAGGCCCTTCCGACCGTTCACTCAACAGACGATTCGTGCGCCCGCCGCCAGCCGTGGAGCGGTCGCGTAGCGCTCATCTCACTGGAGGCCCCATGGATCCCCGTCGCGCCGGCGCACTGCTACTGGTTCCTGTCACCCTCTTCCTGGCGGGTTGCGGCGGCGGTGGCGGCGGAGGAGGCGGTGAGGCGCCCGCCGGCGCGATGCCGGCCTTCTGCGCCAGCCAGACCCCTGTGCAGGTCTCCCCGGCCGACGGGGCGGAGATCGGCAACGCCGGCATCCCGCATCAGTGGCTCAACTTCGTGTACGACGCGAGTGAATGCCAGCCGCCGTATTTCGAAGCCCAGCATTCCACGAGCCCGGACTTCTCGAGCGACGTCGACCAGGACGAAATCCCGTTGGGGTCCGGGTCTGAGTTCTATGGCGCTTATCCACTCCAACCGGGCACGACTTACTACTGGCGAGTGCGCGCCGCGTGGGACGATGCTGCGGCCGCCTGGTCGCCGGTCTGGTCGTTCCACACCATCGATGTCTGCGACGCCTCGGACCTGGCTGCGCCGTGGCCGATCGACCCGGAGAATGGCGCCGGGACGGAGGCGATCCTGCCCGGCTTCCATTGGTCCTATCCTGATGTGGCCTGCAGCCCGGAGGGCTACCACTTTCAGGTCTCGGCTTCCGAGGACTTCAGCTCCACGCTGATTGACCAGCGCGATCCCACGCCTTTCGAACATGCCTACCCGAACGTTGCCTTCGAACCGTGCACACTCCTGTACTGGCGCGTGGCCGCGTACCGCGGCGAAACCGACGGTCCATGGTCGGAGACGCAGAGCTATTGGGTTGAGCCAGATGAAGGCTGCAGCCTGGCCTGCGCGGCCGCATCGTTGGTCGAACCGGAACCGGTCGCCCCGTCGCTGTATGAGAACGTTGGGATGGCGCCGGTCCAGGGTCTGGCGCCGCACCTGCTTCAATGGAGTTACCCGGCGCCTTGCCAGCCGGAGGGTTACGCTGTCCTGCTGTCGGATGAGCCCGAGTTCGTGAACAACTTCTGGGGCGCAAACACCGGCTCGCCAATCCCGAGTTGGACGCCCTACCTGCCACTGAATCCAGCCACACAGTACTGGTGGGAAGCGGCAGGGATGGTCGGGACGGATGTAGGACCCTACAGCAACCGGATGACCTTCTTCACCGGTCCCGAGTGCGACTCGTCCGGCCAGCTGGACATTCCCACGCTGCTCAGCCCGAGCGACGGCGCAAGCGTCGGGACCCTGCACCCGCGACTGCGCTTCACGATCGGCGCAGACGGCTGCGTGCCGGATGGCTACTATGTCGACGTCCAGACCGATCCGGATTTCGGCGGTGAGAACGTGCTCGGCCTGGACCCCACGCAGCACATCCTCACCACCAATGTGTACGCGCACAGCCTTGCCTGGTGCGCGACCTACTACTGGCGCGTCGCGGCGGTCGAAGGTGATGTCCAGGGCGAATTCTCGGAGACCTGGTCGTTCACACCGCTGAGTGCAGTGGAGTGCACGGGGAACGCGCCGCTTGTGGTCGGGCTCCAGGAGGCGGCCTGCTACTACGGCCCTGGAGCGGCATTCCAGATCCTTGGCTACTTGCTCGAGGGGGAGTCGGCGCCGCTCTTCGGCCGCGACATGTCCGGCCTGTGGCTGGCGATCGACAATCCCGACAATCCCGGGCAGCGCTGCTGGCTGGAGCGCCGCTTCGTCGATGTCGCCGGTGAAGAGGAGGGCCTGCGAATCTTGAATCCGCCGCCTGCCTGCCGGGCCGAGTTGAGTCAATCGGATTGCACCGCCGCGGGCGGGACGTGGACGCAAACGCACGATGTCAGCGGGGCGCCGCAGTCCTTCTGCCAGTGCCCGTAGGGGAGAACCAAGAATGGGATGGGCTGGAACCGGTCGCGAAGTTGACTGAGGCTCCAGCTGAGTTGGGGACAGGGGCCGGAACGACATGCTGAGTGCTTGCGCGGCCGCGCAAGCTGGGGAGGAACCCATGCGCCGCACGCTCATCCTGCTGTCCGCATCCCTGCTCGCCGCCTTGGCGCTGGCTGCCTGCGGCGGGACCACGCCGCGAGGCGGCGGGGGCGGCGGCCCGATGCCGTACTGCGCGGCCGACGAACTGCAGATCCCGGTGCTGGTCTCACCGGCTGATGGCTCGAACGTCGAGATGGCCGGGCTGACCTTTCACTGGATCTACAACCCGGCCGGCTGCCTGCCGGAGGAGTTCGAGGTTCAGGTTTCGCAGACGGTAACCTTCGACAACTACTCGGGGGCCACGCTGGACTACGGTGAAGACCACTGGTCTCCGCAGGTGGGCATGCTCCCGGCCACGGTCTACTACTGGCGGATGCGGGCTACGGTCTCAGGCGGTCCCGGCCCGTGGTCCCCGGTCTGGTCGTTCTATACCGGGCCGGTGTGCGAGGCGGCCGCGCTGGTCGCGCCCCAGACCGTCTTCCCGCACGGGTTCATGTTCGTCTACGACGCGCCCTCCTTCCAATGGACCTATCCGGACAGCACCTGTGTCGCCGAGGGGTATCACCTGCAGGTCGGCGGCGACGCCGGCTTCACCTCGGTTGTGGCCGACCTGCGGGCGGCCAATCCGGCAACGACATGGACGCCCGCCTTCGATCTGGTGAACTGCGGCGTCTACTACTGGCGTGTGGCGGCGATCGATGGGGATAGCGACGGGCCGTACTCGGCCGCGCAGACCTTCTCGGTCAACGCCGCGGCGACCTGCACACAGACATGCACTGCGGACCAACTGGTTGCGCCGGTGCCGCTCTTCCCGCCGCACTACGCCAACGTGGGCACGGCGCCGACCGAAGGCCTTGTCCCCGGGCTGTTGCAGTGGGGCTATCCAATGCCGTGCTTCCCGGAGGGCTTCGGCGTCCACCTCTCGACCTCGCCGGACTTCAGCGGCCCGAGCCTGGGCGGCGGCGTCCACCCGGTGACGGCCTTCGGCGGCAACTGGAGCCCCGGTGTTACCTTGGAGCCGGCCACCCAGTACTGGTGGGAGGTGTTTGCCGGGATCGGCACGACCTTCGGGCCGACCAGCCCGGCGCGCTCGTTCTTCACCGGACCTGAATGTGAGTCCGGCGCCGATGCCGTGCCGCCGACGTTGCTTTCGCCGCAGGATGGCGCCACCGTCGACACGCTTTCGCCGTGGCTGCGCTATACGCCGGGCGAGGGCGGCTGCGTGCCGGACGGGTGGGCCATCTACCTGGACACCGACGATGACTTCGCGGGCGAGGATCCGTACGCCTCTTACTACTTCCCCGGGACGAACTTCATGCCCGACCCGTTGCAGGACTGCACCACGTACTACTGGCGCGTCTCGCCCATCCAGGATGACTTCGTTTTGCCCTGGTCGGAGGTCTGGTCGTTCCGAACCCAGACCGGAGCCACCTGCCTGGCCGGCCTCATCCACGGCCTGGCGCTGCAGGAGGTGCCCTGCCACCATGGGCCACACCCCGACTGGCCGGTCGACGGCTACATCCTGCAGGGTGAGCGGACGCAGGTCTTCGGGAGCGACATGGCCCGCCGTTGGCTGGCGGTCGACAACCTCGACAATCCTGGCCAGCGCTGCTGGGTCCCGTCGGAGGCGATGGAGCTGCCCGTGGACGTGAACGAGCTGCGGATTCTGAATCCGCCGCTGGCCTGCAACAGCAGCCTGGCGCAGACGGAGTGTGAGGCGGCCAGCGGGACGTGGACCCGGTCCGTTGGTGCCGCCGCGCCGGCCACCACGTACTTCTGCCAGTGTCCGTAGCCTGACTGACGGTGGCCGGACGCGAACCCGCCGACTTCGGAGGTCCAGGGAGACTTCCGAAGTCGGCGGGAGGCCCTGATGCCTACGGCCAGGTGTACAGGACCGTGTAGCGCACGGTCGTCTCGCCTTCGGCCGGGACTCGCACCCGGAACTCGATGGTCGACGAGTCCATCTCACTGTAGTCGGCGTTCGCCCGCACGATCTGCCAATCGGTCCAGCGGAAGAGGTGCTCGACCACGCGCACCTCGACCGCTTCGTCCTTGTGGTTGCGCAGGGTAATCTCGTACGTTTCCTGCAAGCTGTGGTCTGAGGGGCGGGTGAAGTCGGTCTGGATACGCTCACCGACGATATCGAAGGCGTCGCCGACATACAGCCGCACGTCTTCGCCCTCGGGGGTGTGGTCGATGGTGTCCTCGCCGATCAGCAGCGCGCTGCCATCGATATCTGCCTGGTAGACGCGCACGCGGCCGCGCGGCAGGTCGGCGCCGACCTGTTCGGTGTCGAACTCGAGCATGATCATGACGCGCGAGTTGGTGGCCACCCCGTAGGAAGGATCGGTCTGCGGGTAGCCGGAGTAGGAGCAATACCAGTAGTAGCTCTGGCACTGCAGGCCGTCGTAGACGAAGAACTTTTCGGCGGGTATGCTGGCGGCGCTGACGAACTCGATTTGCTTGACCTCGTTCTCGCGTACGGTGACCAGGCGCGGGATCTCATACAGGTGATACTCGAAGAACTCACGCTGCTCGACATCGGCGGCGGCGGCTGTCGGCTGCGCCATCATCTCGGGCACGGCATAGGCGGCCTGCGTCAGGCGCTGCAGGTCGCCGGCAATCAACTTGAGCTGCGCATCCTCGAAGGTCGCTCCGCTGTTGTTGGTCAGGGTGATCCAGCCGTCCAGATCGATGGCGGCATCGTCCGCCGCCAGCAGCACCACGTAGTCCGACTGCCAGGTGACGCCGCTGGTCAGGTAAGTGACCTCCACGTCGTGCCGCCCGGCCTGTTCGGCCCACAGCTGCCACAGCAGCGTCGGGCGGGTGATCAGCCCGTCGGGCAGCTCGGGGAATGAGAACTCCTGAACGTTGTCGAGCCGCACGACGGTCACGCGTCCGTCGTCGGCCTGCAGGATGATGTCGCCCCGGCCGCTGAGCAGGCTGCCCTCGTAGGTGGCGCCATCCTGGGTGACGACACGGATGTGCTCATCCAGGTACCTGTCCAAGAGCGCCGCTGCGCCGACCAGGTCGTACTCGTAGTTCTGTTCGAGCACCGAGGTGCCCTCCGGGTCGGTCAGGGACATGAACAGCACGCTGCTGGGGTCGATCGAGGCGGCGACGTCGCTGAAGGCGATCCGGTTAGCGCCGGCGCTCAGGTCGAACTGCCGGCGGTCGCGGACCAAGGCGGTGCCCTGGTTGTAGACGGTCAGAGACAGGGCGGCCTCGGACGCTTCGGCGGTCGGCGCCGCCGTAGGCGTCGGCCGGCCGGCCAGGCCGTTGCAGGCCAGTCCCAGGGCCAACACGGCCAGAGCGGCGGACAGCGGGCGGGCGGAACGGAACGGCGGCATGGCATCCTCCTGCGCGTCGGGCGTCGTTGATTGATAGACGCCGTCAGGCTCGGGCGTGTTCCCGCGCGCCCGTTTGATATAATCCCCGTAGTCGAGGTGGCTTCTATGTGGAAGGACATCCTTGGACGGAGAGAGGAAGAGGAGAAGGTCAGCGGCGAGGGTCGACTACCGCCCGGCCAATCGCTTACTCAGAAGTTCCCCGTCCTTCACTACGGACCGGTGCCGCGCTTCGACCCGAAGACCTGGGATCTGCGCGTGTGGGGCGAGGTGCAGGCCGAGCGGCACTGGTCGTGGGAGGAGTTCCAGAAGCTGCCGCGCGCTCGTCTGCGCATGGATATCCACTGCGTGACGCGCTGGAGCAAGTTCGACACGGAGTGGGAAGGGGTTTCGCTGCGCGTGTTGGTCGAGCAAGGTCTGATCCAGCTCAGGCCCGCCGCCCGCTACCTGCTGCAGCACTGCGAATACGGTTTCACGGTCAATGTCCCGCTCGAGGTGGCGCTGGCCGAGAACTTCCTCCTGGCGACGCACAACAACGGCGAACCGCTGACGCCGGATCACGGCTACCCGCTGCGAGGCGTGGTGGGATTCATCCCCGGGCGCGAGGACCTGGCCACACCGTATTTCTGGAAGGGCGGGAAGTGGCTGCGCGGGCTGGAATTCCTCAGCCAGGACAGGCTGGGGTTCTGGGAGCAAGCCGGCTACCACAACCAGGCCGACGTCTGGAAAGAGCAGCGCTTCGCGGGCAGTTGAAGGGCGCCGGCGGCGGGTCGGCGCGAGGGACGGCAGCGCGGGTCGCCGCGCCGCCGGGTGGCTGCGGCCCACAGATCGGCGGCAGGCATGGAACACGACCGGCATGCGGCCGAGCGGCTGCGCATGGTCGACGAGCAGATGTTCGAGCGCGACATCACCGATGCGCGTGTCCTGGACGCCATGCGCTCCGTGCCCCGGCATGCCTTCGTCCCCGCTGAGATCCAGCACCTCGCCTATGCCGATGCCCCCCTGCCCATCGGCCACCGTCAGACGATCTCGCAGCCCTACATCGTCGCCCTGATGACCCAGTTGTGCGAATTGGGCCCCGAAGCCCGCGTCCTGGAGGTAGGGACCGGCTCGGGCTATCAGGCGGCCGTCTTGTCACGCCTGGCGCGGCAGGTGTACACGATCGAGCGGCTGCCCGAGCTGGCGCGGCGGGCGCGCCAGGCCCTCGCTGCGCAGGGGATTGAGAATGTCACGGTCGTGGAGGGCGATGGGACTTTGGGACTGGCGGAGCACGCGCCTTACGATGCCATCCTGGTCGCCGCGGCTGCGCCGCGCGTACCGGCCGCGCTCAGAGAGCAATTGACGCCGGCCGGCGTGCTGGTGCTGCCGATCGGCGGGCGCGACGGCCAGATCCTCGAGCGCTGGCGGCGATGCGGTGACGAGTTCCGCCGCGAGCGGGTGACGGCCGTGGCCTTCGTGCCGCTGGTCGGCGCGCAAGGCTGGCCTCTTTCTGAAGACGACGAAGAACACTGAGGGTCTACGCCGAATACGGCTCGTCTTGAGCGGGCCGGCAGCCGTCCCGGCGCATGTGCCGTCGAATCTCGCGCACCAGTGTCGCGCTGGTATAGGGTTTCTGAATGAAGCCCGCCAGGCCCTTGCCGGTGAAGCGGCGCGTCGCTTCGACCTCGTTGTAGCCCGAGGACAGGATCACTCGCACGGCCGGGTTGGCGCGTCGCAGTGCGGCCAGGGTGTCGGCCCCTCCCATCCCGGGCATCGATAGATCGAGCAGCACCAGAGCGATCTCCCGCTCCTTCTCACGGTAGAGCGCCAGGCCCGACTCGCCGTCGGGGGAGGCGTAGACGTGCATGCCGGCGGCCTGGAGGATGTCGGCCACCGCCTCGCGGACCGGTGCCTCATCGTCGATCACCAGGATGGCGGCGCCGGCCAGCGGTGCCGACTCCTGCGTCGGCGCCTCGGGCTGCGCCGGTTGGAGGCCAGCCGGCACGCCGGCCGGCAGGAAGATGCGGAAGGTGGTGCCCGCGCCGGGTCGGCTGTCAACCCACAGGCCGCCGTCGTGGCCGCGCACGATACCCAACACAGCCGCCAGCCCCAGTCCGCGGCCGGTGAACTTGGTGGTGAAGAACGGGTCGAAGATGCGCGAGAGCGTCGCCGCGTCCATGCCCTCGCCGTCATCGCTCACTTCGAGCCGGACGAAGCGGCCGGGTCTGGGCGCGATGCGCGTCCGGTTGGAGGGCAGGGTGTAGTCGCTCTCGGGTTGGATATCCTCCGCGGCCGTGCTGACTTGAACCAGGCCCGGGCGCGGGCCGATGGCATCGGCGGCGTTGAGGATCAGATTCATGATCACCTGCTGCATCTGCCCCGGGTCGGCGGCGATGAGCGGCAGGGCATCGTTCAGTCTCGGCTGAAGGATCACGTTCTTCGGCACAGCCGCCTGGAACAGGTGAAGGTTTTCGTTGATCAGCGCATTGAGATCGACCGGCTGGATCTGGAAGTGCCCGCGGCCGGAGTAGGCCAGCATCTGCCGGGTCAGGTCGGCGGCCCGCTGCGAGGCCGCCACCGCCTTCTCAATCGCTGCGCGAGCGGGGTGGTCGGCAGGCAGGCTGCTGAGCGCCAGCGAGGTCTGCCCGAGCATGGCCACCAGCAGGTTGTTGAAATCGTGCGCCACACCGCCGGCCAGGATGCCCAGGCTTTCCATCTTCACCGCCTGCGACAGCGCCTCCTCCGCCCTGACTCTATAGGTGACATCTCGGATGACCCCCTCTACCGCCACCAGGTTGCCCGAAGCATCGTTGACCGGGGAGATGCGGTGCTCGGTCCAGACCACGTGGCCGTCGCGGTGCAGCCAGCGCAGGGTGAGGGGGTCCTTCAGCGAGAACGCCGAGTCGGTGATGGTCTGCAGGGAAGGCCGGTCTTCGGGGATGATCAGGTCGAGGCCCAGCGCCGGATTGGCGTAGTGGTCTTCCGGCGTGTAGCCGATGAGCCTGGTAATCGCCGGGCTGATGTACTCGTAGGCGGGTGTGGGTACGATGCGGAAGCGGTAGACGACGTCGGGCAGATTCTCCATCAGCCGCCGGAAGCGTTCCTCGCTCTCCTGAAGGGCTTCCTTGACCTTGGCCCCCTCGACCACGCCGCCGATGATGGCGAACTCCATCACCATCAGCAGGCCCAGGAAGCCGTACTCGATCGTGTAGACGAAGAGATACAGTCCCGTGCTGACCGCCGTGTCGCTGAGGATGCTGGTGAGGAGCAGCAGCAGAGCGATGAGAAGCGGCCGCATGCGAGCTTTGGGTCCGCGCTTGAGCGCGGTGATCGCCATCCACAGGCAGTAGACGACGCCGAACCACCCGACCACGCTCTGGAGATCGACGAGCGGTCCCGGGGTGGCTTCGTAGTAGGTCACCGTGAGGCCCAGCGCCAACGGGATGACCTTGGTGGACGGCTGGTCCACAAGCCAGGCCAGCCCACTCTGGTCGAACAGCCCGAACGCGGCCGCAAACACGCCGTAGACGGTCAGGACCCAGATCAGGCGGCGCGAGCGGTGGCCGGTGTAGTCGGCGACGAACCACAGCAGGGCGATCAAGGCCAGCGACAGAACGCTGACCTGTGCTCGCTGCCAGGGGATGCCCTCGGCCACCGAACCGACGCTGTACAGGCGGGCGCAGAACGCGTCGTACAGGCTGGCGCCCAGGCTGGTCGCGGCGAAGGTCAGGTTCTCACGCCGCTGCGGCTGGCGCAGGTAGATGACCAGGTGTGAGACGCCGACGAAGAATGTGATGCTGGCCATGATGATGGCCGGCATGGATTGGAGAATCATCGTCGACAGTCCGCAGGCGGCTGTGGGGTGCCCGGGGAGGAGATTACCGAGGGGCCCTTACGGGATGCAACCGAGGCAGTGCGAGGGGCAAGGTGCGCAGGCGAAGGCCGCGGCGGGGGCCGGGTGTCCGGGGACCGGTGGGTTGCGTACGCAATCCAGCACACGGTCTGCCACTTCCACTTGCTGTTGTGGCCGGCAGCGCCAGGACCGCCGGCGTAGAGCGCGTCAACGGCCGAGGTGCATCGGCATGATCACATGCAAGAAGTCATCTCGCCCGACCGGGCGGATGACGCCGGGAGCCGAAGGTCCGGTGGTCTCCAGAGCGACATTGGGCGTGTCGATCACGCTCAGAACGTCGAGCAGGTAGCGCACATTGAAGGCGATCTCGATGGGGGTGCCCTCGATGGTGGCATCGACGACCGTCTCATTCGACCCGGTCTGGGCCGCCGTCGCCGAGACCTCGACCGTCCCGGGTTCGAGTTCGCCGCGCGGTGTGATCTTCAGGCGCGCCGAGTGGGCCGCCTCGCGGGCGAAGATGTCGGCCGCCTTGCAGGCCTTCAAGAAGGAAAGCGTCGGCAGCAGGCTGCGGGTGGTGAAGCTGGGCGGGATGATGCCGCGGTAGTCGGGGAATGATCCGTCGATCAGCTGCGAGACAACCTCGACGTTCTTGGTGCGGAAGATGATCTGGCCTCGGCCGGTGGGCAGCGTCAGGCTGACCGTTTCCTCGCCGTCCTGAACCACGCGCGCCAGCTCGGCCAACGCCCGGGCGGGCACGATGGCGCGGATCGGGCCGGCGGCCGGGGAGGACAGGTGGGCGTTGCGCACCGACAGGCGGAAGCCGTCGGCGGCGGCCAGAGTCATTTCCCCGGCGTCGATCTCGACCAGGACGCCGGTCAGCACCGGGCGCGCATCGTCACCCGAGGCGGCGAAGACGACCTGGTTGATCATCTCCCGCAGGTCGGAGACGTTCAGCACCAGATCGGTGCCCAGATCGGCCGGGGGCAGGGGCGGGAACTCCTGGGAGTCGATGCATTTGATGTCGTTGTTGGATTGTCCGCAGTGCACGTTCAGCGTCTGGGTGCGGACGGTCAACTGCATGTCGACCTTGTCGTTTGGCAGGGCGCCGACCAGGTCGGCGAAGGTACGGGCCGGGACGGTCGTCGACCCCTCCTCGTCGATCTTGGCACCGATCCAACAGGTGATGCCCAGCTCGAGGTTGGTGGCCGAGAGGCGCAGCCGGCCGGCCTCCGTGGCCACCAGGATGTTGCTCAGAACGGGCAGGGTGCTGCGGGGGGCGACGGCGCGAGCCACCACATTCAGGCCGCGCGACAGGTTTTCCTGCAGGCAAGAGACCTTCATCGTGGCTGCGTCCTTGGTCGGCTGAGTGTCTTCGTCCAAAGTATACAATGAACCTCGCGGCGGTACAACGCTTGGTAGACAAGCCGAGCAGTCTGGCATACACTTGCGCCATGGCCGAGCGGGACCCGCTGGCGGAAGTCGATGAGCTGCGCCAGATGGTGTTCCGGCTGGCGCGCCTGGTCGAGATCAGCGTCACCCTCAACTCGACGCTCGAGCCACGCCGGCTGCTCCAATTCATCATCCAGTCGGCCGCCGACCTGGTCGAGTGCGAATCCGCTTCGATCCTGCTCGTCGACGACAACACACACGCGCTGTCGATTGCCGCCGCCACCGGCTCCGACCCGGACGATCTGGCACAAATCCCGGTACCCCTGGAAGGCTCGATCGCCGGGACGATCGTGCGGGAGGACCGCCCGTTGATCATCAACGAGGTCGGGAGCGACGCCCGCCGCTACCAGGCGATCGGGGCCAATGTGCGCGGCCCGGTGCGATCGCTCATGGGCGTGCCGATGCGCATCCGCGAGAAGGTCACCGGGGTCCTGGAAGCCGTCAACAAGCGCCAGGGCGCCTTCGAAGAGGCGGACCTGCAGACGCTGTCGATCATCGCCTCCCAGGCGGCCGTGGCGATGAACAACGCCAATCTGCTCAGCGCCCTGCAGGGCGCCTACGCCGAGCTGGGCAAGCTGGACAAACTCAAGAGCGACTTCATCGCCATCGCTTCTCACGAACTGCGAACCCCCCTGGGACTGATCCTGGGCTATGCCTCGATCCTCAAAGAAGAAGCCGGCGAGAGCGCCTCGGAACATGCCGAAGTGGTGCTCAGCTCGGCGCTGCGCATGCGCTCGCTGATCGAGGACATGACCAACATGAACCTGCTCCAGGTGGGCGCGGCAGAAATGGTGCTCGAGCGCCAGCCGCTGCGGCGCATCGCCGAGACCGCCTTCGCCGAGGCCGGCGACCTGTTTCAGGCCAAGGGTCAGTTTGCCGAGTTGCGGGTCCCCGGCGACGAGCTCATGGCCATGGTCGATGCCGAGCGCCTGGGCATGGCCGTCACCAACCTTCTCAACAACGCCGTCCGCTTTACCCGGGGAGGCGGGCACATCTGGCTGGAACTGGAGCGCCACGGAGGCGAGGCCTGGTTGCGCGTGCGCGATGACGGCGTCGGTGTCTCCCCCAGCCTGCTCGGACGCATCTTCGATGAGTTCTACCAGGTCGAGGACCACATGACCCGCCGGCACGAAGGCATTGGGCTGGGGCTGGCGATCGTGCGAGCGATCGCCAGCGCACATGGCGGCCGGGTCTGGGCGGAAAGCGAAGGCGAGGGCCGCGGCTCGCTCTTCACGATCGCCCTTCCACTTGCCCCCTGATCGACGACGACCCGGCGCAGCACCCCCCGTGAGAGCCCAAGCGCGCCCCTTCCGCATCGGCGACCTGCCCTTGATGATCGATCTGCTGGCGCGCAGCCGCGCACCCGAGCGGCGGCGCGACTTCCCCGGACGGGCGGACCTTCAGGATGCCCTGGGCCTGTCAACGGTGCGATCGAACACGCGTGTCTGGCAGGCTGAGCGGGAGCGGATCACGGCCTTCGCCTACATCGACGACTACGCCAACTTGCGTTTCGAGCTCGACAGGGCGGGTGAGGCGCCGGAGGTGGAAGAGATCGTGGCCTGGGCGCAGCGACAACTGCGAGGTCAGGCGGGCCGGGCGGGCGACCGGCTCGAGACAAGCTGTGCGGAGGAGGACCTGTCGCGGATCGGCGAACTGGAGCGCTGCGGCTTTGTCCGCCAGCCGGTCCAGACTCTGGAGTTGGTGCGCGATCTCACGCGGGCGGTTGAGGCGCCGCGGCTTGCGGCCGGGTTCCACCTCCGCCTCGCCGCAGGCGAGGCGGAGATCGACGACCTGGTGGCGTTGCATCGTGCCGCGTTCGGCACCACGCACATGACGGTCGAGGAGCGGCGGTCGATGATGCAGGCCGACGGATACGAGGCGGCGCTGGATCTGGTAGCCTGCGCGACGGGCGGGCAGCTGGCGGCCGCTTGCGTGTGCCGAATCGGGGGCGAGGTCGATGGTGAGGGCGCGGTGGATACGATCGCGACCCACCCGGCCTATCGCCGCCGGGGCCTGGCACGCGGGCTCCTGCTGGAGGGCCTGCAGCGACTGCGCGAGCGCGGCGCATGCCTGGTCCGGCTCGGCACAAGCAGCCACAACCTGCCCATGCGACGGACGGCGGCCTCGGTCGGGTTTGTCCCTGCAACGGTGACTGTCTGGTTCGCCCTGCCAGACGCCGACGCTGTCTGAGGCGAGGGCCGGGCGGGATTCAGCCGGTGCGCTGCAACGGTCCTCTGAACGAACAGGCGGGCGCAGACCTGGTTCGAAGGCGCGCCCGTCGCAGGTTGCCGGGGGGGAGGATCAGGAAGCCGGGACGCGACTGATCTGTCCGCGCGTGTGCAGCAGCGTCGAGAATGAGGCCGCCGGCGGCGCGACGCCGAAGACGGGATGCCGGCGGGCGGCCAGGTTCACGAGCCGGCTGGCCATGCGCCCGAATGTGTAGCCGGCGGCCTCGGCGGCGCAGGCTAGGCTGGCGTCCGAGCTGATATCGGCGTTGGGGTTGATGTCCAGGACGTAGAAGATGCCGTCGCGAAGCCGGAGGTCGAAGCGCGCATAATCGCGGCAGCCGGTGGCGCGGTAGGTGGCGAAGACGGTTCGCTGCAGGCAGGCCAGTTCCTCGTCGCTAAGCGGCGCGGGCAGCCGCAGCTGGATCTTGTCGTAATGCGGTGTACCCGGGGTGAACTTGGCGTCGTACGTGCACAGACGATCGCGGACATCGTCGAAGTAGGCAAAGTCCATCTCGGCCGGCGGCAGCATCTCGAGTTGTCCATCGCCCCACACGCCGACATGGAACTCGCGCCCGTCGATGAAATCCTCGACCAAGGCCGGCTCGCCGAACGTGTCGAGGATGTACTGGACGCGCCCGCGCAAGCTGTCGCCGTCGAGGACGACCGCGTCGCTGGTCACCCCGTAGCTGGAGTGTTCGTAGGCCGGCTTGACAATCGCCGGGAAGCAATCCCAGTCGCCGATGGCGGCGGTTTCGAAGACGCGCCAGCGCGGCGAGGGAATGCCGCGCCGATCGAGGAGTGTATTGACGCGCGGCTTGTCCCATGACAGGTCAAGCACGCGCGAAGTCGAGCCCGTGTAGGCGAAGTGCATGGCGGCCAGCGTGCGCGCCACGCGCGATTCGCTGCGCGGGATTCCCGGCAGCGCCTCGCACCAGTTGAAAACGATGTAGTCCCTGGGATCGTAGGCGCGCAAGCGTGGCGCGAGATTAGCATCGACTACGGGGACGCTCTCAACCGGATGTCCCAGGTCACGCAGGGCCGCTTCGAGTATGCTGGCCTGCTGGGCTGCTTCCTCCTGGTCGCCTGACGACCAGGATTGATCAAGATTGTGGAGCAGCAGCACGGGCAGGTCCGTGCGGTCGTTGTATGCGCTCATCCCCATGCCCTCGGGATCTGGCTTCTCCGGTGGGAGACTTTGACGGCCTCGGTCTCCGGCGCGGATGAGGTCTGGCGAGACCTCCGCTCGATCACCAACCTCCGGTCTCTCGTTCGAGATTCTGCGACGCTCGAACCATCTGCATTATTACAGAACCTGGGCGAAATGCAAGGTTTGCGGGCACCTTTTTTCGCCGCGGCGGGGGCCGCCCCGCGGCGCCGCGGAGCGGCCGGCGCGGCCCGGCGCATCGCGCGCGGGCCTGATTGAGGTCGGAGGCGGCCGCGACGGCGCGCGCGACGCTGCGCCGGCGGCAGACGGCCGAGGTGTGGCGCGCGGGGAGTGTCTTTGACGCGGCAAGTAGTGGGTTGGCGGGCTCGGCGGCACGACTCCGATGCGGGAGGCGTGCGGTTTTCGTGGCGATGAGCGGCGAGCTCGGCTTGGGCGGCGCACGCGCCGGGGGCGATGGGGGCGGTCAGCCGCGCCAGCGGACCGGCTCAGCCGCGAGAATCTGGGTCGACGGTCTCGCAGACGCGGCCGCGACGGCGCGCGCGACGCTGCGCCGGCGGCAGACGGCCGAAGGTTGGAGCGCAGGGAGTCTCTCTTACGCGGTAGGAAACGGGTTGGCGGGCTCGGCGGCACGAATTCGATGCGGGAGGCGCGCGATTCTTGTGGCGATGAGCGGCAGGCGGGGCGTGGGCGGCGCGCTCGCCGGAGGCGATGGGGACGGTCAGCCGCGCGATCGGACGGGCTTCGTCGTGAGAATCTTGACCGACGATCGCGCAGAGCCGGCCGCGCGCGTGCGGCGCGCGGTCGCCGAGAGAATGAGAAGCTGCCATGCGCGCGTCGCTGCCGAGAGAAGAGGGGAGTTGCCCCGGTGCGAAGAGGTGCGCCGGGCTTTCGGCTGGGTTCCGATGGCGCGGCGGAAGTCAGTCCAGCGCAACGGCGGAGGAGCCGCCGGGTCTTGACAAGCCTCAGGATAGTAGTACAATTGTTCTAGATCAACCGGTGGGTGCACTGAACGCTGCCCCGGCCGCCCGGGCCGGATCGAGACACTGACCCCCATCGGAAAGGAGATCCCCATGTTCCACAAAGTGATTCTCGTAGGCAATCTGGGGCGTGACCCGGAGATGCGCTACACGCCCAGCGGTCAGGCGGTGACGAACCTGTCCGTCGCCACCAACCGTACGTATACCGACAGCAGCGGCAGCCCCGTCAAGGAGACCGTCTGGTTCCGTGTCTCGGTGTGGGGCAAGCAGGCCGAATCCTGCCACCAGTACCTGCGCAAGGGACGCCCGGTGTTGATCGAAGGCCGACTTGTGCCGGACGACAACGGCAATCCGCGCATCTGGAATCGACAGGACGGCACCCCGGCGGCCTCGTTCGAAGTGAACGCCCAGACCGTCCGGTTCCTGGGCGGACGCGAAGAGGCCGGCGCTGCGGCGGCTGACGAAGGCGACCTCGGGCCGAGCGCGAGCCCGGGGACCGAAGACGAGATCCCCTTCTAAGGCGCCAGCGTACATCGCCCTCAGCCGGCCCGGCCGGCTGAGGGCGCATTTGCCCGCGGAGCATGCGAATGACCTCACAGCCTGGACAGCCCGCCCCCGGCGGCCGCGTTACCGTTCATCTCCCGGCCGATCTCCGGCCCCTCTACGCCAACTTCGCCGTGATCACCCACTCGATCGCCGAGTTCGTGATCGACCTGGCCCAGATCATGCCACAGGTCCCGCAGGCGCGGGTGCAGGCGCGGGTGATCATGACGCCGCTCAACGCCAAGTTGCTGCTGAGGGCGTTGGGCGAGAACATAGCCAAGTACGAGGCGCTCCACGGCACGGTCCAGGTGCCGGAAGGCTCGTCCTTGGCTGACCAGCTCTTTCGGCCCGCGCCGGGAGAGACCCCGCCGGAATAGGGAGAGAGATGGACAGCCTGGATTCCATCGCTGAACAAATCCGCCAGCACCTGGAGGAGAAGAACGCGGCGCGCGATCGGGCCCTGCAACATTCGCGCACGCTCATCCGCCATTGCGCCAACGCCATCCGTGCCGCCCATCGCGACGAACGCCGGGCCGCCGAAGAGCATCTGACCCAGGCCCGCCAGCTGGCCGAGATGCTGCGGGGCGAGTTGGCCGGCTACCCCGATCTGTACCACGCCGGATACACCCAGGACGCGCTCAAGGAATACGCCGAGGCCAGTATTGTCTTTGCGCTGCTCGGGTCCGGCGCACTGCCCCATCCGCAAGATCTGGGCATCGAGTACGCGGCCTACCTGTGCGGCCTGGGCGAGGCGGCTGGCGAACTGCGCCGACGTGTGCTGGACCTGCTGCGCAGCGAGGATATCCAGCAGGCCGAGTCTCTCCTCTCGGCCATGGACGACATCTACGCCCTGCTGGTTACCATCGACTATCCGGATGCCATCACCGGGAACTTGCGAAGGACGACCGACATGGTGCGCGGTGTGACCGAGCGGACCCGTGGCGACTTGACCACCAGCTTTCAGCAGCACGAACTGAGGCGGGCGCTCAAAGCGGCCGAGGACAGGCTGCCGCGCGGCTGAGGCGTGACCCAGCGAACCCTGTCCGCCTCCGAGGTCTCGGAATTCGCCTTCTGCCGGCGGGCGTGGTGGTACGCGCGGCAGGGCGAGGTCTCCCGCTATCCGCGCCGCCTGCAGACGGGGGAGGAATGGCACCGTGCTCAAGCTCGGGGCGTTCTGGCGGCAGGCTGCCTGCGCATGGCGGGCTACGCACTCCTGGTGGCGGCGGCGGTCCTTGGCGCCGCCAGCCTCACGGCCGGCCTGCTGAGGTAAGTCGGTGGGGACGCTGATCCCGCTCCTGGCGCTCCTGGGTCTTGTGCTGATCTGGCTTGCCGGCCGCGGTCAGGCGCAGTCTGGGATGCCGCGCGGTCGGGTCGTTTATCTTGACCCGGGCAGCCTGGGGCCGGCGCCCGATCCACTCTACGATGCGAAGTTGGATCTCGCCGGCCGCCCCGACTTCCTGCTCTCCACGGCTGAAGGGGTCATCCCGGTGGAGGTCAAGTCAGGTCGGGCGCCCCTGCAACCGCATGACTCGCACCTGCTGCAGTTGGCTGCCTATTGCCGGCTGGTGCAGGCGCGTGAGGACCGCCGCCCACCCCACGGCGTGCTCAAGTACGCCGATCGCTCACTGGCGGTCCCCTTCTCGGCCAGCCTGGAGGAGCGGCTGCTGGATACCCTGGCCGAGATGCGCCGGGCTGAGGTGCGCACGCCGGACCGCTCACACGAGTCCGCCGGCCGCTGCCGGGCCTGCGGCTACCGCGAGGGCTGCGACCAGCGGCTGGGCTAGGGCCGCGGCGCGCCTGCGCATATAATAGCCACGATGGCTGACCCCCAACCCCCGCGACGGATCGGCGTGGCCGCGCACCCTCAGATGCCGGAAGCGATCGCGCTGGCCGGAACCATCGCCGACTACCTCACCGCGCGCGGGCTGAGTGTCTTCCACGGCCTGCTCTACGACCAATCCCTGCGCGACACGGTTGAGCAGGGGGGTGTTGACCTGCTGGTCGTCCTGGGAGGGGACGGGACGATGCTGCGCGCCGGTCACCTGTGTGCGCCGGCCGGCGTCCCGATCCTGGGCATCAACCTGGGGCGCTTCGGCTTCCTGATCGAAGTGGATCGTGAGAACTGGCAGCCGGCGTTGACGCAGGTCCTGAGCGGCGAATTCTGGCTCGAGCGGCGAATGATGCTGCGCATCGACCTGCTGCGACGAGACCAGTCGATCGGCCAATGGGACGTCCTGAACGAGTGTGTCGTCGGACGAGGTGAGGTGGCCCGGCCGGTGCGCCTGATGGCCGAGGTCGATGGGCGCTACGTGACGACCTACGTCGCCGACGGGCTGATCGTCGCCACGCCGACGGGCTCGACCGCCTATGCATTGGCCGCCGGCGGGCCGATCCTGCCTCCGGAGCTGCGCAATATCCTGATGATCGCCGTCGCTCCCCACCTCTCGGTGGACCGGGCGATCGTCCTGCATGACGGCTCGCGCGTGCGGGTGACCGTGCGCACCGACCACCAGGCTACCCTGAGCGCCGACGGCCAGGCGCCCGTGCGCCTGGAGGACGGTGACCTGGTCGAGGCACGGGCCGGCGAGCACACCGCCCTGTTTGTGCGCACGCGAGACGCCGGTTACTTCTACGCCAGCCTGCTTTCCAGGATGGGGCGGAATCCCACGGCCGGAGACGCACCATGACGATCGCATCGCTGACTTGCGCCAACCACCCCGGCCGCGAGACGACGCTGCGCTGCAACCGCTGCGAGAAGCCGATCTGCAGCCAGTGCGCCGTGTTGACCCCGGTCGGCTACCGCTGCCGGGAATGCGTGCGCGGCCAACAAGCGGTGTTCGACACTGCCCAGCGGACGGACTACCTGATCGCCGGCGCCATCTCTCTGGTGCTGGTCGGGGCGGCCACGGCCCTGTTGGGCGTCCTCGGGTTCTGGAGCCTGATCGTCTCGCCGCTGGCGGGAGGCGGCGTGGGCGAGGTCGTGCGCTGGGCGGTCCGCCGCCGGCGCAGCCGGCGCCTGCCTCTGGCGGCCTCCATCGGCGGCGCGCTCGGCGTGGCGGCGAACCTCGTTGTGCCGCTCAGCCTGCTGCCGTTCCTGGGGAAGGTCGACCTGCAAACCGTCGGAGCGCTCCTATCGACAATGCTCTGGCCGCTGGTGACCGGGGCGGTCATTGTGGGTTCGCTTTACTATCGATTGCGCGGCATCCGCCTATAGGACGATCGACGCCCGCATGCTGACCGACCTTCATATCCAGGACTTCGCCATCATCGACCGGCTGGACCTCACGTTCGGCGCCGGCTTCGTAGTGTTCACCGGCGAAACCGGTGCCGGGAAGTCCATCATCATCGACGCAGTCGAGATGCTATTGGGCGGGCGCGGCGATTCCACGCTGATCCGCACCGACGCCCCGGCGGCGGTCATCGAGGGCACATTCCACCTGCAGGGCCGGGCGGGCCAGGAGGTGGCGGAGGTCCTCGAGCGCGAGGGCCTCCAAGATGAACCGCAGTCCGTCGTGCTGGGGAGGGAGATCCGCCGCGAAGGGCGGAGCATCTGCCGCATCAACGGTCGGACGGTCGGGCTGGCGCTGCTGCGTGAGGTCGGAGACCTGCTCGTCGATGTGCATGGTCAATCGGAACACCTCAGCCTGCTGCGCGTGCGCGAGCACATCGCTCTGCTGGACCGCTTTGCGCAGGTCGAGGACGAGCGAGAAGGATTCACTGAGCGCTACGACCGGTTGACGGCGATTCGGCGCGAGCTCGACGAATTGCGCCAGCGGGAGAAGGACGCCGCCCGGCGGATAGAGATGCTTACCTTTCAGGTGAACGAGATCGAGTCGTCGGCGCTCAAACCGGGCGAGCTGGCCGGGCTGCAGGATGAACGCACGCGTCTGGGCAACGCCGAGCAGTTGGCGGCGCTGACCGATCAGGCGGTGGCGGCGCTGGACGAGGCGGGCGAGACGGGTGAGCCGTCGGCGCGTGACCTGCTTGGGCGGGCGGGCGCGGCGCTGCACAGCCTGGCCAAGATCGACAGCAGCCGTGAGCCCGAGAGCGCCGAGGCCCAGGCGCTGCTCGAACAGGCCGGCGAACTTGCCCGGCGGTTGCGGGTGTATCGCGAGAGCGTTGAGTTCAGCCCCCACCGGTTGGACGAGGTCGAAGAGCGCCTCGGCCTGATCCGATCGCTGGAGCGCAAGTACGGCGGAAGCATCGAGGCGGTCCTGGCGCATGCGCAGGCGGCCCGGCAGGAACTGGAGACGATCACGCATGCCGAGGAGCGCATCCGGACCCTGGAGGCCGATGAAGCCGCGGGCCTGGCCGAACTGGGGGCGCTGGGAAACCGGTTGTCGCAGGCGCGGCGCAAGGCGGGGGAGAAGTTGAGCTCGGCGATCGAGGCCGAACTGGCCGACCTGCGCATGGCGGGAGCCCGCTTCGGAATCGACCTGAACTGGGAGGACGATCCGGCCGGCGCCGCGGTTGGAGAGCGCCGCGTTGCCTTCGGTCGGGCCGGGCTGGATCGGATCGAGTTCCTGGTCGCTCCCAACCCCGGCGAGGGCCTCAAGCCGCTGGCCAAGATCGCCTCTGGAGGCGAGACCTCGCGGCTGATGCTCGGGCTGAAGGGCGTCCTGGCTCGGGCCGACCGCACGCCGACACTGATCTTCGACGAGATCGATCAGGGCATTGGCGGCCGCGTGGGCGGCGTGGTCGGCGAGAAGCTGTGGCGGCTGGCGCGCACGCACCAGGTCCTGTGTATCACCCATTTGCCGCAGCTGGCCTCGTTCGGCGACCAGCACTTCAAGGTCGAGAAAGAAGTACGCAAGGGGCGCACCGTCACAACCGTGAAAGACCTGGCTGACGAGGCGCGCGTCCCCGAGCTGGCGCTGATGCTGGGGACGGCCAGCGAGGCGACCATGGAGAGCGCGGTCGACCTGCTGCGCGGCGCGACGGAGACCAAGATGAAGGCCTCCCGCGCCTGAGCGACACCTCTGTCCTGTTGTTTGTGCCGCATTCCTCAATCACGTTTGGCGGGCGGGGCAACCCCGGAGGCTCGCGCGGGTTAACTGGTTTCACAGGAGCTGCCACCGGGCTCAGCGGCGGGCCTCTCCCAGGCGGAGATCCTCACGCCGGGCCGAAGTGGGGAGGCCGACATGTGGTTCAATCCTCTGATGACCGCGGTCCTGCGTTCGCCGTTTCACGCTCTGCTCAGCCGCAACACGATGCTCATTAGCGTCCGGGGGCGCAAGAGCGGGAAGGTCTACGCCACGCCGGTGAACTACGTCCCGGTGGGGGATGAGCTCTGGACGGTCAGCTTGCGCAAGCGGACCTGGTGGCGCAACCTGCGCGGCGGTGCGGCCGTGACGCTCTTGCTTCGAGGCCGGTCCGTGCAGACGACCGCGCAGGTCGTTGAGACGCAAGAGGATGTGGCGAAGGGGCTGGGCCGCCTGGTCGAAGCCGCACCCGCATACGGCCGCTACTTGGGGGTGGGCGGGAGCCTGGAGGGGCCGGCACTTCAGGAAGCGGCGCGTGAGCGCGTTCTGATCAAAGCGCGCGGCGCATGACGGCTGCGCGTTTCCACGTGGGGGGTCAGCGTGAGTGAGCCAGGATCCTCTCAGGGGCGATCGGGGTTGCGCGGTTGGGCGAGGGACCACGCTCTGCAGGTCTTCTTCGGCCTGGCGCTGCTGATCACCTGGACGATCGAGGCGCCGTTGATCGCGGCCGAATACGGGTGGATCAAGCGGCCGGTGCCGATGGCGCTGCACTATCTGGGGGCTTACGGCCCGATGCTGGCGGCGATCGTCACCACCGCACTCGGCCAGGGCGCCGCCGGATTGAAGGAGCTGCTCAGCCGGGTCACGCGCTGGCGTGTCGGCTGGGGCTGGATTGCCGCCGCCCTGTTGTCTCCGGCACTGCTGTTCGCTGTGGGCATCCTTGCAGCCCGGTTGGTGAGCGGTGATTGGCCCTCGCTGCGTCAGCTCGGCCAGGTCAACTACCTGCCGAATCTCGGCCTGGGCGCGTGGCTGCTCTGGTTTCTGACCTTCGGTCTGGGTGAGGAGACCGGCTGGCGCGGATTCGCGCTGCCGCGCCTCCAACGCACGCGTTCGGCCGGGTCGTCCACGCTGTTCCTTGGTCTGTTCTGGATCGTCTGGCACCTGCCGGCCTTCTTCTATCTGGACACGTATCAGGCGCTGGGCCTGTGGATGCTGCCCGGCTTTGCTTTCTCGGTGCTGTGTGGTGCGGTCGTCTACACCTGGCTGTACAACAGCACCGGCGGCAGCATCCTGATGGCCGCGCTGTGGCACGCCTCGTTCAACTACTTCAGCGCCTCGGACGCCGGCCAGGGTGTGGTGCAAATCGTGATGAGCGCCGGCGTAATCGCGGCCGGGTTGCTGATCCCGCGCATCCTCGGCCCGGAGAACTTCTCGCGAATCCCGCGCCAGCGTCTGTGATGGCTGAGGGCGCCAGGGAGAGCGAAAGGCGGGGATGAAGGAGGGAGATCGCGGCCTGGGACGGAGCGGATGGCTGTGGGCGAGTTGGGTGGCGGCCAACGCGCTGGGTGAGCTGGTCGGCCTCGGGCTGACCGGGGCCATCGGTGCCTTGATCTTGTCTCGGCAATCGACGCTGGGGGACTCACGCGCCCTGTTCGAGTTGCTGCTGGCCGTGGTCAGCGGCGCGTGCGTCGAAGGCGTGGCGGTTGGCTTGGCTCAGTGGACAGTGCTGCGGCGAGTCCTTACGGGGATCGCGCGTCGGACCTGGATCCTGGCTACAGCTGTCGGCGCGGCGGTCGCCTGGGCGCTGGGGATGCTCCCCAGCACAATGATGGACACGGGCGGGGAGGCAAGCGCGCCGGGACCGGAGCCGAGCGCGGCGACGATCCTGGTCATGACCATCGGGCTTGGGATCGTCGGCGGAGCGATCCTGGCCGGCCCGCAGTGGCTGATCTTGCGCAGGCACCTAGCGGGCGCGGGCTGGTGGGTCCTGTTCAATGCCGCCGCCTGGGCGGCCGGGATGCCGATCGCGTTCGCGGCGGTGAGTGCGGTCATCGACGGGCGCGGGATCGCCATCGCCGCCGGCTTGCTGCTGGCGACGGGCGCAGTCGTAGGGGCGATCCACGGGCTGGGACTGGTGTGGTTGGTGCGAGAGCGGGCCGTGTGAGGCGGCGGGTTGCACGTGGACTCCGACTGGAATGGGACCGCCGTGCCACTAGGCGGTCCGAATCTCAGGTCGCAACGCGGAGGCTGCGCCGAGGCCTGTCCGGGCTCCAAGGGGGACAACCATGTCAGTGCATCCGATCCGCAAACGCCTGCGCCTCGAGACATATGACTACACCTCGCCCGGGGCGTACTTTGTCACCGTCTGCACACATCAGCGCAACTGCCTGTTCGGCGAGGTCCTAACCGGCGGCATGCTCCTCTCGGAGGCTGGCCTGGCGACCTTCAGGACATGGCAGGAGCTGCCTCAGCATTTCGCGGACATCCATGTGGATGCCTTCGTTGTCATGCCCAACCACGTGCATGGGATCGTGTTTCTGGAGGCATCACCGGTAGGGGCGAAGCATGCTTCGCCCCTACCGAAGGGAAGGAATGTACACGGCACCACGCCTGGGTCCTTGGGGGCGATCGTGCAGGCGTTCAAATCGGCGGCCTCGCGCCAGATCAACAGCCTGCGCGGCACGCCCGGGGCGCCGGTCTGGCAGCGAGGCTATTTTGAGCACATCGTGCGTTCGCCGCGCGAACTTGACCGGCTTCGCGGCTACATCGAATCCAATCCGCTCCGCTGGGAGTTGGACCGGGAGAATCGCGCGGGTCTGTAGGGGCGAGGCAAGACCGACGTAGGGGCGAAGCGCGCTTCGCCCCTACGTTCTCTATCGGAGGACGATCTCAGGCGGAGACCTTCTGGGTCACGTCGAGCGTGGCGTTGGCGTCTGGCCGGCGGAAGACCACGCCCTGTTCGCCCTCGGCGATATCGACGATGACCGTGTCGCCCTCGGTGAAGTCGCCTTGCAGCAGCTTGACCGACAGCGGGCTTTCGACGTGCTTCTGCAGCGCACGCCGCAGCGGGCGGGCGCCGAAGGCCGGATCGTAGCCCTCGCGCGCCAACCACTTGCGGGCAGCCTCGGTCAGCTCAACCTTCAGGTTGTGCTCGGCCAGGCGCTCGCGCACTTCCTTCATCTGCAGGTCGACGATCTGCTCCATCTCCTCGGGTGAGAGCGGCGAGAAGACGATGATCTCATCGATGCGGTTCAGGAACTCAGGGCGGAAGGTGTCCTTGAGCGCCTTCTCGATCTTCTCCTCGGTGGCGCGCTCGAGGCCCTCGCCCTGGCGGTGCAGGAAGCCGAGGGTGCCGCCGTGCGAGACGTACTCGGTGCCCAGGTTGGAGGTCATGATCAGGACGGTGTTGCGGAAGTCGACTGCCCGCCCCTGGCCGTCGGTCAGGCGGCCGTCGTCGAGGATCTGCAGCAGCGCGTTCCACACTTCGGGGTGCGCCTTCTCGATCTCGTCGAACAGGACCACCCGATACGGCCGGCGGCGGACGGCCTCGGTCAGCTGGCCGCCCTCCTCGTAGCCGACGTATCCGGGCGGCGCGCCGAACAGGCGCGAGACGGTGTGCTGTTCGCGATACTCGCTCATGTCGACGCGCACCAAGGCATCCTCGTCGTCGAACATAAACTCGGCCAGCGCCTTGGCCATCTCAGTCTTGCCCACCCCGGAAGAGCCGAGAAAGATGAACGAGCCGATCGGGCGCTTGGGGTCTTTCAAGCCGGCGCGGGCGCGGCGGATGGCGTCGGCCAGCGCATGGATGGCGGCCTCCTGGGCGACGATGCGGTCGTGCAGGCGCTCCTCCATGTGCAGGAGCTTCTCCGCCTCGGTCTCCATCATGTGGCTGACCGGGATGCCGGTCCACTGGGCGACGACCTCGGCGATGTCGTTCTCGTCGACGAGCTCGTCCAGCTCGTGCACCGCTTCCCATTCGTCACGCTTGGCGTTGAACTCGCCTTCCAGGCGCAGGCGGTTAGCCTTCTTGTCGGCGGCGCGTTCGTAGTCGCGTTCGACTCCGGCCTGCTCCTCCTCCGCCTGCAGCCGGTCGAGTTCGATCTTCAGTTCCTTGAGATCGGGCGGGAGTGAGTACAGGGCGACGCGCAGCTTGGCGGCTGCTTCATCCATCAGGTCGATAGCCTTGTCCGGCAGCGAGCGGTCGGTGACGTAGCGCTGCGAGAGCTTGGCGGCCGCCACCAGGGCGGCGTCGGAGAAGCGCACCTTGTGGTGGGCCTCGTAGCGGTCGCGCAGGCCGCGCAGCATCTCGATGGTCTCTTCGACCGCCGGCTCGTCGACGTAGACCGGGGCGAAGCGGCGCTCGAGGGCGGCGTCCTTCTCGATGTACTTGTGGTACTCGTCCAGGGTGGTCGCGCCGACGCACTGCAGCTCGCCGCGCGAGAGTGCCGGCTTGAGCATGTTGGAGGCGTCCATTGCCCCCTGAGCCGCGCCGGCGCCGACGACCGTGTGCAGCTCGTCGATCATCAGGATGATCTCGCCTTCCGAGCGCTGGATCTCCTCAATGGAGGCCTTGAGTCGCTCCTCGAACTCGCCGCGGAAGCGTGAGCCGGCGATCATGGCGCCCAGGTCGAGCGAGACGACGCGCTTGCCCATCAGGATCTCGGGCACGTCGTTGTTGGCGATCTTCTGCGCCAGCCCCTCGACGATGGCAGTCTTGCCTACACCGGCCTCGCCGATGAGGACCGGATTGTTCTTGGTGCGGCGCGATAGGATCTGGATCACGCGCAAGATCTCGCTGTCGCGGCCGATGACCGGGTCGAGCTTGCCTTCCTTGGCCAGCTGGGTCAGGTCGCGCGAGTACTTTTCCAGGGTGCGGTAGCGTGCCTCCGCCTTGCGGTCGGTGACGCGCTGGCCGCCGCGGATTTCTTTGACCGCGTCATAGACGCGATCCTTGGTGATATTCTCCTCGGCCAGCAGTCGGGCGATGGCCGTATTGCGCTCGGACAGGATGGCCAGGAAAATGTGCTCGGTGGAGATGTACTCGTCGTTGAGACGATTGGCTTCCTCGTTGGCCATGTCGACGACGCGCTTGACACGCGGGGTGATGAAGATCTGCCCGGCGCCGCCGCCGTAGATGTTGGCCTTCGGGCTGCTGCGCAGCTGCTGGTCGATGCGCTCGGAGAGCGCCTCGATATCGATATTGAGTTTCTCGAGGATCTGCGGGATGACGCCCTGCGGCTGCTCGATAAGCGCCAGCAGGATATGCTCGGTGTCGATCTGATTGTGGCCGAAACGCTGGATGATCTCAGCCGCCCGCTGGGCGGCGTCTTGTGCGCGCTCGGTGAAGCGGTCGAAACGCATCATGGTCTACCTTCCTTTGGCGCCCGCAACATTGGGCGCCGGCGGGAGGATTATAGTCCGCGGCGTGAGGCCCCGTCTATTAACGTTCCATATGAGCTTCCCGTCAAGCGCGGCGCGGGTTGACATCCGGCGCCGGGCGAGTAACTTTCGGGTGCCGGCAGCATCCAACACGAGAGAGACTTTCATCGGAGAGACACGCATGGAAATGGAGATCACTTTCCCCGGCGGGGCCCGAGTGGATGCCCAGTTTGGGGCGTACAGCGTCCGCACCGATCAGCCGCCGCAGGGCGGCGGGGAAGGCTCAGCGCCGTCGCCCTTTGCCTACTTCCTGGCCTCGCTGGGGACGTGCGCCGGGATCTATGTGCTGAACTTCTGCCGAAAGCGCGGCCTGCCGAGCGAGGGCATTCGCCTGCTGCAGCGCAGCCACACCAATCGGGCCAGCGGCATGGTCGAGAAGGTCGAGATCGAGATCCAGCTGCCGCAGGGCTTCCCCGAGAAGTACCGCGAGGCGCTCATCCGGGCGGCCGAGCTGTGCGCGGTCAAGAAGCACCTGGAGAACCCGCCGGCCTTCGAGGTGACCACGCGCAGCCTGACGACCGCACAGGGCTGAGGCAGGGCAGCGACCGATTCAGGCGCGTCGGCCGACGCCCTTGCTGTACAATCGCGGTGGAGGTGGGGAATGCGAGCCCGGCGCTCCACCCTGCAGCGCGCCGCGGCAGCCCTCCTGGCGCTCGCCCTCGGCGGCTCACAACGCCTGCCCCTGAATGACCCGGCCGCAACCCGGGTCACCGACGGCGATCAAGCCGACTATGCCGAGGCGCGGGCGCGCATGGTCGTCGAGGGGATCGTCGGCTGGGGGATTGAGGACCCGGACGTGATCGCGGTGATGGGGCGAGTACCGCGCCACGAGTTCGTCCCCGATGAGTACCTCGACCTGGCCTACGCGAATCACCCGTTGCCGATCGGTTACGGCCAGACGATTTCCCAGCCCTATATCGTGGCGCTGATGACCCAGGAGCTGGGGGTTCAATCTGGCGATCGCGTGCTGGAGGTGGGGACCGGCTCCGGCTATCAGGCGGCGGTCCTGGCCGAACTGGGCGCGCAGGTCTACACGATCGAAATCATCGGGGCGCTGGCGGAGACGGCTGCCGAGCGGCTGGAGCGCTATCCGAATGTGACCACCCGGCACGGGGACGGCTACGGCGGTTGGCCGGAAGAGGCGCCTTTCGAGGCCATCATCGTCACCGCCGCGCCTGACCATGTGCCGCCGCCGCTTCTGAGCCAGTTGGCAATTGGCGGGCGGCTGGTGATCCCAGTCGGCCCGATCGGGGACTATCAGGAACTCTGGCGCATCACGCGCCTTCCGGAGGATCAGATCGAGTCGGTCAGCCTGGGAGGGGTGCGCTTCGTACCTCTGCTGCGCACCGAGAAGGTGTCCGAATAGCACACCCAAATGCGCGGATGGTCACTTGGGCAGGCCGGCCCCGGTCTCTATACTTGCAGGCAGCCATACCGATTACGTGTGTGAACAAGGAGCGAAGCCATGAAGGGCGACCCCAAAGTCATCGAAGTCCTCAATCAACTGCTGGCCGACGAACTGACCGCCATCAACCAGTACATCCTGCATTCCGAGATGTGCGCCAACTGGGGCTACGATCGCTTGCACGAGGCGATCGAGAAGCAGGCCATCGAGGAGATGGGCCACGCCGAGCAGCATATCGCTCGCATCCTCTACTTGGAGGGCATGCCGATCGTCTCCAAGCTCAATCCGCTGAAGATCGGCTCGACCATCCCCGAGATGATCGCTGTGGACCTGCAGGCCGAGGCCGATGCGATCAAGGCCTACAACGCCGGCATCAAGGTGGCGATGAGCGCCGGCGACGAGGGCTCGGCCGAGATGCTGCGCAAGATCGTCCAGGATGAAGAACGCCACGCCGATTGGAACGAGGCCCAGCGCGATCAGATTGGACACATGGGCGTCGAGAACTACCTGGCCACCCAGAACGCCGAAAAGTAGCCGCCGCCTCTTGGTGGACGAAACGGGGACGGGCAGGAGCCCGTCCCTATTTCATTGCCAGGCGGGCCGGCTAGGCGGGATCCGGCGCGGCGAGATGGGCGACGAGATACGCACCCGCCCCGGCCAGGAGTGCCGCCGTCAATCCGGCGTCGAGAGCCAGCGTCGCCGCCAACACGCCGCCCACCCCGCTGGAGGCGCCGTTAACCCCCCAAGCCCACGGCAATAGGGAAGGTGCGCGGGCTTCCACTTTGCGCAGGCCGGCGGCAAACGGCACACCCATCAGGAGCCCGGCGGGGAAGACGGCCGCCGAGGCGAGCAGCAGTCTGGCGGCCAGGGACCAGCCCAGACCAAGCTCGATCAGACCCGGCAGGGCCAGCGCGGTCAGGCAGAGCGTCAGCGTCAACGCAGCCAAGGCCGGACGCAGACGCAGGCGAGGCGCCAGCACTTGACTTCCGATCCCGGAGGCGAGCAGCAGAACCGAGAGCACGACCCCGGCCGTCAGGGTAGGGCGGTCGAGAAGCAATGTCAGGCGTTGGATGAGGGGGACCTCCACCAGCAGATAGCCCGCGCCCAACGCGCTGAAGTACACGCCCAGCCGGGCCCACCCGGGTGCGAGGTTGGACACGGATCGACGGCCGTCGGAGGGCGGGATGCGCCTGAGCAGCCACAGCGGGATGATCACGAGCGGGAGGGAGATGGCCAGCATCAGGCCCAGCAGAAGCATCAGGACCAGGTAGCCGCTGCCGCCGAACGGCTGCCAGGTCCGGCCGAGGCCTGCCAGCACCGCCGGGGTCTGTCGCCAACGGAAGAAATGGAAGAAGAAGGGCCGATCGTCCGTTGCGGGTGCAAGGTTGAATTCGTAGCCGGCGACTGTCGAGGACGGATCGGTCAGCAGCGAGGCGGCCAGTGCGTGGTAGCGATCTTCGGGCAGGCGATTGAAGCGATTGACCTCGTCCTCGGTCAGGCCGGGGAAGACCATGGGGTCGTAGGCGTTCTGCTCCATGAAGTTGCGCGTGACGGCGATCTCCTCCGGCTGCCAGGCGCGCAGTGCAACCAGGATCGTGGCGGTGCGCATGCTGCGAAAGGCGATCAGATGCTCGGCCGGGCGCTCGATGCCGGCGCGGTCCAGCGCGGCCAGGATGGTCGTCAGCGCGCGAATCGACTCGCTGGGCGGGGTCTGAAGCCAGCGTGTAAGGACCAATACACCATCCGGGGCGAGGCGGTCCAGCGCCTGCTCGATCGCTTCGACGGTCAGCGTGAAGTCCTCCGCCAGGCTGAATGCGCCGGAGCTGACCGGGTGATACGGATCACTCAAGCAAAACTGAACGACATCAAAGGCGGCGCCGCTCAGTTGAAGCGCCCCGCGGCTCGAGCGGGGAAGGACCTCGACCTGCGGCTGCATGATCAATTCGCGTGTGTAGCGCCCATACCGCCCGCGCAGTAGTTCGTCGACCAGCGGTTCGTCGGTCGGCAGGCTCACGTGGGCTGCGCCAGCGCCGAGGGCCATGAGGGCATCCAGTCCGGCGCCGGGATCGAGCAGCAGCGTGCGCGCACCGGGTCTGAGGCGGTAGACCAGCGCGGCGGGAAGGCGGCCGGCCAGGTCGATGATTAGCGGATCGCTGGGGAACGCGGCCGTAAGCGGAATCGGCCCGTCGCCGTCGAGGAAGAGGGCTGCCTGTACGGGCAAGGTACTGGGGGCCAGGAGACTGAGCCCAGGCAGAACGTGGATGCCCGGGCCTTCGACGACGTCCAGGCGTGCTGAGGCGCTCCAATCCGAGATGGTGAGCTGAGCCCCCTGGGCCAGGCGCGCCGCGCTGAGCGGCTTGTAAGGCGACAGGCGCAGGCTCAGCCATGACGGCGAGGCGGCCATCGCCACGAGGCACAGCACCGCCGCGGTGCCGGCGGCCAGTGCGCTCGAACGCCGCGCGGGGAAGCAACTTGAGCCCAGGAACGCGGCCGCGGCCGAGGCCAGGACCACTCCCTCGGGGGGCAGGCTGCTCAGCAGGATCAGGGCGCCGGCGCATCCCAGTGCCGCGCCGATCAGGTTGGCGGCGTAGACGCGGTGCAGAGCTCCCCCGGCCGTCGTCAGGCCGATGGCGACGATCCAACCGACCATGACGAAGGGCACACCGGCGGCCAGGAAGTAGACGGCCAGTATCACCACCTGCGTCCCATCCCAGGCCAGATTGTAGGAGTCGAACGGCAGCCAGTTGATGACGGCGTAGGCGAGCAGGATGGCCGCGCCCAGCGCCGCCGACAAGACAGCCGGCGACGCATGGCGGCGGCGAACGGTGACCAGGAGTCCGCTGGCGGCACTGGCCAGGACTGCCAGGCTGACGACGACGAAGGCGAAGTGGTGGAACTGCTGGATGGCGAAGAGGCGTGTCAGCGTGATCTCGAAGGCCAATCCCGCGGCAGAGACGACAGCCACTCCCAGAATGGACCGAGGTCGGATCACGGGCAATCCATCAGATTGGCTCAGCAGCCCGCCGTGCGACGGCCGGGCGGCCCGAATGTCAGCCGCCGATCTCGCACATGTGCAGGTCGTTCGCCAGCCAGCCGCGGTCGAGCCTGTGCCCCTCGGGCTTGGCGGCGACGGCCTGCAGGAGAAGAGGTTCGAGCGGCAGCCCGGAGTGCAGCGCCTCGCGAATCGAGAAGTCCACGCCGGACAGCAGACACGGCCGCAGACGGCCATCAGATGTCAGGCGCAGGCGATTGCAGGCGTGGCAGAAGCGCTCGCCGAGCGGCGCGATGAATCCGACCGTACCCTTAGCGCCGCGCAACCGGTAGCTGCGCGCCGGTCCGCCGCCCGGGGGAGCTTCTGACGATTCGAGAGCCAGGCTCGCCATGCGGCGGCGCATCTCATCGACCGGCAGGAAGCGGTCGCCCGCAGCCGGATAATCGGCGCCCCAGTCGCCCTGATTGCCGATCGGCATCAATTCAATGAAGCGAACATGCCAGGGGTGCTCGACCGTCGTCAGCGCCAGATCGACCAGTTCGTCGTCGTTCAGGCCGCGCACGACGACGACATTCAGCTTGAGCGGCGTCAGCCCGGCAGTCTCGGCTGCAGCCAGCCCGTCCAGAACGCGCCTCAGGTCGCCGCCGCGTGTGATCTTGCGAAAGCGCTCGGGCTGAAGGCTGTCCAGGCTGACGTTGACGCGCCGCAGCCCGGCGCGCGCCAGTTCCTGCGCCATGCCGGCCAGGCGCTGGCCGTTGGTCGTCAGGCTGACCTCCTCCACGCCGTCGATGCCGGCGATGGACTCGATCAAGCCGGTCAGGCCCGGGCGCAGCGTCGGCTCGCCGCCCGTCAGGCGGACTCGGCGGACGCCCAGGCGCGCCGCAGCCCGCGCGACGCGCAGGATCTCCTCGTCCGTCAACGGCTCAACGGCGGTCGGCCTGCGCGGGCCGGGTGTGCAGTAGACGCAGCGCAGGTCGCAGCGAGCGGTGACGGACACACGCAGGTAGTCGATGACGCGGCCGTAGCCGTCGCGCAGGTCAGCTGGTTGCGATCGTGGGTCGTTGATCATGAATACACTGCGGCCCCGCCGGGCCGACCCGGCGGACCGAACTGATTGTAACGCCGGCGCAGTCAGGCGCGGCATGATGGATATCCCGGCGAGCGGCGACGAGGCTCACGCGGAGCGCAGCAGCCGGGCTGAATTGGCCATGACGAACAGGTCGGGAATCGATTGTCCGGCCGCCGCCGCCACCGGTGGGAGCAGGCCGAAGGCCGCCAGACCGATGCCGAGCAGGTTATAGACAACGCCTAACGCCAGGTTCTGCTGGATGACTCGGAACGTGCGCCGCCCCAGCCGGACGGCTTCGGGCACGGCGCGCCAATCGTCGCTCATCAAGGCCACGTCGGCCGCCTCCAGCGCGGCGTCGGTACCGGCCACGCCCATGGCGATGCCGACATCGGCCTGCGCCAGCGCCGGGGCGTCGTTGACGCCGTCACCCAGCATCAGGACGGTCCGGCCGCTGGCCTGCAGCTCGCGCACCACGGCGATCTTGTCGGCCGGGAGCATCTCAGCCCGGTAGTCGACCTGCAGCGTCTCGGCCAGGCTGCGGGCGGTGCTCTCGGTATCGCCGGTCAGCAGGAGCATGTGCTCGATGCCCAGCCCCCGAAGCTCCTCCAGGGACCGACGCACCTCTGGGCGCAGCGTGTCGGCGACGGCCAGCGCGCCGATGGTCTGATGACCGTGAGCTACGTAGAAGACGGTCTTGCCGGCCGCCTCCCAGGCGCGTATCTGACCGTCGGGGTCAGGCAGGGGCAGGCCGCGCTCGGCCAGCAGGCGTCGGCTGCCGACGATCAGGTCCATGCCCCTCCAGACCGTCCGCACGCCCAGGCCCGGCAGGGCTTCAAATACCTGCTCGTCGCCTGTGTCGTGGGCCGGCCCGGGCGCGGCGCGGCGCACGGCCGCGGCGATGGGATGCTCGGAGTGCCGTTCGGCCGCGGCGGCCAACTCCAGGATCTGCTCGGACGAGCGACCGTCGAACGCCAGTGCGTCGGTCACGCTCGGTATGCCCAGCGTCAGCGTCCCGGTCTTGTCCATCACGAGCGTGTCGACGCGGGCCAGGAGCTCGAGGTAGCGGCCGCCCTTGATCAGGATGCCGGCGCGCGCCGCCCGGCCGACAGCGGCAATCACAGCCGTCGGGGTAGCCAGGGCGACCACACAGGCGCAGGCAACCAACAGCACGGCGACGGCGGCACTTGGATCGCGCCCGATGGCGTAGGTCACCGCCGCGGCCGAGGCGACGATCGGGATGTACCAGGCCGTAAAGCGGTCAGCCAGTCGCTGGACGGGCGCCTTGTTGGCTTCGGCCTGCTCGACCAGGCGAACGATGCGGCCGAGCGTCGTGTCGGCGCCGACGCGCGTGACGCGGACCTGGAGGGCGCCGCCGTGGACGATCGTTCCGGCGAAGACCGACTGACCTGGACCGCGTTCGACGGGGAGGCTCTCGCCGGTGATCGGGGATTGGTCGACCGCAGCCCGGCCGGAGGCGACCAGGCCGTCGGCCGGGACGCGTTCACCCGGCCGGACCACAAGCAGCTCGCCGGCGCGCAATTCGCCCGCCGGTCGATCGACTTGACCGTCTTCCGTGAGCACGTGAGCGGCGGGCGGGGCCAGGTCCATCAGCGTTCGGATCGCCTGTCGAGAGCGCTCCGTTGTGACGCCCTCCAGGTAGTCGGCGACGCGCATGAAGAACACGATCACCACGGCCGCCAATGTCTCGCCCGCCGCCAGCGCGCCGACCACGCCCAAGGTCATCAGCGCGTGTGCGGTCACCTGGCGATGCCAGAGCGCCCGTGCCACGTTGACGAAAATCGGGGCGCCGCCCAGGGCGACTGCGGCCAGCGGAACCCAGGCCGGCAGGCCACCCAACGCGGTCTCGAGAAGGCCAAGCCGCTCGCCGAGCACCTCGACCGTAATCAGCAGGGTAACCAGCCCGGCAAACAGCCAGCCGGCACGGCCGAGGGCCTTGGCCGGGTCGACGCGCGCTGGTGTGGCCGGGGACTGGACGCCGTAGCCGGAGCGCAGCACGGCGGCGCGGATCTCGTCGGGTGTGACTAGGCCGGGGTCGTAGCGCACTTCCAACCGCTCAGCGGCGAGCAGTGCGTGCGCCTCGGTGATTCCCGGCAGTTGGCGGACGGCGGACTCGACGTGCATCACGCACTCGGCGCAATCCATGCCGGTCACGCCCAACCTCAGGTCCTGCGCCGTGCCGGACATCAGCGCCTCGCCTGTGATGAGCGCAACTCGGCCGGTTGATAGCGCGGGCAGGCATCGATCTGCGGGCCGGTGCGCCGCAGGAGGCGGTCGATCTGCTCCAGGAGGGTGCGCACATCCGGATCGGCCAGGGCGTAGTACACAAAACGACCCTGCGGACGGGCGCTGACCAGGCCGCAATCGCGCAGGCAGGCCAGGTGGTTGGAGACGTTCGGCTGTGTCAGGCCGGTCTCTTCGACCAGGTCGGAGACGCAGGCCGGCCCGCGTCGCAGCGCCTGCAGGATGGCCAGGCGGGAGGGCTCGGCCAGGCCTTGAAGGAGATGGGCGCGGGTCTCCGGGCGAATCGGGCTGCGGGTCATGCCCCGGATTATATCAGGGTCGAATGATGTGTTCTCCGCCGGCGATTCAGCCAGGCGGCCGGGCGGGCGGTCTCAATCAGCCGTCACCCATTCCCGGAAGAGCGCCTCGAGATCGCAGCCGCAGTGAGCTTCAGCCAGCGCTTGCAGGCTCTCCGGCGTGGCGATCCCCCAGCGCTGTGTCCGGTAGTACTCCTGCAGGAACTCGTCCATCGCCGGCTGCCCGAGGGCCTCGGCCAGTGCTTCGAAGAACAGACCGCCGCGGCCGTAGACGATGGCGCCGTATTCGAGCGGGGTGTAGTCGCGCACCGGCAGGCCGATCGGGATTGGGGCGCGCTCGACACGCTCCCAGCGCTCGACCATCGCCTGGCGATAGCCGTCGGCGCCTTGCGGCCCATAGCGGTCGGCGAAGTAGCGCAGCGTCAGATACTGCGCCAGCGACTCGTCCAGCCACGGGTCGTCAAGCTGGTCGTTCCCGACCGTGCCGTAGACCCACTGATGCGCGACCTCGTGGGTGACGACGGATTCGAACCACCCCTGCGGAAAGGTGTCATCCTGGGGGTCGTAGAACGCCAGATTGAGGGAGATGATGCCGGGATACTCAACGCCCATTGCGTCGATGGGGATGCTGACCAGATCCAGCTCCGTGTACGGATAAGGGCCCAGGAGGTGGTTGAAGAATGTCACGGCGGCGGAGGCGTACTCGAGGACGCTGTCGGAGGCGGAGGCGTAGGCCGGGAGGGTGTAGCTGACCAGTGTTGTCTCGCCGAGCGTGAGGCTATGTGCCTCGAAGTCTGAGCTGCCGGCCAAATGGAAGTCGCGCACCGGCCCGGCGATGAAAGTGCTCCGCTGGCGCCCGCCCTCCAGGCTGCGTGCAGTCTGCAGTCCAGCGCCGGCCAGGATCAGATCGGCCGGCGCGTCCAGAGTGACCTCGAAGTAGGCGACGTCGGCATAGACGATGTCGGCGTGATCGGGCGGGTCCTCGACGTTCCAGCCTTCGTCGTCGTAGACGGCGATCATGGGGTAGAAGTGCGAGAGACTCAAGATCCCTTCCGAGAGAGTCAACAGCCCGTATCCAGACTGGCTGTCCTGCGGGACGGCGACCTCAAACTCGAGCGAGATCTCCAGCTGCCCGCCCGGCTGGAGGGCGGGGTCGAGGGGCACGCGCAGGAGGCTGCCCCCCAGTTCGAGCGCGAAATCCGCCGGAGTCTCCCCGATGCGGACGGAGGACACCTCCGCCGTCCCGCCGATCAGGCCGGGAAAGAGCCGCATGACCAGACTGTCGAGAGCGACCGTCTCCTGGTTGGTGTAGAGGACCCGCTGGCTGCCCGTCAGGCTGCGCAGGTCGTCTGCCAGATGCAGGTCGATCGTGTAGCGGGTCGCCTCGGCGGTCTGTTCAAGAGCCGCCCGTTCGCTGGCCACCAGCCCGGCGGCCAGCGGATCGCCGCCGGGGGCGACGAACGGGGGCGGCGTCCGGGGCGCCGTGCCAGGGGAGGCCGGCGACGAGCCGCAGGCGGCCACGCTTAGGACGGCGGCCAGTCCAAAGAGACGGACGATGCGGGAGTGCATGGGAGTCCTCCCTGGAGATGCCTCTGATTACATACACCGAGAACAGTGGAAGGGTTCGTTCGGCCGATCTTCGTTGCGTGCGACGCGGAACTGCTCTAGAATGGCGATAGGGACTGGCGAGGGGATTCCTCCCGGCGGGCAGGTGGGGGTGCGCCATGGCGGTGCGGCCGACTTCGCTCGAGATCTTCACCACTACCCATCATATTACGGGTCAGGTTCATCCGGGGCCGCTGGGCTTGTTCGCTTTTGTCAACCGGCTGACCGAGTCGTCGCTCGAGATCGAGGCGGCCCACATCCATGCCTTGCACCAGCTGCCGGAGGAGGCCGAGTCGCTGCCCAGCTTGTGGATGGTCAAGGCGGAGATCGCTGCCATGGCGGTCGGCAGCCGGGGCGAGATCGGCGCGACCGGCGGAGCGCGCGGCGGCTACACCAAGCCTTTTCCGCACCGGGTGCGCATCCTGCTGACCGGCTACGAGATCCGGGCGCTGGTCGAGAGCGCCGGCAAGCTCGATTTCTCCGGGCTGGTCCTGGAGGGCGAGCGGCTGTTTGTGGCCGCCTATGAGGCCGAGCTGCGTGCGGTGCTGTTTCCAAGGGTGCAGCTCGCTGCCGGCGGCGTGCTCTTCAACCGGCGCATGGTCCAGGCTATCTCGCTGCAGCGGGGGTCTGGGTGATGGGCGCGCCGGATGGGGCTGGTCGCGCCAGGCACGCGCCGCAAGGAACGCCCAGCAAGAAGGTGCGAGAGCTGCGGCGGCACTTGGCGGCACGAGGCCCTTGGGCGGCCGCCCGCCTGGGCATGGGCCCAAGAGAGTGTTCCCGATCGACCGGGGGAGACAGCGCTTGCGAGCGCAGACAGGTGCAATCCAGGCGTGAGCCGGTCGGACCCGGCGACCGGGAAAGACGGGACTGGGCCAACGGCATGTGTCAGGAAGGAACGGCGCTGGAGACGAACGATGAAAGAGGGACGTAAGACCAAAGCACAACTCGAGGGCGAACTCGCCGAACTGCGCCTGCGGATCCAGGAGATGGAAGCCGCGCAACGCGAGCGCCGCAGGTCGGAGGAGGCACTGCAAGCTTCTGAAACCCGATACCGGCGGCTCTTCGAGACGGCCAAGGACGGCATCCTGATCCTTGACGCAGACAGCGGACAGATCATGGACGTCAATCCCTTCCTGGTGGAGATGTTGGGCTATTCTCACGAGGACTTCCTGAGCAAGGAGCTTTGGGAGATCGGGCCCTTCAAGGATGTTGAGGCGAGCCGGGTGGCCTTTCGAGAGCTGCAGAGCAGGGAGTACATCCGTTACGAACACCTCCCCCTTGAAACCAGGAGAGGCCGGCCCATAGATGTGGAGTTTGTAAGCAACATCTATCAGATCGATGGCAAGCGAGTGATTCAATGCAACATCCGCGACATCACTGACCGCGTTCGGCGGGAACGTGAGTTGGAGTCCATCGCCGCGATCGGGGCTGCGCTGCGGACTTCCCCCACGCGCGGCGACATGCTGCCCGTCATCGTTGACGAGGTGCGCGGCTTGATCCACGCCGAGGGCGCGGCCCTCGTCGCGTACGACACGGCCACGGGCGAATCAGTCGTTGTGTTGGCAAGGGGGGAATGGACAAGCTGGACAGGGATGCGGCTGCCGCCGGGCCACGAGGTTCTCGGGCACTTGTTCGCCACCGGCCGGCCTTTCGTCAGCGCTGATGCGCAGACCGACTCGCGGATCACGCAGCCGAGCCTGTTCGGTCCCTTGCGAGGCGTGGTGGGCATGCCGCTCACAGAGCAAGGACGCACGATTGGTGCACTCTGGATTGGCCGCAAGACCGAGATCGTCCGCAATGAGCTTCGGCTGCTGAACGTCATTGGTGAGATTGCAGCCAATGCGCTGTTTCGCGCGGAGGTCCTGGAAACCCTGGAATCTCGAGTGGAGGAACGGACGCGTGCGCTGGCTCAGGCAAACGAGCGCCTCAAGGCGCTCGACCGGGTGAAGGACGAATTCATAGCCAACATCAATCACGAACTCCGCACGCCCTTTACGAACATCAAGCTGTACCTCGGCCTCCTGGAGCGCGGCAGGCCTGACAAGCGGGTTGTCTATATGCTGACATTGGACCGCGAAGTGGCTCGCCTGGAGAAGATCATCGTAGATCTGCTCGACTTTTCGCGAGTTGATCGAGGCCTGGCCAAGGTCGAACTTGCCCCGCTGAATGTCAACCAGATCGTGGACTATCTCATCGTCGACCGATCCGCTCTCGCCACCGAGTACGGCCTTACGCTCACGTATGCGCCTGTGGCGGATCGTCTGCTGGCGCTGGCCAATCCGGTCCTGCTGTCGCAGGTCATCTCCAATCTCCTCGCCAACGCGCTTCAGTACACACCACCCGGCGGCACAGTGACAGTCTCGACCGCCCTCGCACAGGATCAGGCTCGCGAGTGGGCAATCGTCACGGTGCGCGACACTGGACCAGGCATCTCGGCGGAAGACCGGCCGCGCTTGTTTGAGCGGTTCTTTCGAGGAGAGGCGGCGCGGAAGGCCATGGCTCCCGGCACCGGCTTGGGATTGGCAATATGCAAGGAGATTGTGGAGCGGCTCGGTGGTCGCATCACCGTCGACAGCGAGCCGGGTCGAGGTGCGGCCTTCAGTGTGTGGCTTTCGCGCCCCACGGAGCTTTGATACTGCAAGGGGCCGTGGGTGCTGGAGTGTGGCGCCGGCCCCTGGCGATGGAGTAATTGGGCCTCGTCGTCGAGACCAAGCCCCGCCTGACAGCCGCGATCGACCGTGAGAACCTTCAGCCGACGACGAATTCGAGAGCCGGGAGCGTTTCGCCTGAGGTGACGGGCGAGGGCCCGCGCGAGAAGGCTGCACCGGGCGGGAGTGTGCTCGAGGCGCCGAACCTTGCCCCGACCGGAACGCCGGCGGAGAATGCCGCCTGGTTCACAAGAACAGGGCATAGGTAGGCAGTCGGGATGGTCGGGCACGACCATGATGGTCGACATTTCGGCGGATACCGCTCGTCTCCTGGGTGTGCTATACCGTCTGGTGAAGGCCGGCAACAGTCTGATCGTGGTCGAACACAATCTGGACGCGGTAAAGGCCGCCGATTGGGTGATCGCACTGGGGCCGAAAGGCGGCGCGGGGATGCGGACCGGCGTGAGGTCGCCCGGTGTTGGGATCTGGGATTCGTTCTCCGCTTGACGATCAGGGGGCACGGCTGAGGCTCGTGCGGCTCAAGAAGTTGCCCATGGTTCTGCGCCGATCGGCCTATCTGACTCTAATCGTCGTTGTTGCGGCGCTGGTCGGGGGCTGCCAGGCCGCCGCACCTTCGCCCACGGCCGCGGCCTCAGCGACCGCAGCGGCGACCTCCGAGCCCACCGCGAGTGAGCCGGATTCCCCCCATCGGATCGGCATCCGGGTGGTCGGCGGGGTGGGGGAGTTCTACGATCGGCTGACAGGAGAGACGTTCGTCCCGCGCGGCAACAACTACATCCGCCTGGGCTCCCAACAGTCGCTCTCCGGCGGGACGATGGTCTACCACTCGACCTTCAACGTCGGCGCCTACGACCCCCTGGCGGCGGAGCAGGCGCTCAGCCGGATGCAGGACGAAGGCTACAACGTCGTGCGGGTCTTTCTCAACGGCGGTTGCCGCGAGACGTGCATCGGGGATGCCGCCGGCAGGCTGTCGGCTGCTTACGTCGCCAACGTGGCGGAGTTCCTCCAGAGGGCGAGCGCGCACGAGATCTTCGTCATCTTGACAACGGACGCAGAGCCGGGGACGGCTCACTACATCGACCTGCTCGATACGGATTGGAGCGCCAGTTTTGGGGGGACAAACAGCTCCCACCTGCGGCGCGGCGGAATCCTGGTGGGGCGGGCCTTCTGGCAGGACCTGATCGCCGCTCTGAGAGAGCAGAACGCGCCGCTGGAGGCGATCTTCGCCTACGAGTTGCGCAACGAGCTCTTCTTCGAGACCAACGCCCCCCCGCTGAGTCTCTCGAGCGGATCGGTCGTGGCGGGAAGCGGCCGCACGTACGACATGGCCTCCGACGAGGACCGCCAGCGGATGATGGACGAGGGCCTGGTGGCCTGGATCGATCAGATCCGGGGCGCTATCCTGGAGGTCGACCCGACCGCGCTGGTAACGGTCGGTTTCTTCCCGCCCGACAGCCCGAATCCCTGGCCGAGCGCGCCACGCTACATCCGGACCGAAGCGGCGATCTGGGAGTCATCGGTCGACTTCCTGGATTTCCACCCCTATCCCGGAGGATACGGGCTCGGGGAGTTGGTCGAGAACTTCGGTATGGAAGGCCTGCTGCTTCGTCCGGTCATCATGGGCGAGTTCGGCTCCGCCCGGTCGACGTACGCTTCCGCCTCCGCCGCGGCCCGCGCGCTTCACGACTGGCAAGTGGATTCGTGTCAGTACGGTTTCGACGGCTGGCTGCTGTGGACGTGGGACAGCGATGAGCAGGGGGACTTTTACAACGGACTTGCCGATGGCGGCCTGATCAACGAGGTGCTCTCCCCGAGGACTCGGCCGGACCCTTGCCGGCCGGGCGACTTCCCCTTCTTCGAGACCAACCTGGCGCTGGGTGCAACGGCGCGCGCCTCCCGATCATTGCCCGGGAATCCCGCCTCCAATAGCATCAATGGGGTCACCTCCGATTGGTGGGGCGCAGGCGATTTCGCCACACAGTGGATCGAGATCGATCTCGGTGAGCCGGTCACGATCGCGCAGATTCGCCTGGTGGTCTCGCAGTCCCCGGCTGGCCGAACGCGCCACACCCTGTTGGGCGGCGCCGTGGCGGGGGAGCTTGCGGAGCTTCAGGTCTTCGATGGCTCGACATCGGACGGCCAGGTGCTCGAATACCATCCGGCGACGGCGCTCGAAGGGGTGCGCTACGTCCGTGTGGTGACGACGGTCAGCCCGTCCTGGATCGGTTGGCGGGAGATCGAAATCCTCGCCCCATAGGCGGGAGCGCGCCGTCACGCCCGCGGGAGGGTCTGGCATGTTTGAGCTTCCAGAGGTTGTGACACTTGCCCGACAGGTCAACGAGACCCTGGCTGGAAAGCGTGTCAAAGAAGCAGCGCTGGGAACCGTGGCTCACAAGTTCGTCTGGTACAACCGCACGCCGGCCGAGTTCGCCGCGCTGGCACGCGGCAAGACGATCGGCCGGGCGTACGCGCGCGGCAAATGGCTGTTCATCCCGCTCGAGCCGGGCTTCATGCTGCTGTTTGGCGAATTCGGCGGCAGGTTTCTCTATCACGCGCCCGGGGCGGCGCTGCCTGCCCGGCGCCATCTCCTGCTGACCTTCCACGACGGCTCGTCACTTAGCGAGACTACACTGATGTGGGGGGCGATGGAGCTGCATCGAGCGGGCGAGGAGCGCGACCGGAAGTATATCCGGGACATGCGCCCGGCGCCCAACGAACCCGAATTCACCCTGGAATACTTCTCGGCGCTGATCGACGATACCCTGCGCCTCGACAAGAAGACCGCCAAAGGGCTGCTGACACAGGACCAGCTGATCCCCGGGTTGGGCAATGCCATCGCCCAGGACATCCTCTTCGCCGCCCGGCTTTCGCCGCGCCATCCGATCGATGAGCTCGACAGGGCCCAGCGGCGGGATCTGTACAGGGCGATCGTGCACACGGTGGCCGAGGTCACCCGCCGAGGTGGACGTTCTGACGAAGTGGACCTGTACGGCAACCCAGGCGGCTACCAGCGGCTGATGGACAAGCTCGCCGCCGGCCGCCCATGCCCGACCTGCCGGACGAAGATCGTCAAGATCCAGTACCTGGGAGGCGCCTGCTACTACTGCCCGCGTTGCCAAGGCTAGAGCACCCCGGCTTGACTCGCGCCGCAGCTGGTGCGATACTCCGCTTACAACCGAACCGATAGGGCCGAGGTGGCCGTTTGCCCGGATGCGACGGCCACCCAGGGGAAGCCGGTCACTGCCGCACAACGCGGCCGAAGTCCGGCGCTGTCCCGCAACTGTAGGGGCGTGGTCAGGTGACCCGCCCGAGCCAGGATACCCGCCTCGGCCCGCGACGCGAACACCCTTCGCGGAAAGGAGGTGGCGCATGTCCTATCCAACGTGGGCCTTCCCCTGACCGTCTCAAGGGAAGGCCTTCCCTTTTCCCGCCAGGCGGGAGGCGCGGCTCCAGGATCCACATCCCTACAACCGCCCCGGGCGCGAGCCTCCGCCCGGGCGAAGGAGAACGACGTGAAGGTCAAATCCATGCTGGCAGCGCTGGCGGCTGCGGCGCTGATGCTCCCGGGCGCGGCGCTGGCGCAGTACGACGCACACATCGAACGTGCCGTCGAGTCGTTGCACGATTGGCAGCAAGAGGACGGCGGTTTCACCAACGGATTCGCCGAGGGCAGCAACCTCGGGGCCACGGCCGACGCCGTGCTGGCATTGGTCGCGGCAGGCGAGGATCCGGCCGCCTGGTCGCTGAACGGGCACACCCCGATCGATGCGCTGGCGGCTCAGTTGGGGAACCTGAGCGGGGCGGGCGAGGCGGCCAAGGTGGCGATGGCGGTGACCGCGGCCGGCCTCGATCCGCGCACCTTCGGCCAGACTGACTTGATCGCACAGGTCGTCAATGGATTCGATCCGGGCAACGGCTTCTTCGGCGGCGGGCCTTTCGACAGCGCCCTGGCCTTGATCGCGCTGGCCGCCGCGGACGAGCCGCTGCCGGCTGGCGCGGTCGACGGCCTGCTGGCGGCGCGCCTGGACGACGGCTCATTCTCGTTCACGGGCGACCGGACGCCGGGCGCCGGCGACAGCAACACCACCGCGCTGGCGATCCAGGCGCTCGTCGCTTCCGGCGCGGGGGACCAGATCGGCCCGTCAGTCGAAAACTTGCGCCTGACCCAGAACGAGGACGGCGGCTGGACCTACCAGAAGCCCAGCCCGTTTGGCGAGGAGACCGACGCCAACTCGACCGCCCTGGCCATTCAGGCGCTGCTGGCTGCCGGCGAAGATCTGGCCGCTTGGGGAGATCCGCTGGGAACGCTGCTCGGCCTGCAAGGTCCGAGCGGGGCCTTCTACTTTAATCAAGCCACGGGAACCGACAACGTGCTCGCCACGCTGCAGGCTATCCCGGCCCTGGCCGGCCTGACCTACGCGGAGGTCGCGGCGCGCGATGGCGATCTCGCCCCTGCCCCGCGGACGACCCCGACAGGGACGGCGCTGGTCGTCCTGGGAGTCCTGGCTGTCGTGCTGGCTGCCAGCCTGATCATGGCCCGGCGGCGAGGATGACTGTGGGCATGCAAGCCGGGAACGGAGCGGACCAAGGGCACCCGGTCCGCTCCGCCCTCTCGCCCTCGCGACTGCACCCGGCGGCCTGGATGGCCTGGACGGCCAGCGCCGCGGCGGTCGGGCTGCTGGTTCGCAATCCCTGGTATCTGGCCATCCTGGGGACGCTGGCGATCGCGTTGCACGCGCGGCTGACGGCGAAGCGGCTGAACTGGCCGCGCCTGCGCCTCTACCTGAGCCTGGTGGCTTTTCCAGGTCTCCTCAACCTGTTCTTGAGCCGCGTCGGCGACACGGTTCTCCTGCATCTGCCGCTGCGCTGGATCGGCGGGCCGTATACGCTGGAAGGGCTCCTGTTCGGGCTGTCGGCCGGCGTGCAGATCGCCAGCCTGATGGCCGTCTTCTCCGTCTTCGGCGCGGCCGTCAAGCCGACCGACATCCTGCGGCGCATGCCGCGCGGGTTGTATCCGGTGGGATTGAGCGCGTCGATCGCGTTGACCGTCGCGCCGCAGGCCAGGCGCTCCTTCGCCGCGATTCAGGAGGCCCACCAGGTGCGCGGCCGTCAACCGCGCGGGCTGCGCGATCTGCCGGGCATCGTCACCCCGTTGGTCGTCCTCAGCCTGGAGGGGGCCATGGGACTGGCCGAGGGGATGGTGGCGCGAGGCTGGCAGGGGGACGGGCCGCCACGCGGGCGGGGTTGGCTGGCCGCCGCCGGCTGGCTGCTGCTCTCAGCCGCAGTGGTCGTCGTGTTGACTCTGCCAGCAGGAGGCCTGGCAGGCATCGGCCTGCTCCTGCTGGCGGTCGCGTTCCTGGCCGGTGGGCGGTCTCGACGCCCGGCCGAAGGACGCTATCGCCCCGACGTCTGGCGGGGCGCAGATACCCTGCTGAGCGGCGTGGCGCTGGGCGTGTTGGCGGTCTGCATGTTCCTCGCCGCTGCTGCGCCGGCTGCCCTGGCGTACTACCCGTACCCGCGTGCCGCCTGGCCGGACTTCGCCGTTGGGGTGGCGCTGGCCGTATTGCTGTTGGGCTTGCCGCTCTGCTTGCCGGGCACACGAGGCGCGCATGCTGGCGGTTGAGGGCCTGACCTACACCTACCCGCAGCGGCAGCGGCCGGCGCTGCAGGATATAGACCTGCACGTCCAGGCGGGCGAAGCGGTCCTGGTTGCCGGCCGATCGGGATCCGGGAAATCGACACTGCTGCGCGCCTGCAACGGGTTGGTGCCGCGCTTCTACGGCGGCCGCTTTGCAGGCCGGGTTGTGGTCGGCGGGCTGGATACCCGCAGCGCCGCGCCGGCGCTTCTGGCCGGCAAAGCCGGCCTGGTCTTCCAGGAGCCGCAGGGCCGATTCCTGACCTCGACCGTCGCTGATGAGATTGCCTTCGGCCTGGAGATCGCCGGCCTCGCGGCGGCAACCATCCGCCAGCGCGTGGGCGATATCTTGGAGCGCCTGGAGTTGACGGGCCTCGTCGATCGGCCGCTCGACCGGCTGTCCGGTGGTGAGCAGCAGCGCGTGGCGATTGCAGCCGCTCTGGCGCGACAGCCGCAGCTGCTTGTCCTGGATGAACCGACTTCGCAACTCGACGGGCAATCGGCCGAAGCCGTCTTGGCCTGGGTGACCGAGTTGCGGCACAGGCTGGGCCTGACCGCGCTGATCGCCGAGCATCGGCTAGGCCGGCTTCTTGCGGCCGTGGACCGTGTATTCTATCTCCCGGAGACCACGGGCGCCGGAATGGCCGGCCCCCCCGCCGCCATCCTCGAGCGCATGCCCTTTGGGCCCCCGCTGTCCCGGCTATCGCGGGCGTGGGGACTCCCGGCGCCGATCAGCCCGGAGTCGCTGGAGACCTTGCGCCGGAAAGTGCTGGGTCTTGCGCCGGGCGCGGGACGATCGCTCCCGGCAGGCCAGGCCCGGCTGTCTGCGAGCGGGCTTTCGTTCGCCTACAATGGCATCCCGGCGCTTGTGGAGGTCGGACTGGAGGTGCGGCCGGGCGAGGTGCTGGCCGTGCTGGGCCGGAACGGCTCGGGCAAGTCGACGCTGCTGCGCGTGCTGATGGGCCTGCTGCGAGCCTCGCACGGCGAGGTCAGGCTGGATGGGGAACGACTGGACGAGACGCCGGTCCCGCTGCGTGCCCGCCGGATCGGATATGTTCCGCAGTGGCCCTCGGCGCTGCTCTTCGCCGATAGCCTGCTGGAGGAGCTGTGGATCACCCTGCGGAATCACGGGCTGGAGGAGGCGCCGCCCCTCCCGCCGGAAACGCTGCTGCGAGACCTGGGGCTGACGCAAGTGGCCAGTCACTATCCGCGTGACCTCTCTGCCGGAGAGCAGCAGCGGGCGGCCATTGCCGCAGTGCTGGTGGCACGCCCGGGCGTCGTCCTGCTGGACGAACCAACCCTGGGGATCGACCCGCTGGCACAGCAGGAGATCGGGCACCTGCTGGATCGGTGGCGGGGCGAGGGCATGGCCATCGTCCTGGCGACGCACGACGTCGAGTTCGCCGCGGCGTACTCGGATCGGGCGATGATCTTGGATCGGGGGAGCGTGGTGGCGGTCGGGCCGACAGCGGAGACGCTCTTTGGGCAGCCGATGCTACGGACCGCCCTGCAGCAACTGACCGGGAGGGCTCGACCGGCCAGCCCGGATGAACTGCTCAACGATCGGGGTCCAGGAGAGGCACATGCCGAGCATTGAACAGGCGCGGGCCTGGTATGACCCGCGCGATCCGGTGCACGGTTTCGATCATGTCCTGCGGGTGCTGAGGCTGGCCGAGCGGCTCGGACGTGAGGAAGGTGCCGACCTGGAGATCCTGCGCGCCGCGGCCTTGTTGCACGATGCTGCGGGAGCCCACCCGGGCCAGGGTCAGGCGCGGGCTCAGCACGAGCAGCGCTCGGCCGAATTCGCCGGCGAGGTGCTGGCGCAGGAGGGCTGGCCGGCCGAGAGGATCGCCGCCGTGCAACACTGCGTGCGGGCTCATCGCTTCCGCGGTCACGACCGGCCGGAGACGGCCGAGGCGCGCGTGCTGTTTGATGCCGACAAGCTGGACGTGATGGGCGCGTTCGGCGCGGCGCGGACGATCGGCTACGCCGTGCAGGCCGGCCTGCCGGTCTACAGCGAGCCTTCAGCGCAGTTCCTGGAGACCGGCCGGGAAGCTCCCGGGGAGGAGCACAGCGCCTACCATGAGTACCTGTTCAAGCTGCGCCATGTGCGCGAACGCCTGCTGACCGAGGCGGCCCGCCGGCTGGGCGAACGCCGCCACGCGGCGTTGACGGCGTTCTTCGAGCAGCTGGCGGCCGAATCGCGGGCCGAAGCCTAGCCGGCGCATTTCATCCGTTCAACCCGCGCAGCCTCCGTCGACGAAACCCCGCCTGCCCAGGCGGGCGCGAGGCTTTCGGCGCGCGCGGTTCATTGACCGCCAGGACGTCGGCTGGTATCATGACCGCAGGACTCCGAAATGGAAAACGATCACAAACCGCAAATACTGCTGACCAATGATGATGGTATCCGCTCGCCCGGGTTGTGGGCGGCGGCCGAGGCGCTGGAACGCATCGGCTTCGTCACCGTCGCCGCGCCGCGCGAGCAATCCTCCGGTGCCGGCCGCGGCATGCCGCTCGGCTCGGACGGCCGCATCCGGCAGGAGCAGGTCGAGGTCGGCGGCAAGCGCTGGACCGTCTACGCGGTCGGCGGCTCGCCGGCCCAAGCGGTGCAGCACGGCATCCTGGAACTGATGCCGCGCAAGCCCGACCTGGTCGTCTCGGGGATCAACTACGGGGAGAACCTGGGCACGGGCGTGACGATCTCCGGGACGGTCGGGGCAGCGCTGGAAGGCGCCGCCGCCGGCGTGCCGGCGCTGGCGATCTCAGTCGAGACCGATCCGGCCCTTCACCTCACGCACTCGCCCGAGACCGACTTCTCCGGCGCAGCCCATTTCACCCGCCTTTTCGCTGAACTGCTGCTGCAGTTGGATCGCCCGGCCGATCTGGATGTGCTTAAAGTCGACGTGCCGGCCGAAGCGACGGCCGAGACTCCCTGGCGGGTGACGCGCCTATCGCGGGCGCGCTACTTCGTGCCGGTGAGACCTGTGCGCCAGCGGCTGGAGGACCGGGCCGGCGTCGGCTACAAGATCGACGTGGACGATTCGGCCTTGGAGCCGGACTCGGACACCTACGCGCTGCGAGTGGACCGGGTGGTCGCGGTGACTCCGCTCAGCCTGGACTTGACCTCCCGCCTCAAGCTCGATGCGATCGAGCGCTTGCTTCGAGAGGACCTACCTCAAGGTCGAGCGGTACAAGCGGCGCGCTAGCCCGCAAGCACTTCCAGCAGGCTGTCGTGGAGCAATCCATTGCTGGCCAGAATCGAGCTCGGCTCGGCCAGGGGGTCCGCCTGGCCGTCCATGCGCGACGTCCGCCCGCCGGCCTCCTGTACCAGCAGCAGCCCGGCGGCTAGATCCCAGGCGGATAGTCGCATGCCCCAGAAGGCGTCCACCCGGCCGGCAGCGACATAAGCCAGGTTGATGGCCGCCGAGCCCAGCCGCCGTACGTCATGGGTCCGCAGGCACACAGCCGCGAATTGCGCCAGGTTGTTGTCGGGGTTGCTGCGCAGGTCGTAGGGGAAGCTTGTGGCTGCCAGGCAATCATCCAGCGCATGCGTGGCCGAGACGGACACCGGCTGGTCGTTCAGTAGTGCGCCCTGTCCGAGGCCGGCGGCGAAGAGCTCATCGCGTAGCGGGTCGTAGACGACGCCCAGGATCGTCCGACCGTTGTGCGCGCAGGCGATGGAGACCGAGAAGATGGGCAGGCCATGCGCGAAATTGGAGGTTCCGTCCAGCGGATCGACTAGCCAGCGCCACTCCCCGCTGCCGCTGGCGCCGCTCTCCTCCGCCAGAACGGCGTCCCCCGGATAGGCACGCCGCAGACCGTCCAGGATGATCTCTTCGCTGCGCACATCGTACTCGGTCACCAGGTCGACCACGCCCTTGCGGTCGACATGCATCGACTTGCCGTAGCCCTCCCGCAGCAGCGCTCCGGCTTGCCGGGCCAGCCCGATCGCCAAGGCCAATCGCTCTTCGCTCATGGGCACACCAGGACCCCTTCATGGATTGCGTGCCGGCCCAGCAGACCACGGCCCGGCGGCGCGCCCGCATTCTATCAGGCTGGCAGCCGGATCCGGGCCGGCGGATTCGATCCCGCTGGACCTCAATCGCCGAGGCGGGCCGCGGCCGGTCAGAGGGTCCAGACGGAGAGCGTCTCGATATGAAAAGTCTGTGGGAAGAGATCAAAGGGGGTGACGCTGTCCAGCCGGTAGCCCCCATCCGCCAGCTGGCGAGCATCGCGTGCCAGGGTCGCCGGATCGCAGGAGACATAGACCAGGCGGGGCGAGCGGCGCGCCAGGAGCGACTTGACCACGGTCGATCCCAATCCGGCGCGCGGCGGATCGATAAGAACCGCATCCGGTCGCGCGTCGATGGCCGGGAGCGCCTCTTCCACCGAAGCCTCGAACAGACTGACCGCCTCGAATCGGCCGAGGTTGTGCTCGAAGTCGGCGCAGGCGCTGGCCGACTCCTCGACGGCGACCACCTGTGCGCCGGCGTCGGCCAGGTAGGCGCTGAACAGCCCGACACCGGCGTACAGGTCGAAGACCGTCTGCCCGGGCGTGACAGTCAAAGAGGACAGGGCGCGGGCAGCCAGCTCGGCGGCCAGTGCGCTGTGGACCTGGAAGAAGGAGGCGGCCGAGACGCGGAAGAGGTGCGGCCCGACCTGCATGACGAGGTGGTCGGTGCCGGCCAGCACAACCGACCCCGTCGGCCACGACCAGACGACCGACGTAGGATGGTCGACCGCCAACTCGATATCGGGCTCGCGGTCGGCCTCGAACAGGATCAGGCACTCGTCGTCGGCCCCACAGCGCAGCACCACGCGCCGCAGCCCTGCGATCGGGGCGAGGTCGAGCCGGGGCCACAGGTCGGCCAGCGGCGGCACAGGCAGGTGGCACTCCTCGAGGGTGACCATACGCTGTGAGCCGGCCGCCTGGAGCGCCAGACGCCCGCCGGCATCGACCGAGAACTGCATATGGTTGCGCGTGTTCCAGGGGGTCGGTGAGGCGACGGTCGCCTGAACGGGCGGGTCGACGAATCCGCCCAGTCGCCGCAGCTGGGCGGCGACGATCTCACGCTTGGCGGCCAACTGCGCCGTGTATGTCAAGTGCTGGTAGTGACACCCGCCGCAATGCATGAAGTGCCGGCAGCGGGCCGCGATCCGGTCGGGCGAGGATTCAAGGACCTCGACCAGGCGAGCGCGCGCCCAACGCTCATGCGCCTCGGTGACCTCAGCCAGGATGCGTTCGCCCGGCGCGGCGAAGGGGACGAAGACCATGCGCCCGTTCGCCTCGCGGCCGAAGGCTTCCCCGCCGTAGGCGGCGCCGCTCAGGGTGAGCTCCAGCCGTTCCACAGATGGCGTCCCTCTCAACAGGATAGATCCGTCAGTGAAGCCTGGGTCAGTAGCCGAAGTGCTGTCGACTGCCGCCGGCGGCGAGTGCGGTCATGAGGCGCGGCAGGTCGCGCGCCACGTCCCAGGTCAACATGACGATCAGGATCAGCGTGGCCGCCAGAACCAGCCAGGTGCCGGTCTGCCGACGGCGCAGATCGGTGACTAGTCGGCGCACCGGATGCACACTGGTCCAGGCGCCCGCGGCGTAGGCCGCCAGAAGGGGTACGAGCGGCAAGTGGAAGCGGGCCTCAGCCAGGATGGGGATGTAGGCCAGCAAGGTTGTGCCGACAAGGGCAAGGGCTAACGCACGCGGGCGACCCTCCACAGCCCAGGCCATGCCCCACGGCGCCGCCAGGCTGACGCCGATCCAGGGCAGGACCAGCCACAGGTAGGCGGCTCCGAGCCACGGTTGAGGGATCTCTCCCAGGAAGCCGTTGCTGTAGAAGTAGATCAGTTCTCGGTCCTCGAGTCCCCAGAAGTGCGTCATGCGCGAGGCCAAGAGCCAGATGGCCCGCGACGGGTCGTCGCGGACGAAGCCGAGCGCTTGTGCGGTCGCCCAGCGATCGCGCTGGCCGTCGTCCAGGAACCGCAGCGGCTGAACCGCAGCGGTGGTGTTGAACCCGCCATCCCCCTGGGGGTAATAGCCCACATACAGATTGTAGCCGGCGGAGTTGTCGACAAAGGCTGGCCGTCCCAGCAGCAGGCTGTTGCGGATCATCCAGGGAAGCAGGACCAGGCTTGCGGCTGCGGCGAGGACAAGGCTGCGACAGAGGCGGGCGCGCGATGGGCCGGGTCGGGTGGAGAGCGGCCAGGCCAACCACGCGGCGGCCAGCGGCAGAAAGAGGACCAGGGCGCCGCGGGTGAGGGTGGCGAACCCGAGCGCGAGGCCTGCCAGTGCGGCCGACTGCCAGCGCCTGGAGCGGTCGGCGAAAAGGAGGAAGAGCAACCCCAGCAGGAGCGCCGGAAGGTAGACATTCTCGGAGGCCAGCCCGATCGGGTACACCCACAGGATCGGGTACAGCGCAACGACCGCGCCGGCAATGCGGGCGGGGGGCAACCGCAGGCCAAGTGCGACAGCCAACGCGGCCGTCCCGGGAGCGAGCAGCGCTCCCAGGAGGGCCTGGATCAGCCGCACCGCGGCCAGGCGGTCGGTCATCCCGACGACGGCGTAGACAGCCGCCAGGAAGAAGGGGTAACCAGGCGGGCGAAAGGTCGTCAGGTATCCGGCCTCGGGAACGGAGTCGGTCGGCAGGTCGACACCGTAGTACCGGTCCAGATACGGGCGCAGCTGCTCGACATCGCTGCGCCCATACCAGCGATAGCCGTCGCCGGCAGCCAACGAGCGACCGAGCATGTCGTACTGGAACATGTCGTCCAGACCAAGGGGCAGGTCGAGGAAGGTCAGGGCAAGCGCAAGGCGCGGCACCAAAGCCAGCAGGAACAAAGCCCCGAGCCAACGAGGGGAGAGCGTGAGTGGGGAGGGGGGCCCGGTGGACCGCATGGGTGGTGGCGCCGAAGAGTCGCCGGGACTGACTAGGCTTGCCCGTCGAGGAAGGCGTCGATGTGGCCAAGAAGGCGCTCGACATCGTCGAGCCGGGTCTCACCCAGATGGCCGATGCGGAAGGTGCGGTTCTTGAGCGGCCCGTACCCGTTGGCGATCACCATACCGTGGCGGGCCAGACATGCATTCAGCTCATTGACGTCCAGATTGCGCGTGTTGTTGATGGCTGTGACCGTCTTAGAGCGATAACCCTCGCGGGCGAGCAGGCCGAGGCGCGCCTGCGCCCAATCCTGGACGCGGGCAGCCATGGCTTGGTGTCGAGCGTAGCGCCTATCCAGGCCCTCAGCCAGCATGTGCGTCAGCTGCACTTCGAGTGCGTACAGGAGGGAGATGGCCGGGGTGGCCGGCGTGGTGTTCTGGGAAAGGGCGTGGTCGAGCAGGACGAAATCGAAGTACCAGCCGCGGTGTGGGATCGCACGGGCGCGCGCCATAGCCCGATCGCTGACCGCGGCGAAGGCCAAGCCGGGCGGCAGCGCGAAACACTTCTGTGAGGAGGTCAGGACGACATCGAGATCCCACTCATCCATCTCCAGGCGGACCCCGCCTGCGGACGAGACCGCGTCGACCAGGATCACCAAGTCCGGATTGACCCGACGCGCGCGGGCGGCCAGTTCGGACAGTGGGTTCTCGACGCCAGTCGAGCTCTCGTTGTGGACGATGGCCAGCGTGTCGTACGTTCGGCCGCGCAGCGCCTTCTCGAGCAGGTCAGGCGTGTGCGGCTGGCCCCAGTCGACATCGAGGCGGTCGGCGGGCAGGCCATTGGCGCAGGCGATGTCGAACCAGCGCTCGGCAAAGGCCCCCCCAATGCAGACCAGCAGGCGTTCGGCGACGCAGTTGCGCACCGCCGCCTCCTGCAGGCCGCTTCCGGATGAGGCGCTGATCAGGACGCGCTGACGGGTGTTGAAGACCTGTTGCAGGCCGGGCTGGAGCCGGGCGAACAGATCGGTGATCGTCTGGCTGCGGTGCCCGACCATAGGTCGGGTCTGCGCCGCCAGGGTCTCAGGCGAGACATCGGTGGGTCCGGGGATGAACAGGCGCGTCATAGGCACCGCGGGCGGGATCGGCTGGGGCGATTGTATCAGACCGCCCCGGCCGGCAGGCGTCCGGCTCCTGGCGGGTCCATCCTGCGGGCCTCCAGGGGCTGGGAGCCTTCCCAGCAGGGCTTCATCCACCAAATCGAGGATATTGAAGCGCGCATTGACTCCCATGGCAAGTATCGTATAATGCCCTCAAGAATATTGAGTTCTATGTGGATTTCCTTGGGAGGGCCGTGGTGAACCGTGTCCCGACGACGTGCCCGGTGTGCAGTGAGCCGTTGGAGATCACCCGGTTGTACTGCAGGTCGTGCGACACGACTCTCGAGGGGCACTTCGAGGTCGGCCGGCTGGGTCGCCTGTCAGCCGAGCAGCTGGATTTCCTCGAGACCTTCGTGCGTTGCGAGGGGCGCCTGAACCGCATGGAGAAGGAGTTGGGGCTGTCGTACCCCACGCTGCGCTCTCGCTTGAACGAAGTGATCCGCAGTCTTGGGTTTCCGCTCGGGCCCGAGCCGCCGGTGCTTTCAGATGACGAGCGGCACCGCATCCTGGACGATCTCGCCGGCGGGCGGATTACCTCCGAGGAAGCCATGCGCTTGCTGCAGCGGGAGATCTAGCTGCGCCGGCCGAGAACGGGGAGGGTGGGCATGGAGTCCGTGAATCTCGAGGGCGGAGAAAACCCCAAGGTGCATATCACGTCCGTCGGTGGGGACCTGCGTCTGACGGGGCGCGGCGGGACCACTGTCGAGGCGCAGGCCGGGCCGCGCGGCGCGCTCAGCGCGCGGGAGGTGGGCGACGGGATCGAGATCGCCTGCCGGTCGGCCTGTCTGGTCTTCCTGCCCCCGGGCGCGCTGGTCACCGCCGACAGTGTCGGCGGCGACGTGCGGGTGACCGGAATGTCCGGCGACCTTGCCATCGGGACCATCGGCGGCGACCTGGTTCTTCGACGCGCCGGCAAGGTGACGCTGACGCGTGTCGGCGGCGACGCCGTCCTGAGCCGTGTGGCCGGTGGTCTGTCGGCCGAATGGATTGGCGGCGACGCCGTGCTTCAGCAGGTCGACGGCCAGGTGAGGCTGCGCTCCTTGGGTGGCGACCTGGTCATGGAGGGCGACGGTCGCGACGTGGAGGTGACGGCTGGCGGGGACGCCCGGCTTCGCCTGACACCGGTGCCCGGCGGGCGCTGTGTGGCGCACGCCGGCGGCGACCTGGCCTGCCGGCTGCCGGACGAGGCTTCGGCGCGCCTGGTGCTCAAAGCGGGCGGCGACCTGGATATCGGCGCCAAGGGCGTGACCGGGCGTAGCGGCGAGGTCGTCACGCTGGAGATGGGGACTGCCGAAGCGCTGATCGAGCTGACCAGCGGGGGGGACCTGAAGGTCAGCGGGGCTGGCAAGTGGGCCGGCGCGGATGTCGATCTGAGCGACCAGATTCGCTCACAGGTCGAAGCCGAAATGGAGGCGGCGCTGGCCCAGGTGGAGGCAAGCCTGGAAGCCATCGAGGGCGGGCCGATAGGGATCGACACCGACCGCTTGTCGCGCGACATCCGGCGGGCGACGGACCGTGCCCAGCGGCGGGCGGTGCGGGCGCGCGTACGTGTTGAGTCGTCCGGCCGGGGGGAAGGCTGGCGCGACGGCTTGCCGCGCGGCGAAGCCTTCGAGAATGCGAGCCCCGCGGCGAAGGCCGATGCCTCCGAACAGGAGCGCCTGACCGTCCTGCGTATGCTCGAGCAGGGGACGATCAGCGTGGATGAGGCCGAGAAGCTCCTGCAGGCGCTGGAGCCCGGCGCTTGACCGCCGCCATCCTCAGCCGCACGCGGGCCAATCGCAGCGGGATGCGCCCCATCGACGGGCGCCGCGACCTGGCTGCCGTGGCGCGCTTGATCGGGGACGTCTTCGCCGGCCGCCTGGATGGCCATGGCCGGCGCATGCTGCGCGAGATGCGCTGGGTCGGGGGCGCCGGATGGATGGGCTGGCTCGTCGGCTGGATGCTCCTGCCGTCGATGTCGCCTCCCTTGGGATTCGTCTGGGAAGACGCCAGCCGCCTGGTCGGCAACGCCAGCCTGCTGCGCGTCGAGGGGTTTCCCGAGCGTTGGGTGGTGGCGAACGTCGCCGTACGGGAGGGCTTCCGTCGCCGGGGGATCGCCCGTCGCCTGGTGCAGGGATGTCTCGACCTGGCGCGGGATCAGCATGCGCAGCGCGTGCTGCTGCAGGTGGACGCTGACAACGCGGGCGCGCAGGCGTTGTATCTTTCCCAGGGATTCCGGGTGCTGACGACGCGCACGGCCTGGTCCCGGTCAGCCTCACGGTGGGGGAGTGCCGAGCAGGGGTCCAGCCCGGCGCGCCCGCGCCGCCGAGGAGAGTGGCAAGCGCAGTGGGAGCTCGCCCGCC
>DAIRVC010000001.1:55836-63635 GCA_036803025.1 Anaerolineales bacterium
GAGGTCCAGAAGAAGCGGTTCTCGTCGTCCAGCGCCGGCTGCACCCGGAAGGGCTGATCTGGCCGTTCCCGCCACAGGCCGAGGTCTTCCGTCCGGCCGCCCTGGCGGAAAACGTGAGCGGGCGCGGGCAATGGGTGTGGCCCGCCTCCGGGCCGGTCACCGCCAGCCTGTCGACGCGCCTGGCGGCCGAACGCCCGGGCTGGCGGCTTCTGATGGTCGCCGATCCGGCGGTACGCGGGCAGGCCGAGCGGCCGTTGTTGATCGCAGCCATGGCGGCGGCCCGCAAGCGGCGGGCGCCGCTCCTGCTCGACTACCCCCCGGGTCCAGCCGACGCGAGTCTGGCGGAACTCGGTTTTCGGGCGGAACGGACGTTGACCTGGATGGGTCTCGATCTGGGCGGCGGACCCAGCGGGGTCTGACGGAAGGATGTGAGCGTGTTCGTACGCAGACAGACGGCCAAACTGCGCCGAGCGCTGGATGAGTATCCACGCACATTCTGGATCGTAGCCCTGGCGACGTTCATCGACTCGCTGGGCGGGTTCATGCTCTTCCCGTTCTTCTCGCTCTACCTCACACACAAATTCGATGTCGGCATGACGCAGGTCGGGCTGCTCTTCGGCCTGTTCTCCATCACCGACCTGGTGGGCAGCTTCGTCGGCGGGGCGCTGACGGACCGCTTTGGGCGGAAGTCGCTCACGCTCTTCGGACTGATCGTCAGCGCCTTCGTCATGCTGCTGCTTGGACTGGCGGCGACCTTCGAGCAGTTCGCCCTGGCAGCGTTGATCGTCGGCATCTTCGCCAGCGTAGGCGGGCCGGCGCGGCAGGCGATGGTGGCCGATATCCTGCCGGAGGGCCAGCGGGCGGAAGGCTTCGGCCTGCTGCGCGTGGTCTTCAATATCTCGGCCACGGTCGCGCCGGCGATCGGCGGGTTGTTGGCGGCCAGGTCCTACCTGCTGCTTTTCATCGCTGATGCCGTGATCAGCGGGATCACGGCGGTGATCATCTACTTCGCCCTGCCCGAGACAAAGCCGATGCTGAGGCGGGGCGGGGGGCCGCGCGAGAGTGTGGCGCAGACGTTCCTCGGTTACGGCCAGGTGTTGCGTGACCGCCTGTTCATGGCGTTCGCCGGGGTGTGTGTGTTGATGGGGATCGTCTACATCCAGATGAACACGACGCTGGGCGTGTATCTGCGCGATACGCATGGGATCACGACCGAGTACTACGGCTACATGCTCAGCATGAACGCGGTCATCGTGGTGCTGTTCCAGTTCGCGGTCACGCGGCGCGTCAAGGTCTGGCCGGAATTCCTGGCAATGGCCATCGGGACGGCGTTGTACGCCATTGGCTTCGGCATGTATGGTTTCACTTCCGTCTACCCGATGTTCCTGGTGGCGATGGTCATCATTACCATCGGCGAGATGATCGTGGCGCCGGTCGGGCAGGCGCTGGTCGCCAGGATGTCGCCCGAAGCGATGCGCGGGCGCTACATGGCGATCTTTGGCTTCAGCTGGGCCATTCCGTCGATGGTCGGGCCGTTGCTGGCGGGATTGACCATGGATAATCTGGACCCGCGCTGGGTCTGGTACAGTGTCGGAGTGATCGGTATAGTGACCGCGCTGGGTTTCGTCGGCCTGGGGCGGGTGATGGCTCGGCGCGAGCGGAGCCTGGAACCGGCGGCTGAGGCGGTCGCTTGATGGGAGAGCTGCGATGGACGATAGCCGGGACCCGAGCAAGATCCTGAACGATCTGGAGGCCGGCCGTATCGACGTCGGCCGGGCGCTGGAGCAGTTGGGTGAGTCGGCCGAGGCTGCAGAGGTCGCCCCGACCGTCCCGGCCGCGCGAGGCTGGCGCGACTGGTGGCTCGTGCCTTTGGCGGCCTCCCTGGCGCTGACGGCCCTGGGGGGTTGGGCGGCTTCCCGTCAAGGTTGGTGGTGGTTGCTGGCCGTCCCGGCCCTGTTGGTCGGCATCTTCGGCTTGGTTGCCTCCGTCATCAGCCGCGGCTCCCCGTGGGTGCACGTCCGGGTGCGCAGCCGGCGGCCCGGCGGCGATCGCTTCTCGATCAGCCTGCCTGTGCCGGTCCGCCTGGTGGCCTGGGGTCTGCAAATAGCCGGCCCGTGGGTGCCGGGGCTCGACCGGACCAGCGTGGACGACCTGCTGATGGCGCTGGACGGGAACATTACCGAAGAATCGCCCCTCTACGTCCTTGTTGACGATGACGAAGACGGAGAGCGGGTCGAGGTCTATCTGGGCTGAGCGCGGAGGTGGGCATGCCAACATCCGAGGAGCGCATGAAGATCCTGCGGATGATCGAGGAGAAGAAGATCACCGCGGAAGAAGGCGCCAAGTTGCTGGGGGCGCTGGGAGCGCGGGAGCAGCGGCGCCCGCCGGCCCCGGGAGGCGAATCGCGCTGGCTGCGCGTGCGCATCACCGACCTGGCCAGCGGCAAGGCGTCAGTGAATGTAAACTTGCCGGTCGGGCTGGTAAACGTCGGCTTGAAGATGGGGGCGCGCTTCATCCCCGAGATCGAGGGGACCGAGGCCGACGAGCTGGCCGAAGCGTTGCGTCAGGGCCAGACCGGCAAGGTCATGGATCTCACCGATGAGGAAGAGGGCCGGCGGGTGGAGGTCTACATTGAATAGCGGCCCGCTCAGGCGATGGGCACTCCGATGGAGGTCGGCATGCAGCGATTGATACTGCGCTGGGCGATTAACGCGGTCGCCCTGTACGTGGCTGTGGGGACCGGCTGGCTGCCCGGCATCCGTGCCGAGAGCACCGGCTGGGTGGCGATCCTGGCCCTGGCGCTGATCTTCAGTCTGGTCAACGCACTCCTGCGGCCGCTGGTGAAGCTCCTGACCTGTCCGCTGATCCTGTTGACACTGGGCCTGTTCACGCTGGTGATCAACGGCGGGCTGTTCTGGCTGACCGGCCTGATCGGGCAGCAATTCAACATCGGTTTCACTGTGGAAGGATTCTGGCCGGCAGTCGTGGGTGGGTTGGTGGTTGGGATCGTCAGCATGATCCTGACGGTCATCCTGCGCGACGAGATCTCGCCCCGCCGGGCACGTTCGCAGTAGTCCCGCGCTCGGGAAGCGCGCCCCGGCTGGCTGGTCACTGAAGAGCCGATGCTGTCCGGACCGCCGGTAGCGGCTTGGCGCGCTTCCGGGGCGCCTTCTCCACTTATGTAACGTATCCCTCCACGGACCCGGTATGCTATACTCCTGGGGCAAGTGCACCGGGGTGCGTGATTCTGGGCCCCTCGGCTTGGAGATCGCGAGGCGCCTGCCTGCCCGACCCGGACTGCCGTCGGGGACAAGCCATGACTGGCAAGAAGCGACCTACCGAGCGGGCGCGAGCTTCCCTCGAACTGCTCTACAGCATCAGCCGCGAGCTGGCCGCGCAGCTTGACCTGCGCCGCTTGTTGCAGCGCATTCTGCAGCTCACGCTGGAGAACGTGGGCGCGACCAGCGGCAGCATTCTGGTGCTGGACGAGGGCGGCCAGGTCACCGAAGGCGCGCTGGCCTATGGCGGCCGGGTGCACGATCACACCGCCGCTCAGCTGGCGGATACCTTCGAACGCGGCCTGGCCGGCTGGGTGGTGGAGCACCGCCAGGCGGCGCTGCTGGCCAGCACACACGAGGACCCGCGCTGGCTGCGCCGGCCCAAGGACGATGAGGCCCGTTCGGCCGTCAGCGTCCCGCTCGTGGCTCACGAGCGGGTCGTCGGCGTGCTGACGCTGGTGCATCCGCAGGCCGGCCACTTCACCTCCGAAGACCTGACGCTGCTGACCGCCATCGCCGACCAGGCCGGCATCGCCGTCAACAACGCCCACTTGTTCGCGGCGGAGCAGGAGCGGCGCCGCCTGGCTTCGACGCTGCAGGAGATTGCCCGGACCATCGGGGCGACACTGGACCCCAAGCAGGTCTTCCCGCAGGTCCTCGAGCAGCTCGAGCGCGTCGTCCACTATGACAGCTCGAGCATCTTCCTGCTCGATCAAGGCCGGCTGCGCACCGTCGCCGCCCGCGGCGTCGAGGACCGCGAAGCGGTCATGGGGCTGACGCTGCCTCTCGAGCCGTCGTTCCTGGCGGGCCGCGTGCTGACCTCGCGCAAAGCCATCGTGGTCGACGATGTCCAGCAGGATTCCGGCTGGCTGCGCGACGACGACATCCCGGGCATGGAGAAGGTGCACGGTTGGATCGGCGCGCCGCTGGTGGTGCGCGAGCGCGCCGTCGGCGTGCTGAATGTCGACAGCTTCCAGGTCGGGGCGTACGGACCGGCGGAGGCTGAGCTGGTCTCGGCGTTCGCCGACCTGGCCGCCGCGGCGGTGGCCAACGCGCTGTTGTTCGACGAGAGCCAGCAGCGACTCAAGGCCACGATCGCACTGGCGGAGAGCGCCCGGGTCGTAACGGCCAGCCTGAACCTGGAGGATGTGCTTCAGCGCATCCTGGAGCAGACCACGCGCAGCCTGGATGTGGAGGCCGCCTCGCTCAGCCTGGTGGACGGCGGCAGCGGGGATCTGGAGTTCAAGGCCGCCTGGGGGATAGGGGCGGCGGCTTTGGTGGGTACGCGCCTGCCGAGAGGCCGGGGGATCGTAGGCTGGGTCGTCGAGCACGGCGAGCCGGTCGTCGTCCCGGATGTGCGCGACGACCCGCGCTTTGTCCCGGTCGTCGACGGCGCGGAGGGCTTCGAAACGCGCGCGCTGGCTTGCGCGCCGATCCACGTTCAGGATCGCACCATTGGAGCGCTCGAGGCGCTCAATCCGCGCCAGGGCGAGTTCCCGCCCGGCCAGATCGAACTGCTGACGGGCATCGCCCGCCTGGCCGGCAGCGCCATCGCCCACGCGCAGCTATTTGCCGAAACCCAGGAGGCGCGCCAGCGTTACGCCGGCCTGTTCGAAGACAGCATCGACCCGATTCTGATCACCGACTTGCAGGGTACGGTGACGGATGCCAACCGCCGTGCCGAAGCGTTTCTCGGCTACGCGCGGGCCGATCTGCTCGGGCGCTCGGCGCTCAGCCTGCACTTGCCGGAGAGCCCCGAGCGATTGCCGGAAGACCTGGGTCAGATGGGGGCGGCCGAGACGCTGTTCTACAGTGCCCGGGCGACACACCAGGACGGCCACCCGATCCCCATCGAGGTCCACATCAAGCGCATCGACCTCGGACAGCAGCCGTGTGTCCAGTGGATCCTGCGCGACGTCTCTGAGCGCCAGGCGCTGGATGAGCTGCGCGCCGACCTGACCTCGATGATCTTCCACGATCTGCGTTCGCCGCTGGGCAACATCATCTCCAGCCTGGAGGTCCTGCAGGTCAGCCTGCCGAAGGACAGCGAGCCGCTCAAGTCGGTGCTCTCGATCGCCTACCGCTCGAGTCGGCGGCTGCTGAGACTGGTCGAGTCACTCCTTGACCTCAACCAGCTGGAGACCGGGCAGGCGGTGCTGCATCTGGCCGAGAGCTCCATCAGCGCGCTGATCATCGAGGCGGTGGAAGAGATCCACCCGGTGGCCGAGGCCAAGGGACATCTGCTGCGCTTCGAGCTGGCTCAGGACCTGCCGAACGTGATGATGGACGTGGACATGATCCGCCGGGTGATCATCAATCTGCTCGAGAATGCCATCAAGTACACACGCGGCGAGGGGCGCATCACCGTCTCGGCGCGCAAGACCGACGGACAGATCCTGGTCGGCGTGAGCGACACCGGGCCGGGCATCGCGCCCCATGACCAGCAGCGCATCTTCGAACGTTTCACGCGTGTACATCACGAGGGCCGGGCGAAGGGGCTCGGGCTGGGCCTGACCTTCTGCCGACTGGCAGTGGGTGCGCACGGAGGCAAGATCTGGGTCGAAAGCGAGCTGGGCAAGGGGTCGATCTTCTACTTCACCTTGCCGATCTAGCCCGCTGATTTCCAGGATGGCGGAGCAGCAATGCGAGAACTGGCGCGCGGCCTCTTCCTCGAGAGCAAGTACCCCGGCGTCCGCCTGGGCGCGGTGGCATCGGCCGACGAGGTGCTGCTGGTGGACAGCCCGATTCGCACCGAGGACGGGCGCGAGTGGCTGTCGGCCGTTGCGGCGCACGGCGAGCCGCGCTATCTGGTGCTGCTCGACCATCACCCCGACCGGGTGTTGGGTGCGCGCGGCCTCGATCTGCCGATCGTCGCGCATGACTGGACGCGGACGGTCATGCTCGGGTGGCCGGACACCTTCAAGGGCGGCGCATCGCCCATCGGCGCCGAGGCGGACCGTTTGAAGCGCATCACCGGCGTGCGGCGGGCGATCCCGGACCTGACGTTCTCGGACGAGATGCGCATCCACCTGGGCGAACGGGAGATCATCTTTCGACACCGACCCGGGCCGACCGAGGGCGCCATCTGGGTTGAGGTCAGGCGGCCGGCCGTGGTCTTCCTGGGCGACGCGGTCACGCTGAGCGAACCTCCCTACTTGGGTGAGGCCGATATCGACCAATGGCTCACCAGTCTGGAGTCGCTCCGCTGTCCGGGGCTGCGTGATTGTGCGTTGATCTCCTCGCGCGACGGCCGCATCGACAGCGCAGCCGTGAACGCGATGCTGCGTTTCCTGCGCAAGATCCCCGACCGGCTCGGGAAGCTGGCCGCCAAGGGCAAGCCCCCGGAAGCGGCTGCGGCGCTGGCTGCCGGCCTGCTTGAAGGCTTCCGTGTGCCGCAGGTCCGGCGCGAACAAGCGCTGCTGCGCCTGCAGGCCGGCCTGGTCCGGCTGTACGCGCGCAAGTATCCGCCGGAGCGCTGAGCGCCCGGCGCGGCCGCATACTCGGAAGGATCCAGCGTGGGTTACCAACCGGTACTGGAAGTCACGCGCGGGAATGTGGTCGAGTCGGTTCACTTCGGTGCGGTGGCCGTGGCCGATTCGGACGGCCGGCTGATCGCCTCCTGGGGCGACCCGGAGACGGTGACCTTCCTGCGCTCGAGCGCCAAACCGTTCCAGGCATTGCCGCTTCTGGAAAGCGGCGCGGCCGAACGTTTCGGCATCCCGGACCGCGAGCTGGCGGTCGTTTGCGCCTCGCACAGCGGCACCGACGCGCACGTCGAGATGGTCGCCGCGTTGCAGTCGCGCCTGGGCGTGTCCGAAGGCGATCTGCGCTGCGGGACGCATCCACCCCTTGACCGCGATACCGCGCAGCGCTTGAGGCAGGCCGGCCAGGAGCCGGCCCCGAACCGGCACAACTGCTCGGGAAAGCACACCGGCATGCTGGGGCAAGCGCGCTTCCACGGGGAGTCGATCGAGGGATACGTCGACCCTGCCCATCCGGTGCAGCGACGGATTCTGGCGGCGTTCGCCGAGATGTGCGACTGCGAGCCTCAGGCCGTCGAGTTGGGAATCGACGGTTGCTCGGTGCCGACCTTTGCCGTCCCCTTGCACGCGGCGGCAACCGCCTTTGCGCGCCTGGCCGATCCATCCGGGTTGGGTCACGTCCGAGAGGCGGCTTGTCGGCGCATCTTCGCGGCGATGACCGGGCACGCGGACATGATCGCCGGGTGGGATCGCTTTGACACACAGCTGATGCTGGCCAAATCCGGGCTGGTCCTGGCCAAGGGCGGGGCCGAGGGGTATCAGGGCCTGGCCCTGGTCCCCGGGGCGGCCGGCCCGAAGTCACCGGGGCTGGGCATCGCCCTGAAGATCGCGGAAGGGGACTTGGGCAAACGGACCGATCGGCCGCCCGGGCAGCAGTCGGCCCCTGCGATGCCGGCTCCGACGCGATCCTCAACCCCCGCCTGTTAATCTTCGATTCGCCGGACTACGCCCTGATGAGCGGCTACGAGGTGGGCTTCTT
>DAIRVC010000002.1:0-56671 GCA_036803025.1 Anaerolineales bacterium
GCCACCGACGTCGAGGGTCTGGTCAAGTACATCACCGAGAAGAACCACCCCGCCCTGACGATGCCGCCTCTCTTCTAGCGCCGCAGCGCGGTCGGCCGCGGGCCGCCTGGCAGCCCGCGGCCGACCGCCTACCCCGGAGGTTGAAGGCCTATGAACGTCGAGATTCCGAAGGAAAAGTGGCCCGGCAGCGTCCGTCTGGTCACGCTGGGTGCCACTGCCGCCGATGGCGGCACCCGCAAGCGGACGGTCACCGTCGGCGGCGAGGCCTCGCTGCCCTTCATCACGGCCGACGGCCCGATCCCGAATGCGCCGGTCCTGGCCGTGGATATCCGCGATCGCCAGCCCGAGGATTGGTCGCCGCTCCTGGTCAAGGCCTGGGGCGCGGCCATGCAGGACCCCGGGGAGTGGGCCAAAGCAGCCGAGGCGGCCGGGGCCGACATGATCGTCCTGACCCTCGGCCTGGCCACGCCCGACGGCAAGCCCAACGACGCCGCCAACGTGCGCGCCGTCGTTCGCAAGGTGCTCAACGCCACCGGCCTGCCGCTGGCGGTCTTCGGGCCGGGCCAGGCGGAGATCGATAACGAGCTGCTCGTCCCCGCCGCCGAAGAGGCCAAGGGCGAACGCATCCTGCTCGGCACCTGCGAGGACAAGAACTACCGCACCATCGTGGCCACCGCGATGGCCAACGCCCACGCAGTCCAATCCAAGACGCCCATGGACGTCAACCTGTCCAAGCAGCTGGTCATCCTGATCCACGACATGGGCATGCCGCTGGATCGGATCATCATGGACCCCACCACCGGCGCGCTGGGCTACGGGATCGAGTACGGGTACTCGGTCATGGAGCGGCTGCGCCTGGCCGCCCTGCAGGGCGACAGCATGACTCAGCAGCCGATCCTCGTCACGCCGGGCGAGGAATGCTGGAAGGTCAAGGAAGCCAAAGTCGGCGAAGGCGTGCCTGAAACCTGGGGGGATTGGGAACGCCGGGCCATCAACTGGGAATCCACGACGGCGGCCAGCCTGATCCACGCCGGGGCCGACATCGTCGTCGTCCGTCATCCTGAGACTCTGCGCAAATTGCGGGCGATCATCACTGCGCTGACCGCCCCGGCGCAGGCTGCATAGCGCAGGCGGAGGCACATCATGCCGCTCACCGGTCTGGAGATCTACAAGCTTCTTCCGCAGACCAACTGCAAGGAATGCGGTTTCCCCACCTGTCTGGCCTTCGCCATGAAGCTGGCCGCCAAACAGGCGGAGCTCAAGGCCTGCCCGTACGTCAGCGACGAGTCGAAGGCCAAGCTCGAGGCCGCCTCCGCCCCGCCCATCCGGCTGGTGGCCCTGAGCGGCGAAGCCGGCAAGATCGAGGTCGGGAACGAGGCGGTCATGTTCCGCCACGAGAAGACCTTCTACCACCTGCCGGGCGTGTTCTGGCACCTGCGCGACAGCGAAGGCCCCGAGGCGCTGAAGGCCAAGGTCGCTCCGGCCGATGCCTATCGGGTCGACTATGTCGGTATCAAACTCGGGCTGGACGGGTTCGCCGTGGAGGCCGCCTCCGGCGATCCGGCCGCGTTCAAAGCTGCGGTGCAGGCCGTTCGCTCAGTCAGCAAGAAGCCGCTCATCCTGATCGCTCCCACGCCCGACCTGGCCAAGGCCGGCCTGGAAGCTGCCGCCGGGACGACACCGCTTCTCTACGCGGCCACGCCGGAGAACTGGCAGGCGATGGTTGAAGTGGCCAAGGCGGCCAAGGTGCCGCTGGCCGCTCGGGCCGCCGACCTGGGCCAACTGGCCGACCTGACCCAGTCGATTGTCGGCGCCGGGGTCGAGGACGTGATCCTCGATCCGGTCGTCACCGGCTACCGGGACTCGCTCGAGAAGCTGACCTCCATCCGGCGCCTGGCGCTGAAGAAGGCCTTCCGCCCGCTTGGCTACCCGGTCATTACCTTCCCCGGGCAGGCCAAGGAGGCCGACGAGACGCTCCTGGCGGCCGAGCACATCGCCAAGTACGGCGCGCTGGTCGTGCTCGAGAACTTCGACCCGGCCAGCCTGTACCCGCTGCTCGTTTTGCGCCAGAATATCTACACCGACCCGCAGAAGCCGATCCAGGTCCAACCCGGCCTGTACGAGATCAACTCCCCCAACGACAAGTCGCCGGTACTGGTGACGACCAACTTCTCGATCACCTACTTCGCCATCTCCAACGAGGTCGAGGGATCGGGATGGCCGGCATGGCTGATCGTCTGCGACGCCGAGGGCATGAGCGTCCTGACCGCCTGGGCGGCCGGCAAGTTCGACGCCGAGCGGATCACCAAGGCGGTCAAGCTCTCGGCCGTCAAGGACAAGGTCGGTCACCAGCGAGTGATCATCCCCGGGCACGTGGCCGTCCTATCCGGCGAGCTGGAAGAAGAGCTGCAGGGCTGGCAGATCATGGTCGGCCCGCGCGAAGCCGTCGATATCGGCGCGTATCTGAAGGCGATGTGGTCCAACTAGGTTCCCGGCACGCATCGGCCGTCGCGGCGCCCAGGTTTCCAGAGCACCGGGGGCCTGGGCGCCTGGGTTCTCCCGGCGGCTGGAGAGGAGGCTTCACCCGATGATCGTCCGTCTCTCAAACCGGCCGCGCGATCCTTATCTGGGCTACGACGCCGAACAGGCCGCCCACCTGGCTGCCGCCTGCTTGCAGTGTCTGCCGCCGGCTCCCTGTACCCTGGCCTGCCCACGCGGCGCCGACCTGCCGCGCCTGGTGCGCCTGGTCGGCCAGGCCGCCTGCGAGGGCCTGTCCCTGCCGCGCTTGTTTCAGGACGAAGAGCAGGTCAATTCGGCCCGGATCTGCGACGCCATCACTGACGCCTACAGCTGACCGCACCCGACGACGGAACCCGCTCGCGTGTTTCCGTCGTCGGAGATAGCACCTAGCCACATCCTTGGCGGACCACAAGCTCACCTTCCTGCCGAGCAATACTACCGTCGAGGTGCCCACCGGCGCCTTGGTCTCGGAGGCGATTCGCAAGGCCGGGTTGGAGGTCGCCCAGCCGTGCGGCGGGCAGGGGCGCTGCGGGCGCTGTGCGGTCATCCTGCACGGACCCGGCGCCCGGCGCCGGTCGACCGTCCGACTCTCGCCGCAGGACATCGACGCCGGCTACGCGCTGGCCTGCCAGACCGTCGTCGAAGGCGACCTGAGCATCACCCTGCCCGAACAAGCGCGCATCCAGCGGCGGATGGTGACCGACAAGACCGCCGCCCGGGTCGAGCTGCCGTTCGTTTACGACGCCGCCATGCAGGGCGTGCGCACCTTCCGTGTGTACATGGAGGAGCCGTCGCTGCAGGACAACCGCGATGACCTGGCGCGCATCCAGCGCGCCTTGGCCGAAGCCGGCCACCCGAATTGCGAGGTCCCGCTTCCTTTGGTACGCCGTCTGAGCGCGGCCTTGCGCGAGTCGGACTGGGCGCCGTGGGTCGTGCTGGAGACCGACAACGGATCGCGCCCCAACGGCCCGGCCCGCCTGATCGACATCGGCCCCGATCCGATCGAGCCGCTCGCCCTGGCCGTCGATATCGGCACCACCACGGTCTCAACCTATCTGGTGGATCTGACCACCGGCGCGGTGCTCGGCTCGGCGGCGGAGTACAACGGCCAGATCGCTTTCGGCGAGGATGTCATTTCGCGCATCATGTATGCCGGCAAGGAGGGCGGGCTGGCCGATCTGACCGCCCGCGTGCGCGCCACAATGACCGAGCTGCTGGAGCGCATCCGACTGCGGACCGGGGTGACCCCGGATCGGATTCACAAGGTCGCACTGGCGGGCAACACGACCATGGTCCATCTCTTCCTCGGCCTGCCGCCCGGCAGCATTCGCCTGGCGCCCTATATCCCCACACTCAATCAGCCGCCGGTGTACACGGCCGGCGAACTTGGATTGGATCTCAATCCGCTGGCCTCGGTCGACTGCCTGCCAGGCGTGGCCTCCTATGTCGGCGCCGATATCACTGCCGGCGTCTTGGCCTGTACCCTGGCCGACTCGGAGGAGCTGACACTGTTCATCGACGTCGGCACCAACGGGGAGATCGTGCTGGGGACGCGCGACTGGATGGTCACCTGCGCCTGCTCGGCTGGACCGGCCTTCGAGGGCGCCGGGGTGGTCAACGGCATGCGCGCCACCGAGGGCGCCATCGAAGAGGTCTGGATCAACTCGACCACCTATGAGCCGACCTTCCGAGTCATCGGCGACGTGGCGCCGCGCGGCCTGTGCGGGTCGGGGCTGATCTCCTTGCTGGCCGAACTCTTCGTCACCGGCGTGGTCGACCGGGGCGGCAGCGTCAAGCTCGACCTGAACACGCCGCGTGTCCGCCAGGGGGACCATGGCCCGGAATACGTGGTGGCCTGGGCGGCCGAGACGGCCTCCGGCCAGGATATCGTCCTGACCAAGGTCGATGTCGATAACCTGATGCGCGCCAAAGCCGCCATCTACGCCGGCTTCAGCGTGCTCGCCTCCAGCGTCGGCGTCGACCTGGCGCACGTGCAGCGCATCCTGGTCGGCGGCTCCTTCGGCAAGTACATCAATGTCGAGAAGGCGGTCCAGATCGGCCTGCTGCCCGACGTGCCCTGGGATCGCTTCCAGTTCCTGGGCAATACGGCCATCCTGGGCACATACCGCGCCGTACTGTCGCGCGAGGAGCGCGAGCGCATCCGGCAGATCGCCGGGCAGATGACCTACCTCGAGCTTTCGGCAGACAACTCCTTCTACGACGCTTTCACCGCGGCGCTGTTCCTTCCGCATACCGAGATCGTCCGCTTCCCCAGCGTGGCCGAGGTCTGGGAACGGAATACCTCCAGGGAGTCGGCGTGAAGCCCGGCCCGGTCCTCGATTGGCTGTTGGAGAAGAGCGACCCGGGCGTGCGCGCCTTTGCCCTGCGTGACCTTCTCGGCGCGCCGGAGGACGATCGCCAGCTGCTGGCCGCCCGCCGAGCGACCGTGCGCGCCTCGCCGGTGCGCGAGATCCTGGCCGCCCAGGAGGACGACGGCTACTGGGTCAAACCCGGGCCAGGCTACTCGCCCAAGTACACTGGGACGGTGTGGCAGGTGGCCTTCCTCGGGCAGTTCGGTGCGGACGGCTCGAATCGGCAGGTGCGGCGGGCGGGCGAGTATGTGTTGGATCACAGCCGCGCCCCGGCGGGCGGCTTCAGCGCCTCGGCCACCGCCGGTGGGCTGATTCACTGCCTGCAGGGCAACCTGGGGGCGGCGCTGCTCGAGCTCGGCTTCGGCGATGACCCGCGCCTGCGGCAGGCGCTCGAGTGGCTGGCGCGCAGCATCACCGGCGAAGGCATCGCGCCCAACACCGACACGAAGGCTGAAGTGCGCTACTTGAAGTCGGCCAACAGCGCGCCGGGTTTCGTGTGCAGCGCCAACAACCACAGGCCCTGCGCCTGGGGCGCAGTGCCGGCCATGGACGCGCTGCGCCGCGTGCCGCCCCGGCGGCGGACGCCCGCCATGCGGCGCGCCATCGACGCCGGCGTGGCCTTCCTGTTCAGCCGCGATCCGGCCGAGGCCGACTATCCGATGGGCTGGAGCGAGAAGCCGAATGGCAGTTGGTTCAAATTCGGCTACCCGATGGGCTACGTCTGTGACGTCCTGCGCACGGCCGAAGTGCTGGTCGGCCTGGGGTACGGCGGCGATGCGCGCCTGGCCAAGTTGCGCGACCTGATCCTGGCCAAACGCCGTCCGGACGGCCGCTGGAACCTGGAGTACAGCTACGCCGGCAAGACCTGGTTCGACCTCGGTCCGAAGCGACAGCCCAACAAGTGGATCACGCTGCGGTGTCTGCGAGTCTTGGACGGTATGGGAGCGACGGTATGACGACAACGATTGCGCTGGCGGGTAAGGGTGGAACGGGCAAGACGACGGTCGCCGCTTTGCTGGTGCGTTCTCTCATCCTGCGGACCTCTGGGAGCATTCTGGCTATCGACGCCGACCCGGCCGCCAATCTGCATCTCGCCCTCGGCCTGACCGCTCCGGCGACGGTCGGCGACGTCCGCGAAGACATGATGGAGGTCAGCCGCGCCGGCCAACTGGGCGTCTCCATCAGCCGCCACGAGTACCTGACGCGCGAGGTGCGCATGGCGCTCGAGGAGGGCAACCGCGTCGACCTGCTGGCGATGGGCCGCCCCGAAGGACAGGGCTGCTACTGCGCCGTCAACCATCTCCTGCGCCAGGTGGTCGACGACCTGGGCAGCCAGTACGCCTATGTGATCGTCGACAACGAGGCCGGGATGGAGCACATCAGCCGGCGGACGACCCGCGACGTCGACCTGCTCCTGATCGTCACCGACCCGACCGTGCGCGGGATGGAGGCGGCGCGCGCCATCGCCGAGATGGCCTCCGACATCGAGGTCAACGTACGCCGCACGGCGCTGATCATCAACCGCCTGGTGGGGCCGCCTCCTGCCCCCTTGCAGGCGGCCATCGACGGCCTGGGGGTTGAGGTCGGCGCCATGATCCCGGCCGACGAACGCGTGAACGAGCTGGATGCCCTGGGCAGGCCGCTGATCGCTTTGAACGGTGACTCGCCGGCCGTGCAGGCCGTGGACGCTATGATCGATCGCATCCTGATTGCGGAATAGGATAGAGGAGCCCATCCATGTACAAGATCGGGGAAAACATCCACATCATCTCGCCGAAGGTCAAGGAAGCGCTGGCTGCCCGCGAGGGTGGCTTCTTCGTCGACCTGGCCCGGCGGCAGCGCCAGGCCGGCGCCGACGCGCTCGACCTGAACATCGGTCCGCAGAAGAAGGCCGGGCCGGAGGTGATGGACTGGCTGGTCGACGTGGTCCAGGAAGCCGTGCCGGGCATGACCCTCTCGTTCGACACGACCAACCTGGCAGCGATCGAAGTCGGCCTGAAGAAGGTCGGCGCCAATGCCATCATCAACTCGACCTCGGCCGAGGAGGAGCGCCTGGCCAACGTCCCGCCGCTGGCGGCCAAGTACGGCTGCAAGCTGATCGCGCTGTGTATGGAGAAGAGCGGCATACCGGTCAGCGCCGACGCCCGTGTCAGCATCGCCATGGAGAAGCTCATGCCGCGCGCCCAGGAGGTCGGCCTGCCGATGGAGAACCTCCTGGTCGATCCGCTCATCCTGACCGTGTCCGGCTGTCAGGAGTACGTCCCCCAGGCGATCGAGACCGTGCGCATGCTGAAGATGGTCGCCGACCCGCCGCCCATGACGGTCGTCGGGCTGTCGAACGTCTCCAACCAGGTGCCGGCCGAGATGCGCCCGCTGCTCAACCGCGTCTACTTGGTCATGCTCATGGCCGTCGGCCTGGATGCGGCCATCGTCGATCCGCTGGACCAGAAGCTCATGGACGTCATCCGCATCGTCGAGACGCGTGACGCCAGCGCTCCGGTCGGCGCGCTGTACTTAAAGCTTCACGATGCGGTGGCCGCGGCGGAGGAGCTTCAGCCGGAGGCGGTCGAGATGTCGGACCCCGAGCAGGCCGAGATCTGGAAGACGATCCGGGTCCTGCTCAACAAGGTCATCTACACCGACTCCTATCTGCGCCTGTAGTCGCGCAGCCTGCGCCCAATCCGCCGGGGCGCGCCCATTCGGCGGGGAAGGAGAGCCCATCGATGCCCGACAAGACCGGGCCGGTTAATGTCGACGAGCTGCTGGCCAAGGCCAGACAGCCGTCGGCCGACGCGCTCAGACTGCACCCCTTCTACCGGGGCAAGGTCGAGGTGGCCGTCAAGTGCCGCGTGCGCGATTTCAACGACTTCGCCATCTGGTACACGCCGGGGGTTGCCGCCTCTTGCCGGGCGATCGCCGAAAACCCGGCACTGGTTTATGAGCACACCCACAAATGGAACACGGTGGCGGTCGTCTCGGACGGCACGCGCGTCTTGGGCCTGGGGGATATCGGCCCCAAGGCCGGCCTGCCGGTCATGGAAGGCAAGGCACTGCTCTACAAGTACCTGGGCGGGGTAGACGCCTGGCCGATCATGCTGGGCACCAAGGACCCGGACAAGATCATCGACATGGTCCTCAACCTCCAGGCCGGCTTCGGCGGCATCAACCTCGAGGACATCTCCCAGCCCAAGTGCTTCCGCATCCTGGACACACTCAAGTCGCGAGCCGAGATCCCGGTCTGGCACGACGACCAGCAGGGGACGGCGACGGTCACCCTGGCCGGGCTGCTCAATGCCCTCAAGGTCGTCGGCAAGGACCTGGCCGACGCGCGCATCGCCTTCATCGGTGTCGGGGCGGCCAACGTCGCCTGCGCCCGGCTGATCTTCAGCGCCGGTGCCGACCCGGCCCGCTGCATCATGTCCGACATCGACGGGATCCTCAACCGCGAGCGGCGCGACTTCGAGATGCGCAAGGCCGAGTTCGCCGAGCACTGGAAGCTCTGCCAGATCACCAATGCCGAAGGCCGGCGCGGCGGGACCGCCGAGGCGATGCAGGGCGCCGACGTGTGTATCGCCTACTCCAAGGCCGGCCCCGGGGCGATCCGCCCCGAGTGGATCCGCGGCATGGGCAAGGATCCGATCGTCTTCGCCTGCGCCAATCCGGTGCCCGAGATCTGGCCGTGGGAAGCCAAGCAGGCCGGCGCGGCGGTGGTGGCCACCGGCCGCTCCGATTTCCCCAACCAGGTCAACAACTCCCTGTGCTTCCCGGGGCTCTTCCGCGGCGCCCTCGACGTGCGCGCCTCGACCATTACCGACCCGATGTGCTTCGCCGCCGCCCACGCTCTGGCGTCGACGGCCGAGGCCAGGGGCCTGTCGTCCGAGTACATCCTGCCGACCATGGACGAGTGGGAGGTCATGCCGCGCGAGGCAGCCGCGGTGGCGGTCAAGGCGGTCGAGGACGGCGTGGCCGGCAGGACGGTCACCTTCGACGAGGAGCTGAAGAACGCAGAGAAGATCATCCGGCGCTCCCGCGACCTGACAGAGATGATGATGGCCGACGGTTTCATAGCCGAGGCCTAGCCGGCAGCCAAAGGAGAACAGCCTATGTATGACCTGATCATCCTCGGCGGCGGCCCTGCGGGCCTGACGGCCACCGCCTACGCCCTGCGCAAGCGGCTCAACGTTCTCCTCATCACCCGCGACTTGGGCGGGAAGACCAACTATCGCCTGCAGCTGCCTTTCGTCGACAAACACCTGGTCATCAACGGCGAGGAGATCGTCGGGCGGTTCACCAACGAGATCGAGTATCTGGATTTCGCCCGCGTCTTCGACAAAGCCGAGAAGGTCGAGGCGCTGGAGGACGGTTTCGACGTCTCCACTCGCGAGGGCAAGCGCTATCAGGCCAGGGTGCTCATCATCGCCACCGGCGCACTCGGCCGGCTGCTGAAGGTGCCGGGGGAGAAGGAGTTTATGAACCGCGGGCTGTGCTACAGCGCCGTCTCCTATGCCCCGCTGTTCATCGAACGCCAGGCGGTGGTCATCGGCGACGGGACTCTGGCGCTGCGCTCGACCGCCGAACTGGCCAGCATCGCCCGCAAGGTCACCCTGGTCGCCGCCAGCCACGGGGAACTGGATTCGCCCATGGGGCGCAAGATCCTGGCCAGCCCTAATGTCGAAGTGCTGGAGGGCTTCCAGGTCGAGGCGGTGCTGGGCGACGAATACGCCCGCCGGCTGGTCATCGCCCGCGAGGATGAAAAGCGCGAGATCGAGGCGGATGCGTTCTTCGTTGAAGTGAGCCTGACCCCGCAGTCGCAGATCGTCGCCCATCTGGTCAAGGTCGACGATCAGGGGCGGATCGTCGTCGACTCGCGCAACCGCACCTCGCGCCAGGGGATCTTCGCCGCCGGCGACGTCACGGACGTCGTTGCCGAGCAGGCCCTGATCGCCATTGGCGAGGGCGCCAAGGCGGCCTTGACCGCCTACGAGTACTTGCTGCAACAGCCGTGAGTCCCAGCTTGGCGGCGCGCCGCCCGCCAGGACCCGCCCGCGCAGCCGCACCCGTCAGGCTGTGCACCTTGAACAAGCAAGGGATCCCCGCCGGTCAGTCGGTCGATGGCCGGACGGTTGAAGGCAAAGGAGTGCACTCGATGTCAACTCAGCAGGATCTCAACTACCGACAGCTCATCACTCTGCGCGACGGCGTGCGCGTGCTGCTGCGCCTGCTGACCGTGGAAGATCGCCAGGCGCTGGTCGATCTCTACCGGCCGGTCGCCCCGGAAGACCTGCGCTACATGCGCCATGACGTCACCGACCATCGTGTCGTCGAGCCCTGGGTCGACGAGCTCGACTACGACAAGGTCCTGCCGCTCGTCGCCTTGGTCGGCGACCGCATCGTCGGCAACTGCACCCTGCACCTGGGGAGCGGACCGACGCGGCACGTGGGCGAAGTGCGCATCTACCTATCCAAGGAGTATCGCCGACGCGGCCTGGGGACGCGCATGCTCCAGACGCTGGTCGACATGGGCAAGCGCCGCCACATTCACTATGTCCTGGCTCAGGTGGTCGTCGATCAGACCAACGAGGTCAAGGCTTTTCAGCAGATGGGCTTCGAACGCAAGTGCAACCTGGAGAACTTCTTCATGCTGCCCGACGGTGACCTGCGTGACGTGGTCCAGCTCGTCCTGCGGCTGCGGGCGGTGCACGACGAGTTCTGACCGCCCAGCGAGGTTCAGCCGCGAGTGACCAACCAGACACCGAGCAGGATCGCCCCGCCCCCGAGCAGGATCGCGGCGGAGATCGGCTCGCCCAGCAGGGGCGCCGCCAGCGCGGTCGTGACCAGGGGCTCCAGGTAGAGGAATGAGCCGACCTGGGTGGCGTCGACAGCCTGCAGGCCGTCATACCAGAATAGGTACGCCAGTCCGGAACAAGCCACGCCGAGGAAGACCAGCGCTCCCCATGCGGCCGTGCTCATTTCGGCCAGACCCCGCCATCCCCCGTCCAGTACTGTCCAGCCTGCGCTGAAGACACACCCGGCCAGGAAGCCGTACAGCAGCAGGGTCACCGCCAGGATGGGTGACTCGTCCGGCGTCTGCCCAGGCAGCCGGTCGCCGAGGTACCGCTTGCTGACGATGGTGTAGACCGCCCAATTCACGGCGCTGAGCACGATCAGTCCATCGCCGGAGGTGAACGCGCGGCCGCCGGCCAGCGCTGCCAGACTGCCCCCGCTGATGACGGTCAGCACCCCAACGGCGGCCAGCCCGATCCCCGCCAGCCGCAGGATCCCCAGCCGCTCGTGCAAGAACAACCATCCCAATAGCGCGACAAACACCGGGATGCTGGCGATGATCCAGGAGGTCACCGTTGCGCTGGCGGTCAGCAGCCCCGTCATCTGCAGCCACTGATGAAACGCCGTCCCCAGGAAACCGAGCAGGACGACGCCCGGCACGGCCCGGCGCGGCAATCGGCGCAGGCCGCCCCGGCGCCAGACGACTGCCGCCAACACCAGCGTCCCGATCGAATTGCGCGCGACGGCGATGGCCGACGGGCTGAGCTCGCGCAGCGCGATCTTGATGGCGATGAACGAGGCACCCCAGAAGACGATGGCCAGCAGCAGCCCGATGAACGCCGTCCGACGCTTCACCGAGGCCGCCTGCGCCGTCATCCCGCACTGGTCCGCGAGATGGTCATCCGCGCGACATAGCGCGCCACGCCGCCCAGGCGGTACTTGTAGTCCTCGTCTCCCCGCATGAAGTCGAATTCTGTCCGGCCATTCTCGATCGCCCAGCGGATCAGATGGCCGACCAGGACCCAACCCAGCGAGAGATCGAGAAAAGCGGGATCCAACCCGGAGTTGTACACCCACACCCGTCCGCCGTAGTCGAGGTTGAGGTAGCCCGCAGCCGGCGTCCCGCCGACGGAGAGCAGAGCCAATTGCAGCCAGCCGGCCTGGTGCGCGGCGGGCAAGGCGGCGTGGAACTGCGCCCGCATCGCCTGCGTCAGGAAACCGGCCTTGTGCGGATCGAAGGCCATCAGGCGCATGAAGGTGTCGATGGCGGCGCCGACATCCTCCTGCGGACCGACGATGCGCCAGGAGAGCGGCTGGGGATACGCCTCCGCCCGGCGCATCTTCCGGCGCAGCTCGTGACGCTGCTTCTTGTCCAGCCCCGCCAGGTATCCTTCCCAGTCGGCAGGCAGACGGATGACCGGGCACGGCGACAGCCGCTGGCGCTGTACTGCCCAGCCCTTCGCCCGGGCCGCCGCCTCGATTGCGTCCAGGCTGGGCGACGACTCGGGGATGTTGTAGAGGTCAAGCACTTGCCAACCGGCCGGTCCGTCCTGATCCAATGCGTCGAGCAGCTCGCCGGCGAACGTCGTCATGTGCTCCGCGGGGACGATCACATCCAGGTAGTCCGAAATCTCCACGCTACCCAGGAGCATCAGGCCCGCCTGCCCATCGCGCGTGCGAGCGGCGAACAGCGGCGCCAGCCCGGCCAGCGCGCCGCTCTGCTCACGCCCAGCGGCGATCCACAGATCGCCGTCCGGCCATTCCCCTCCCCCGCGTGTGGACCACCAGGCCTTCAGGTACTCGTGCCTCAGGAAGGGGACATCGGTGATCGAGCGGGCCAGCAGGCCGTTCCACTCCCCGGCCAAGGCTTCGAATGCATCCGGGTGGCGATGAAAGGTGACGTGCATGCGGCTCCTGCGCTGGCGGTTCGCCGGATTCTACCAGTCGTGGCAGGCTTCTTGCACACGTCGTTGCATGGCCTCCGCCCTTTCTGTACAATTAGCACCATGCCCGTAAACCTGGACGCGGACGTCGCGCTGTTGCACGTCGCCGGCGGGGAGGCGCGCGTGACCGCGCCGCCGGGTACGCTGGCATCGACCCCGCCCCGGCGCGCCGGGCGCGGCCGCGCCGAGGATCTCCTCTTCCTGACCCTCAGTCTGGTCGGCCCGCGGCCGGTCTCCCCCGGTCTGGTCGACCATTTGGCGCAGTTGGCGGCCGATAGCTTCTACGGCACACCCGGATCCGTGACCGCCGCACTGCGCCAGGCGGCGGAGGAGATCAACGACAACCTGCTCGACGCCAACCAGGATCCGCGCGAGCCTCGCCAGCTCGAGGGGCGCCTGATGGCCGGCGTCCTGCGCGGGCACGACCTGTTTCTGGCGCAGTGCGGTGTCGGCCAGGCGATTCTCGTTCGGCCTGGTCAGGTCACCCGCCTGACCTCGGAGGAAGCCGCCGGCCGACCGCTCGGTCAGACAGCCAGTCCGTTCGTCCGCTATCACCATGTCGAAGCTCAAGCGGGGGACCTGGTCGTCCTGACCAGCGCCCCTCCTCCGGGTTGGTCGGATCCAACCCTCTCCGCCCTGAGCGGCCTGGAGCCGGCCCGCGCCCTCGATCGACTGGTCGCCGCCAGCAGCGCTGATCTGACCGGGGTTCTGCTGCGGGTGACCGAGCCAGGCACGGCAGCCACGCCGCTCGGTGCGCCGAGCGCAGCCGCCCGACCCTCGGCGCGTGAGGCAGCCTCCGGGCGCTCACAGCCTGCGCGACCGGTGCGGCCGGCCGCGGCCGGGCTCAGGCAGGCGCAGGCCCGTCCCGCGCGCGCGGCTCGCCCGGCTCCACGCCCCAAGGGCCCGTCGCGCCTGGCGGCGCTGCGGGTCCGCCTCGAGCCTGTGGCCGCACGCGCCGGCGCCCTGCTCACCGCGCTCGGGCAGCGGATTGTGAACCTGGTGACCCGACTGGCGCCCGGCCTGGCCGAGCCGCCTCGCCTGGGATCGTTCCGGCCGGGCGCGCTGGCGGCCACGGCCGTGGCCGTCCCGCTGATTGTGGTGGCCATCGCCAGCGTTGTCTACTTCAGGCAGGGCCGCGGGGAGCAGTTCCAGGAATACCTGGCCCAGGCCCAGGCGGCTATCGTCGCCGCGCAGCTCAAGACCGACCCGCAGGAAGCGCTGGCCGATTGGCGGGCCGCACTGGGATGGATCGATCTGGCCGAGTCGTACCGCCGGACCGGCGATTCCCAAGAGCTGCGCCAGATCATTCAGGAAGCGCTGGACAGCGCCGAGCTCGTCTTACGTCTGGACTACCGTCCCGCGATCAGCGGCGGCTTTGGCGGCGGCGCCCGCCTGACGGCCATGGCCGCGACCACGACCGACCTGTATGTCTACGATGCCGAACGTCAGCGCATCTGGCGCGCCTGGTCGACCGGGCGCGGCTACGAGATCGACCGTGACTTCGATTGCCTCGACGGGCAGGGCAGCGTTCCGGGGATGGGCGAGCCGATCGATCTGGTGGCGCTGAACGAACCGGGCATTCTGGGCGTGGCCGGCGTGGTCGCCGTCGACCAGGACGGCACGCTGGTGTATTGCGGCCCCGAGACCCCCAAGGCCTACTCGGAGCTCACACCGCCGGCCACCGGCCTGGGCCGTATCCAGGCCATCGAGGTCTTCTCCAACCGGCTGTACGTGCTCGATCCGGAGGCGAATTCGGTCTGGATCTACGACGCCACCGGCGGGCTGTTCGCCGGGAATGCCGGGCTGTACTTCGTCGAGGAGACCCCCGACTTGCGCGAGGCGATCGATCTGGCATTGGCGCAGGATCAGCTTCTGCTGCTGTTTGCCGACGGCCACATGGAGAGCTGCCGGCGCTCGGTCGAGACCGACACCGGGGGCGGGACGCGCATCAGCGTCGAGTGTGAACGCGATCTGCGCTTCCAGGATGAGCGCGCCGGCTTCGAACCGTCCGACCACATTCTGGGCGCCACGCCGAGGGCGATGGTCTACTCGCCGCCGCCAGAGCCGTCGCTGTACTTCCTCGATTCAGAGAGCGGGGACGTCTACCTGTACAGCATGCGCCTGGTTTACCAGGGCCGCTTCCTGCCCGCCGAGCCGTTCGAGGCCGTCCCCAATGCCATCGCCGTCGGGCCGCCCAACGAGTTGTTCGTCGCCGTCGAAGACCAGATCTACTTCGCCCAGCCGCTGCGCTAGGCGGGCTTGCGGCCGGGCTTTGACTTTCATGCACTGCCCCGTTAGAATCCTCGGCGCGGAACGCCTGCGGGAGGAGTTCGAGTGAGCCGCTGGGCTGGCAAGTACGTCATCGGGCTGACCGGGAATATCGCCACGGGCAAGAGCGTGGTGCGCAAGATGCTCGAGCATCTGGGGGCCTACGGCATCGATGCCGACGCGCTCTCGCACCGGGCCATGGCCAAGGACGCGCCCGGCTACCCGGCGGTCGTCAAGGCCTTCGGCGAGTGGATCTGCGACGAAGAGGGCCAGATCGACCGGGGCCGCCTGGCCAAACTGGCCTTCGCCGACCCGACCGCCCTCGACCGGCTGGAAGCCATCATCCACCCCCTGGTCGGGCATGCCGTCGATCTGCTCATCCGCCGCGCCAAACAGAGCGTCGTGGTCATCGAGGCCATCAAGATCCTCGAGTCCGACCTGGCCGCCGGCTGTGACACGATCTGGGTGGTCGACGCCCCCGAGATGCTGCAGATCGCCCGCCTGATGCACAAGCGCAGTCTGTCCGAAGCTGCCGCGCGGCAGCGCATCGCCGCGCAGGCTCCGCAGGCCCTCAAGTTGCGCGCCGCCAAGCTGATCATCCACAATGATGGGTCGTTCGAGACCGCCTGGGAGCAGGTCCAGGAGGCGTGGGCCAAACTGCCGCGGCCGGAGGAGCCCCTGCTCCACCGTCCGCCGCCGACGCGCCCCGGGCAGTTCGTCGTTCGCCGCGGGCGTCCGCAAGACGCCGACGAGATCGCCCGCTTCATTACGCGCGTCACGCAGGGGAAGCGCCGCATGACGCGCGGTGATGTGATGGCCGCCTTCGGTGAGAAGGCCTACCTGATGATCGAACGCGACGCCAAGCTGGCCGGAGTGGCCGGGTGGCAGGTGGAGAACCTGGTCACGCGCATCGACGAACTGTATTTCGAGGCCGGACTGCCCCTCGACCAGGCGATCCCGGCGCTGATGGAGACCGTCGAGACCGCCTCATCGGAGCTGCAAAGCGAGGCCTCCCTGCTCTTCCTCCCGCCGCATCTCGCCCAACACGCCGGCGCCTGGCGCACGGTCGGCTACCGTCCGCAGACCATTCAGGGGCTGGGCGTGCGCGCCTGGCAGGAAGCGGCCATCGAGTCGATGCCGCGCGGCGCCTCACTCTGGTTCAAGCGGCTGCGGGAGGATCGGGTTCTCCGACCGGTCTGACCCTCGGCCCGCCCCGCGCACCTTGCCCTGCCTCCAGCCCCGCCGACCCCGGCGGGGCGGTTGCTCCCCAGGGGTCGCGCCGGCCTCCGAATCAGAAGGGGCTGCCTGGGTAGGCAGCCCCGCGTAGGCCGATGCTTTTCGGGACCTACCACCACACCCGGAACGAGTCCCTCGTCGTCGCCCTCAGATCGCCGTAGTTGACGACGAACTCCAGCTCGACGCTGCTGCCGGGCGGGACGCCATCATAGGCCAGGGTCAGGCGGCTCAGGCCGTCCGCGTCGGTCAGCGGCATGATCACGGTCTGATCCAACCCGGGGAAGTGAGCGATCAGGACGACCGATGCGCCGACGATCGGGTTGGCCGTCTGGTCGCGCACCAGGACATACAGTTCCTGGGTGTCGTCGGTGAGCGTCACCGGCCGCCACACCGAAGCCTGGGCGTTCAACTCGACAACGCGATAGAAGATCGGGTCGCTGGGAAGGTGCGGGCGGAGGAGCGCCGGGTCATAGCCCTGGCGGTCGAAGTGCAGTCGCCCGAGGGATCCTACCTGCACGCGCCCGCCGCCGGGCGCATCCGGGCGCCAATCGAGACGAAAGCCTTGGAAGTACTGGACGATCTGGTCGCCCTGCAACGTGAACTCCGAGATCGGGTAGCCGAAGACCGCCGGTCCGCCGTGGGCCTCGAAGTACGCCAGGAAGGCATGGCAGACGTTGTGGCCCGACTCTGCGAAGTAACGGCAGCCGCGATCCCCGCTGGCGGGTGACTGCGGCTCACCCAGATCGAGCGCTTCCCCCAGGCTGCTCAGGCGGGCAACTGCGCCGGCCCCATACAGATCCGGGACCAGCTCCAGCCGGGCGGCCTGGGTGTATTGGATGAGCATCGCGGACTGGGGATCAATGAAGGCGTCGGTGATCGGGTAGCCGAGGATCTCCAGCCCGCCGCGGCTGTCGTAGTAGTCCACGAACTCAGATGCCAGCGTGTGCCCGGACTCAGGGTAGTAGCGGCCGCCGGATCCGAGAGCAAGGGACGGCATAGCCGTAGCCGTCAAGGCTCCAAATGCGACCACCACCGCCAGGGCTGTCCGCCTAGTCATGACATAACGAGTATAGCCCGCTTCGCAAGGGGCGCAAGCGCCACGGCTGGCTAGGTCCTGCCCAGCCGTATCCGGCAGTAGGAGTCGTAGCGTTCGGGGCTGATCCGTCCCGCCTCGACGGCCGCCAGCACGGCGCAGCCCGGCTCATGCAGGTGACTGCAGTCGCTGTAGGCACAATCGGCCACCAGCTGGCGCATCTCGGGGAAGTACGCGTCCACCTCGGCCGGCTCGATGTCCCAGAGGTCCAGGGACTTGAGCCCGGGGGTATCGGCCACGTAGCCGCCGCCTTCCAGGGGGATAAGTTCCGGTACGACCGTCATGTGTTTGCCCTTGCCGGTCGCCTGCTGCACCTCGCGCGTCGCCAGCCCCAGGCCAGGCTGCACGCGATTGAGCAAGCTGGACTTGCCCACACCGGAAGGGCCGGCCAGGACCGATAGCTTCCCGGTCAGCACCTGGCGCAGGTCCTCCACCCCCTTGCCGCTCTTGGCTGAGGTGAAGATGACCGGGTAGCCGAGCGCGGCGTACTCTCCGAACTCGCGTCGGGCGTCGCGCGCCACGACCAGGTCGAGCTTGTTGGCGCAGATGACCGCCGGGAGATTCTGAGACTCGGCCACGACCAGGAAGCGGTCGAGCATGCGGAAGTTGGGATCCGGGTCGGCGCAGGCGAAGACGAACACCGCCTGGTCCGGGTTGGCGATGATGACCTGCTCGATCTCGCGCCGGGATCCCCGCCAGGGCAGCGAGGCCTTGCGCGACAACACGCGGCTGCGCGCCTCGATCGACTCGATTGCGCCCGATCCATCCTCCAGCCGGCTGACGCGCACGCGGTCGCCCAGCGCGGCAACATCCGTCACCCGCCTCGGCTGTTTGAGCCGGCCGCGCAGCTGCGCCACGATCTCGCCATCGGCGGTCATGACCGTGAAGAAGCCCGATTGGGCGCGGACGATGATGCCGGGCTGGTCGACGCTGGCGGTCATGCGCGCTCAGGGCGAGGGGGTTTCTGCCGGGGCGCCGTCCGGCCCGGGCGTGGGGGTCTCGGTCCGTCGGACGCCGATCTGCGACTCCCACGGGTAGAGCGCCACCGGCCGGCCGAAGAAGTAAGCCTCGACCACGCGGCGGAAGATGGGCGCGGCCACCTCTGAACCCTCTCCGCCGTTCTCGACCACCACGGCGACGGCGATATCCGGCAGGTCCTCGCGCCCCTCGAACGTGTAGCCGGCGAACCAGGCGTGCGGCTCGGCGCCTTCGAAGGTCGTCGCCGTACCGGTCTTGCCGGCAACGTTGATGCGCAACCCCAGAAAGCGGCGCCGGGCCGTGCCGCGCTCTGCGCGAGCCACCTGGACCATCGCCTCCTGGATGGAGGCCAGATTCTCCGCGCTGACCGGCAGCGTGCCGATCGCCAGCGGCGCACCCTGATAGGTGACCAGGCCTTCGGCCGTCTGGATGTGATCCACCATGAACGGGCGATAGAGAGTGCCGCCGTTGCCGACCGCCGCCACGAAGCGCGCCACCTGCAGCGGGGTGACATTGAGTGAAGCCTGGCCGATGGCCAACTGGACCGAATCGCCCGGCGCCCACTCCTCGCCGGTATTCTCCAACTTCCACTCCGGATTGGGCACCAGGCCGGCCTGGTCGCCGATCTCGATGCCGGTCGACTCCCCCAGCCCGAAGGCGACCATCATGTCGGGCACGGCCGTCGTCAGGCCGCGGTTGTAGAGATCCAGCCCGATATGCCAGAAGAAGGGATTGCAGGATCGCTCCAGGCCCTGCATCAATGTCAGCTCGCCGTGATCGGGGAGCTCCTTCTCGACCGTCCAGTCATACAGCGTCAAGCCGGGCAGCTCGGTGAACTCCCCATTGCAGACGTAGGTCGTGCTGGGCGTGAAGAAACCCGACTCCAGGGCCGCAGCCATAGTAATGATCTTCGACACCGAGCCCAGGGGATACAGGCCATCGGTCGCCCGATTGAGGTACGGCTGGAAGGGGTTCTGACCGGCGGCGGTGATCTCGGAAGACGAGTTCGGATTCTCGGCGTCGAACATATTCGGGTTGAGATCGGGCGAGGAGACCATCGCCAGAACGGCGCCTGTGTCGCGCTCCAGGACGACGATGGCGCCGGTGAATTCCGAGATGGCCTGCTCGGCGTAGCGCTGCAGATCGCGGATCAGCGTGGTGTAGACCGCCTGCGGCGGCGAGGGATCGCGCGTGGCCAGTGTGCTCAGCACTGCGTCGTTCGCGTCGAGGACGTACAACGAGCCGCCCGGCTGACCGCGCAGCTCGTCCTCGTAGACCGCCTCCACGCCGGTGCGCCCGATGAACTCGTCGCCGGCATAACCGCGTCCCTGATACTCCGTCAGCTCGTCGGCCTGGATCTGGGAGACGTAGCCGACGGCGTGCGCCGCCAGACCGCCGAAGGGGTAGTAGCGACTCGCGTAGGGTGGATTCCACCAAACGCCACCGGCGGCGGCCAGCGTGTTCTGATAGCGCTGGAACTCCTCCAGCGAGGCCTCCCCCAACGCGGTGAAGTAATCGGTGAAGCGGAACGGCTCGTAAAGGGCCTGGATGGCTTCCGGCCGCATATCCATCAGGTTCGAGAGCGCCGAGAGCATGTTGGTCTCGGCCTCCGGGCTGACGATCTGGTTTGGCACCAGGTAGAAGCCGACGACGTCCGTCTGAGCGGCGAAGGCCAGTCCGTCGCGGTCGTAGATGTTGGCCCGCGTCGGGGTGACGTAGGCCAGGGAGAGCCGGCTGCCGCCGCCCAACTCGGGCAAGATGGCAGCCTCGGTCCACGCCACCCGCCATTGGCCCCCGACCAATGTCAGTTCGACGGTCGTGTCGCGCGTGATATCGCCCACGACCGTGCTGGTCAGGACGACCCGGTAGGCGACCTGCGCCGCCCGTGGGTTCAGGATGAGCGACGAGAGGATCTCGTAGTCCACGCCCGAGAGCGCTGCAGCCCGGCGGACCCCTTCGTAGCGCTCGGCGAAGTCCGGCTCGGGGATGCCGTCCTGCGAGAGAGGGCTGAGCAGGTCGTACATCTGCGCGTAATCCCACGCCTTCCAGGCGTCCAGGAATGCGGCAACCGTCGCTTCGGGATCGGGTGCGGCCACCGAGGTGACAGCCGGTTCGGGCAGCGTCGCCGGGGTCTGTTCGCCGCTCGACAGTGTGCAGCCGGCCAGGATTACGCTCAGGAGCAGGACGGCGATTCGCTTCACACTTCCTCCGAGAGGATCTGCGGGTAGACCGGGCAATCGTACCCGGTCTCAGCCCGGCACGCCGCCGGAACATCGACCGGTGGAACATGCCCCAGGCGCCCCATCGTTCGAACCAGGTGGCAGAGCGGCAAACCCATCACGTTGGCGTAGCAGCCCTTCAACTCGTCGACGGCCACCGGCTGCAGGGGCCGGTCCTGGATGCCGTAGGCGCCGGCCTTGTCCAGCGGGAAGCCGCCGGCCACGTAGGCGCCGATCTCACGGTCGTCGTAGGCCCGCATCGGCACGTCGGTCGTGCACACATCGATCAAGTCGGCACGCGCCCGCGGATCGATCAGCGCCACCGCCGTCACGACGCGATGCGTGCGACCGCGTAGGCGCTCGAGCATGGCTGCGGCTTCGCCGGCGTCGGCCGGCTTGCCCAGCAACTGGCCGTCGGCGGCGACGATCGTGTCGGCCGCCAGCACCAGCGCCGAGTCGCCGTGCCGCTCGAGGGCGTGGCGGGCCTTGGTGAGCGCCAGTCGGCGGGCGAGCTCTTCGGGCGACTCGCCGGCTCGGGCCGTCTCGTCGATCGCGATCGGGCGCACCCGAGCCGCCCATCCAGTGAGGGCCAGCAGCTGCTTGCGCCGAGGCGAGCCTGAGGCCAGCGTGATCAGCGGCACATCTGCCGAGCGGGTGGCTGCCCCGATGTTGTGCGACACATGCTGTCTTCCAGCCGGCGGCATGTGCGGATTCTAACATACCGACCCGCGAGGTCCTGCGTCCGGCATGTTAGAATCGCCCGATCTCCAGAGGGGCGGCGCTCGATTGCCCTCGGCGCGCATCAATCCCTCGGTGGTCCGAGACGATCGAGGCCCAGGCATGCGCGTTGCCGACCCCATCGATGAGAGGCTGAGAAGCGAAGCCGCCCCGGCCGGGGCCGGCCTGCTGCCGTACGCTGCGCTGGTCGTGGGCGTCCTCGCCCTGGGCTGCTCGGCTCTGTTCGTCCGCTGGGCAGCTGCCCCGGGCCCGGTGACGGGCCTGTACCGGATCGCCATCGCCACCCTGGTGCTGACCCCGGCGGCACTGGCCGAGCGCCGTCGGACCGCACGTCCATGGTCCGCGGCGGGGATGCGCCTGGCCCTCCTGGGCGGCCTGATGTTGGCGCTGGACCTCTCCCTGTGGAACACGTCGGTCAACATGACGACGGCGGCCAACGCGACCCTGTTCGCCAACACCGCACCGCTGTGGGTGGCCCTCGCCTCCTGGCTCCTCTTCCACGAGAGGCTCAGCGGCCGATTCTGGTTCGCCCTGCTGGTGACCCTCAGCGGCGCGGCCGCCGTCCTGGGCTCGGACTTTCTGCGTCATCCGACGTTGACCTGGGGGGATGCCCTGGCCCTTGGCGCCGGGGTCTTCTATGGCGGCTACTACCTGAGCACCGAGCACGCCCGGCGTACGTTGGGGGCCCTCCCTTACGTCTGGATCATGGGCGCGGCCTGCTCGGTGATCCTGCTGGGGCTCAGCCTGGCATTGAGCCTGCCCCTGTTCGGGTATCCCACCCAGACGTACCTGGCCTTCGTCGGCCTGGCCTTGGTGACGCAAGTAACTGGATACCTGGCGGTCGGCTACGCGCTCGGCCATCTTCCGGCGGCGTTCGTCTCGCCCACGATGGTCGGGCAACCCGTCGTGACGGCGGTGCTGGCGATCCCGCTGCTGAATGAGCTCCCCACCCCGGTCCAGGTTGTCGGCGGCCTGGCGGTCCTGGCCGGGATCATCCTCGTGCACCGCTCGCGCAGCACTGCCTCACGCCCGCCCGGCGCCTGACCGGACGCGGCCGATTCATCCATCCGTCGTTCCCAAGTCCATGGACTGTAGCAACCGCTCGAGGTCGGCCCGCGCCTGTTCCGCGGTCCGGAAGTGGATCGCCTGCATGCCGACCTCCCGGGCGCCGAGCACGTTGACCTCGAAATCATCCACGAAGATCGACTGGGAGGCGTCGACCTGCAGGCGATCGAGGGCCAGCTTGTAGATGGCCGGGTCGGGCTTGGCCAGACCGACCTCGGCCGAGATGACCAGCGTATCGAATGCATCGGCGACCCGCCACACCTGCTCGAGGTAGTGACGGATTCCCGGCCACGCGTTCGAGATCACCCCGGTCTTCAGCCGCGGTCGCAGCGAGCGGATGAACGCGACCAACTCCTGATCGATGCGATCCCCGGCGAAGAAGTCGGCCGCCAGCTGGTCGCGCTCGCTCTCGTTCAGGCCGAACGACCGCGCCAGATCCCCCCAGATCTGGGCCTCGTCTGCCAGGCCGACCGTCGCCCGCCGCGCGGGCTCACCCTCGAACACCCTTCGCTCAAGCTCCCCGGCCGGAAGCTGCAGGCGGCGCCGCCACTGCTCGCGCCCGCTCTGATCCTGCGTGCGCAGCAGCACACCCCCCATATCCCAGAACACGGCACGAATCGTCATGGTCGTTCTCAGCCCTGGCTGTCCGCCGGAAAGGGAGCGCCGTCAGCCGGATCGAGCGGCCTGCGCATCAAGAAGAAACGATTGATCGGGCGGAAGCCCAGGCTCTCGTAGAGCCGCAGCGCGCCGCTGGTGTTCTCGCTATCCACGCCTAACGCGGCTTCCGTCATCCCGCGCGCCCGCAATCCGCGCAGGCTACGCGCCAGCAGGGCGCGGGCAATCCCGCGGCGGCGCCACGGCCGCCGCACGCAGATGTCCTCGGTGTAGCCGCGCAGTCGATTGTACTCGGCGTTCTCCGTGGCGTTGACAAACGCCAGCACCATCCCGACCACCTGGTCACCCTCCCAGGCCACGCGCCACAGGCTGGGATCGAACGTCGCTTCGGACCTCCAGCGTTCGTAGTCCTGGTCGCCCATCGGGGTGTACCCCCAATGGTCGCGGAAAGCCTCGTTGTCGGCCTCCCAGATCCGCCGGTAGTCGGCGGCGATCGCCGGGCGGACCTCGATCCCGTCCGGCAGCGGAAGCTCCGGGATGTCGTCCAGCGTCGGCCGGAGCATCGTGTAGTCGTAGCGGGCCGGCTGGTACCCATGCCGCATCAGCAAGTCGACGGTGGCGGTCTGTGTCTCGGCGATCATCACCTGGAAGTACTTCTGGATCGACGCCGGATGCTCCGAAGCGACCTGGCGGAGACGCGCTTCGGTGCGAGCCAGCAGCGCTGCCTCGATACTGTCGCCGCACCATTCCGGCGGCAGCACAATCCGGTGCGTGTACACGCGCAGCCCGCTCACCGGCTCCTCGCGCCACTCACAGCGCGAGTAGCCAATCACGCCCTCGAGGCCCTCGACCACGGCGACGTCCCGCGCCAGGTCGCTGTTCTCGAGGTGTTCGTACTGTGTCGCCAGCTCATGGGCGGTCAAGGCGCGCTCGATCCCACCGGCCGCCGCCCAGCGGTTGTAGGCCGCGGCCATACCGGTGAAGTCCCGCGCCGAGTTCAGGCCGCGCAGCACAACGCCGGGCGCGAGCTCCGTCCGCGGGACGAGGGATGAGGGGATCGTCGCGGGGTTCATCAGATTGACCATCGTACACCTCTCACAGCGTCACCGCCGGGGCACCCTGCGCACACGCTTCGACGTGCGCAGGGTGCCCGGCGATGGGTCGAACAATGCGCGCCGCGATCAAGTGCCATGCAGCGGCCGGCGATAGATCGTTGTCCGGCGGACCGGACGAAAACCCATCCCGGCGAAGAGGCGCATCGTGCCGAATGCGTCCTCGACATCGACTTGGCTGGCGGCCTCGTTCATGCCCAGATCGTGCAGAGATGCCAGGCTGCGGGCCAACAGCGCCCTGGCCAGCCCGCGCCGCCGCCAGGGCCGGCAGACCGTCAACGAATGCAGTCCGCCGCGCCGCCGGCGAAGAGCGGCGTTCTCCTCGGCCGGGATCCAGGGCATGGCCAGGCCGACCACCCGATCACCTTCCCAGGCCACCTGCCACAGCTCGGGCTGGCTGGCGGGGTTCTCCAGCCACTCACCGAAGCCGTCCTGGCGGCAGACGACGTGACCCCATCGCTCGCGGGCCGCCTGCTCATGCGCCTCCCAGATGGCGCGGTAGTGGTCCGGCTGCGCCCGACGCACCTCGATACCCGCCGGCAGGGCGGCGGCCGGCACCTCGTTCAGATCCGGGCGGACCATACCGTATCGGTGCCGCACTGCGGCGTAGCCGTGGCGCAGCAGCAGAACCACCAGGCCGGGTTGCGTCTCGGCGGCCGTGGCCTGCAGGTAAGCCGATCTCCCGGCGCCCACACGTCCGGCGAGCTCCCGCTGACGGCGATGAGCGCGGTCGAGCATCACGGCGCCCACTCCTCTTCGACGCGATTCAGGGACCAACGCCCCGAAGTGACGGAAGATCAGGCTCCCGGAGGACTCCCGGCATGCGCGCGTCTGGACGTACCCGACCACTTCTCCACGGGCTTCGACGATCTGGAGATCGAAGGTGGGATCGTAGTCGGCCACCGGCCGCAAGGCCTGTTCCCAATCCGCCCGCCCGGCGATGCGATCGATCCGGTCGGCCGCCAGGCTGCGGCGGAAGACGTCGGCCAGCGCCGGCAGGTCGGCGCGGCCTCGGCAGCCGCGCACCTGCAACCAGGGCGTGGCCGGATGGGCCTGGCCTGCCAGGGTATCCAACTGTGGGCTGTCGAGTTGAGCATTCATCGACCTGCTCCCTCGAGCCACGCGACGTCCCCCAGCCCGACCGCAAACGCATCGGCCGCAGGATCCTGCGGCCGATGGGGAAAACAAAGGCCGCGGGCGCTGGAGGGCGCCCGCGGCCGGTACGTCAAGCGACGACTGTCTAACGGCCTTTTGGCGCACTCCGAGAAGGCACAGCACCGCCGATCCCCATCGGGGGCCGGCTGCGAAGCGCCTTCAAGCTAGTCAGGGCGAAGACCATTAGACACACCTCCCTTGAGATGACAGAGACACTCTACAAGAACCGTCGGCGTGAGTCAAGAGGCAATTTGCTGAGAACGGGCCGGGAGCACTGGATGGGTTCTCAAGCCTCGTCACGGGCGATGCGCAGCACATCCGCCAACAGTCCGTAGGCGGTCGTCTCCGGTCCCGGTCCATGCTCGAAGATCGACAAGCCCGGAAGCACATCCGTAACGAAGTGAATGGCCGAGGAGGTGCCGTCCACTGAAGCCAGAGGGTCGGTCAGCGGAATCTGCTCGGGCGCAACGCGCGCCACCACCCCCGTCGCAGTGCGCTCGGCGCGGCAGATCAGCTTGTAGGGGCGGCCGGACTTGCGAGCGGCGCGTATCACCTCGCTGGAAAGCCCACGGATCCCGGTCCGGTCGACTCCGGCCGGTTCGAGGGGTGAGTCCATCAGGACCGTTGCCAGCGCACAGACCTTCACGGCCGCGTCCCAGCCGTCGATGTCGGCGCTTGGATCGGTCTCGGCGATCCCGATCGCCTGGGCTTTCCGGACGGCCTCGTCGAAGCTCCGGCCGGCTTCGATCTCGGTCAGGACGAAGTTGGTGGTCGAGTTGAGGATGCCGCGGAAGCGCAGCAGCCGAGCTGCAGGCAGGGCCTCCCGGAAGAGCGAGAAGATCGGGGTTCCATCCATGACCGTCGACTCGAACAGGAAGCGCCGTCCGGCCCGCGCGGCCAGATCGCGCAGCTCACGATAGCCGTAGACAACGGGTCCTTTGTTAGCTGTGACCACATGCAGCCCTTGCCTGAGCGCCTGACGGACGAAATCGAGCGCCGGTTGCCCGGACTGCGGATCGAGGGAGGTCATCTCCACGAGGATCCCCGCCCGGCAGGCCCCGAGCCAGTCGCCCAGGCAGGAAGGCGCCGAACCGTCCCCAGCCTGCGGGGCGGTCCCCACCGGGATATCCAGGTCGAGGCCGTCGGGATTGGCGATCCAGCCCAGCTTGCGGCTGGCGACGCCGGTCACCCGCAAGGCCAGCCCTGCCCCTTCGGCCAGATCGTCAGCCTTGCGACGCAGCAGCGCAGCCAGTGCCCGCCCGACGTTCCCATAACCGAGAAAGGCCAGTGCATAGGAGCGCATGGCTCGCCAACCTCCCAGGGTCACTGGATGGAGGCTACAAGAGGCGCGGGTCGCCGTCAAGCCCCGCCAGGAGTGCCCCCCTGATTGTCGTTTTCGGCAGACCGATGGCAGACTCGTTGCCGTTCCGAACAAGGTGTGCTAGATTCTGGTTGCCCCCGCACGTAGGAGCGAATCCATGCCCCTGATCGAGTCGATCGACCGGCAGATCGTCGACCTCCTGATGGAAGACGGACGCATGCCCTGCGCGCAGATCGCCCGCCGCATCGGTTTTGTGTCCGAGCGGACGGTCCGATACCGCCTGGACCGGCTGCGTCAGCGCGGGATCATGCGCGTGGTCGCCATCCCCGATCCCAAGGCCCTCGGCTTCAACGTGGTCGCCGATGTCTTCCTCCAAGTCGAGCCGACCGAGATCAATGCGGTCGCACACCGCATGACCGAATTCGAGTGCGTGAGCTACGTCAGCTGCTCGATGGGCGAGCGCGACGTCAGCATTCAAGTCGTCGGGCGGGACAACAACGAAGTGTATTCCTTCGTCACCGACACGGTGGCCAAGGTCCCCGGGGTGCGCAAGACCACGACGCTGATCGTCCCCGTCGTGCTGAAAGATGTCTACCAGTGGCGCATCCCGGCCGGCATTTGCCGGGAAGGCCCGCCCGCCGTCGGCCCCGGAGCGGGGCAGGCCTAGAGGCCGCCGACTCGAATAGATACTGTTGCACGCCCGACCCCCGGAGAGGATGCACCCCGTAGGAGGTGGGCCCGGACCGCCTGACCCCGAGAAGAAGGCGCAGCCGCTGACGACCCTACGACCTGAGTGAGGAGGATCCACATGGCAATTGAGGACGCAGGATTGATTATCGGCGGGATCGTCGTGATCCTGATCGTCCGCCTGATCATCGGCTACTGGGCCTCAACGAAAGTGCAGACGACCGTCGACTACGTCGTCGCCGGCCGCCGGCTGCCCTGGTGGATGGCCGCGCCGTCGATCATGGCCACCTGGTTCGCAGCCGAGACGTTGATGGGCTCAAGTTCGGAGGCTTACCAGTACGGTTTCGCCGGCGTGGTCTTCGATCCGTTCGGCGCCACGCTCTGCCTGATCATCGCCGGCCTGTTGATTGTGAAGATCTCACGCCGCGCCCAGTATCTGACCATCATGGACTTCTTCGAACGGCGCTTCGGGAAGACCATGTCCGTCATCGGCACGATCACCCAGATCATCACCTACTTCGGCTGGACGGCGGCGCAAATCGTCGCCGGCGGGGCCATCCTGCAGGCGCTGCTGGGTTGGCCGATCCAGGCCGGGATGATCCTGGTCGCCACCGTGGTCACGCTGTACACGATCGCCGGGGGCCTGTGGGCCGATACGGCTCTGGACTTCATGCAAATGTTCCTCACCTGCGCCGGGTTGGTGATGATCATGGCGGGCATCATCGCCAGCGTCGGTGGTTTGAATGAGATGCTCAGCCTGGCCGGCGCGCAGGAAGTGACCCATTCTCACCCGTTCGCCATCTGGCCGACCTCGGAGGACGGCTACTACGGTTACTTCGGCATCAACGGCTGGTTCTACTACATCGCCGCCTGGCTGTCGCTCGGCCTGGGCGCCATCCCGGCCCAGGACTACCTGCAGCGCACCAATGCCGCCAAGGACGAATCGACGGCGGTCAAGTCGACCTTCATCGCCGCGGCGCTGTACATCTCCTTCGGTGTCCTATCTCCCCTCATTGGTGTGGTCGCATACGGCGCCCTCGGCCCGGCGCTCGAAGGAGCCGAGACCGAGTTCGTCTTGATCTCTATGGCGCATAAGTTCCTGCCGCCGATTCTGGTGGCGGTCTTTGTGGCGGTCCTGGCCTCGGCCCTGATGAGCACTTCGGACAGTTCGATGCTGGCCGGGGCGACCATGTTCACCGAGAACCTGGTCAAGCCCTTCAAGCCGGACATCTCCGACAAGGACCAGCTGAAGCTGACGCGCCTCGCCCTGCTGGTCAGCGGAGTGCTCAGTCTGGGGATCGCCATGTTCGCCTCGACCGTGTATGAACTGGCGGTCCTGGCCAACACGTCGATCCTGGTCGGTATGGCCGCGCCCTACGTTATCGGTATGTACTGGAAGAAGGCCAACCACACGGGCGCGCTGGCCTCCTTCTTGACCGGTGTGATTTCATGGGTCGTGCTCGGCGTTTACTACTACCGGACATTCGTCCTGCCGGTCGGTTACGACGGCGATGTTGGCGATGCGATCTGGGACGCCTTCTTCGACTCGACCATGGTCTCGGCCACTCCGGCTTTCATCCTGTCGGTGGTGGTCCTGATCGTGGTGTCCTTGCTGACGCAGAAGCAGGACCCGCCCAAGATCCTGACCGACATCAACGGCCAACCGGTGGACATGTCCAACCCGATTGGGAATCCGTTCGCAAAGAGCTAGCCGGCAAGGTCCTGGAAGACAACCTGCCGGGATTGCGACCCGACAAGCGGCTGGTCCGGCTGGGAGGCTCCCGCAGGCTTCCCCGCCGGCGAATTCGGCCGCCCGACCTGCCAATCCCAGCCGGTTGGCCGACCGCTGAGTCGGCAAGGAGTTACCGATGAAGGTCTTGCTCGTCGGCACGGGCGGCGTCGGCGAATCCATCGCCGTCCTCGCCCAGGATCTGCCCTGGATCCAGAAGATGGTGTTGACCGACATCAACCCCAAGCGCCTGCGGGAAGTGAAAGCCAAGCTGCGCAACCCGGCCAAGTACCCGACCGCCCGCCTGGATGCCAGCAAGAAGACCGAGATCGTCGACCTGGCGGCCAAGTACAAGGTCGACCTGATCATGAACGCCGTCGAACCGCTCTTCAATGAGAAGATCTTCGACGCCGCCTTCCAGTACGGCTGTGCCTATATGGACATGGCCATGACGCTCTCCTCCCCCCACCCCAAAGATCCATATCACCAATGCGGGGTGAAGCTGGGCGACTATCAATTCGAGCGGGCCGAGAAATGGCTGAAGAGGGGCCGTTTCGCTCTGCTGGGAATGGGCGTCGAGCCCGGCATGGCCGATGTCTTCGCCAAATACGCTGAGAAGCACCTGTTCGACGAGATTGACGAGATCAACATCCGCGACGGCGCCAACCTGGAAGTGCGCGGTTATGAGTTCGCCCCCAACTTCTCCATCTGGACGACGATCGAGGAGTGCCTGAACCCTCCCATCATCTGGGAGAAGGAACGCGGCTGGTATACGACCGAACCGTTCTCCGAGCCGGAGACGTTCGAGTTCCCGGAGGGCATCGGCCGGCAGGGCTGCGTCAACGTTGAACACGAAGAAGTCCTGCTGGTGCCGCGCTGGGTGAAATGCATGCGTGTAACCTTCAAGTACGGCCTGGGCGACGAGTTCATCCGCATCTTGAAGACCATCAAGCTGCTGGGGATGGACAACAAGGAGCCCATCAACGTCGGCGGCGTAAAGGTCGCCCCGCGCGACGTCGTGGCCGCCTGCCTGCCCGATCCGGCACATCTGGGCGACAAGATGTTTGGCAAGACCTGCGCCGGCACGTGGGTCAAGGGCAAGAAGGGCGGCCGGCCGCGCCAGGTGTACCTGTACCAGGTGGCCGACAATGAGACCTGCATGAAGAAGTACGGCGTGCAGGCCGTGGTCTGGCAGACCGCCGTCAATCCGGTCATCGCCATGGAGTTGATCGAGCGGGGGATCTGGAAGGGACCGGGCGTTTTCGGCCCGGAGGCATTCGACCCCGATCCGTTTATCGAGCGCATGGCCGGCTACGATTTCCCTTACAAGTTGAAGGAGATGTCCTGAGCGACGTCCGCCACACGGGAGTCACTGATGCCACCATCCTTCGACGACGCGCAGCGCTATTGCGAGCGCTGGCTGGATATCATCCAGCGGCCGCAGCTCTCGGATGAAGAAGGCCGGGAGATCATCGAGGAGGCCAAGGCCAACTTCGGCGAGCACTTCAACCGGGGCTGGCTCGACTACCGCAAATCGGTGACCGAAGCCGGCGACTGGGCGGCGACCGAATGGACCGGCCGGGGAGCCGTTTTCCAGGACGTCCTCGGACGCGAGTACATCGACTGCCTGGGCGCGTTCGGGATGATGTCCCACGGCTGGGCGCATCCCGAGATCGTCGCCGCGGTTCAGGCGCAGCTGCGGCGGACGCCCATGCCGACGCAGGAGCTGATCGATCCGCTGCGCGGCGCCCTGGCGCGGCTGATGGCCCAGATCACGCCCGGCGACCTGCAGTACAGCTTCTTCTGCGCCAGCGGCACCGAGGCCGTCGAAGGCGCCATCAAGCTGGCCAAGATGTACACCGGCCGGCCGGGGTTCATCGCCGCCCTCAACGGTTTCCACGGCAAGACGATGGGCTCGCTGAGCATGATCGGAAAGTCCGATTACCGCGAGCCGGTCGGGCTGCTGTACGGCGGCCCGGTCTACCACGTGCCCTTCGGGGATGCTGAAGCCGTCGAACGGCAGCTGGAAGGCTGCCGCCACACCGGGGTCGGCATCGCCGGGGTGCTGATGGAGCCCATCCAGGGCGAGGCCGGCGCGATCGTGCCGCCGGATGACTTCTGGCCGCGGCTGCGTCTGGCGACCCGCCGTCACGGCGCGCTGCTCATCGCCGACGAGGTCCAGACCGGCTTGGGCCGCACCGGCAGGATGTGGGGCGTCGACCACTGGGAGACGGTGCCGGACATCCTGGCGGTGGCCAAGTCGCTGGGCGGCGGCGTGATGCCCGTCAGCGCCTTCTGCTCGACGGCCGAAATCTGGCAGTGTATGATGGCTCCCAACCCGTTCATCCATACCACCACCACCGGTGGTGGACCGCTGGCCTGCAGCGCGGCGATCGCCTCGATCCACGTGACGCTGCGCGATCGGCTCTGGGAGCAGGCCGCCCAGAAGGGGGAGTACCTGATCCCCCGCCTGCAGAAGCTGGCCGAACGCTTCCCGCAGATCTACCGGCAGATTACCGGCCGCGGGCTGCTGATCGGCCAGCACTTCCACACGCCGGAGATCGGCTACCGGGTGGCGGCCGGTCTGTTCAAGCGCGGCGTGCTCGTTTCTGGGACGCTGACCAACGCGCACACCGTCCGCATCGAACCGCCGCTGGTCATCAGCTATGAGCAGCTCGACGCGGTCCTGAATCGACTGGAGGACACGCTGGTCGAGGTCGGCCGCGCGCTGTAAGCGCGCCTCTCGCCGCACAGGAGGACTCGGTGCCAGACAAGCCGCCCAGATCGCAGCGCAGCCCAGAGGAGATCGTCCGCCTCAACCGCAAGCACACCTTCTTCTCCTGGTCGGTCCAGAAGTCGGTCGATCCGATCCCGGTGGCCGGCGGCCGGGGGGTCTACTACTGGGACGCCGATGACCGACGCTACCTGGACTTCTCCTCGCAGCTGATGAGCCTGAACATCGGCTACCAGCACCCCAAGGTCGTGGCTGCGATCCAGGAGCAGGCCGCCCGCCTGTGCGCCGCGCACCCGGCCGCGGCCCACGAACCGAAGGGCGTCCTGGCCGAGCGTATTGCCGAGGTCACCCCCGGGGACCTGAACAAGGTCTTCTTCACCCTGGGCGGCGCCGACGCGAACGAGAACGCCGTCAAGTTCGCCCGGCAGTACACCGGCCGGCACAAGATCCTGGCTCGCTACGTTTCCTACCACGGCGCCACGTATGGGGCTGTCACCCTGAGCGGCGACTACCGCCGTCCGCCGGTCGAGCCCGGCATCCCCGGTGTGATCCACTGCTTCGACCCCTACTGCTACCGCTGCGTGTTCGGCCATACGCCGGACACGTGCCATCGCGAGTGCATCAGTCACATCGAGCAGATGATCGAATACGAGAACCCCGACACGATCGCGGCCCTGATCATGGAGGGCGTGACCGGCTCGAACGGCATCCTCGTTCCCCCGGACGACTACTGGCCGCGCCTGCGCGAGATCACGCGCAAGCACGGCATCCTGCTCATCTCCGACGAGGTCATGACCGGCTTCGGCCGCACCGGCGAGTGGTTCGCCGTCGATCACTGGAAAGTCGTGCCCGACATCATGACCATCGCCAAAGGGCTGACCTCGGGCTACCTGCCGCTGGGGGCGGTAGTGGTCTCCGACGCCATCGCCCGGCACTTCGAGGACAAGATGCTCTACATGGGGCTGACCTACTACGGCCATCCCCTTTCGTGCGCGGCCGGCATCGCCACGCTGCAGGTGTACAAGGACGAAGATCTGATCGGCAACAGCCGGCGCCTGGGCGCCGTCCTGGCCGACGAGCTATCCCGCATGCAAGCCCGGCTGCCGCTGATCGGGGACGTACGCGCACTGGGACTGTTCTCGGCCGTCGAGCTGGTGCGTGATCGCGGCACGCGCCAGCCGCTCGAGGCCGCCAGCATGGCCCGCATCAAGGGCCGGCTGCTGGCCGAAGGTCTGACGACCTTCGTCAACAAGAACATGGTCTTCGCCTGCCCCCCGCTGGTCATCTCCCGCGAGGAACTGCTGACCGGGTTGGGGATCATCGAGCGGGCCATTGCCGCCGAGGCTGGGTAGAGCCTTCCTCCAACTTCCGAAGTGGCCGCGGCTTCGGAAGTCGGAGGGGATAGGGGACTTCAAACCGGAGAGCCTGTTCCCATGAACCGAGATCCCGATCTGACCCGGACACGCGCCCTGTTCTCGCGCGCCCAGGCCGTGATGCCCTGGGGTGTGAGCTCGAACTTCCGCTACAGCGGCGAGGACACGCCCGTCATCTCGCGCGGCCAGGGGGCCCACGTATGGGACGCCGACGGGAACCGCTACATCGACTACCGCCTGGCCTTCGGGCCGATCATCCTGGGCCACGCCGACCCGCGCGTCAACCGGCGGGTGCACGAAGCCATCGACGGTGGGACGCTCTTCGCCCACACCCATGTTCAGGAGATCGAGCTGGCCGAGCGGATCGTGCGCATGTGCCCGGGCGTCGAGATGGTGCGCTTCGCCAACTCGGGCACAGAAGCGACGATGCACGCCCTGCGCATCGCCCGTGCCTATACCGGCCGCGAAGCGGTCGTCAAGTTCGAAGGCGGCTACCACGGTTTCCACGACTACCTGCTCTGGTCGACGGCCTACACAGCCTACGGCTCCATTGGCTCGCGCCGCAGCCCGATCCCGGTCTGCAATTCCTCCGGCATCCCGGCCCGCCTGCGCGATCTGATCCTGGTCCTGCCCTTCAACGATTTTGAGATGCTCGATCAGACCGTCCGCGCGCGCTGGGGCGAGATCGCCGCCATCATCGTCGAGCCGATCGCCGCCAACATGACCAGCATCCTGCCGCGCCCCGGCTGGCTGGAGCTGATCCGGCGCCTGTGCGACGAGCACGGGATCGTCATGATCATGGACGAGGTCAAGACCGGCTTCCGCATCGCGCGCGGCGGCGCGGCCGAGTACTTCGGCGTCAAGGGCGACCTGATGACCTACGCCAAATCACTGGCCAACGGCTACCCGCTGGCGGCCATCGGCGGCTCGCGCCGCGTCATGAGCGTCATCGAGCCCGGGCGAATGGCCCACGGCGGAACCTACTGCGCCAACGGCCCGGGCGTTGCTGCCGGCCTGGCAACGCTGGAGGTCCTCGAGACCACGGATGCACTCGAAACGGTTTCAGCCCGCGGGCGGCGCCTGATGCAGGGCATCGACGACGTCCTCACGGAGGCCGGATTCGAACACGCCATGACCGGCGTCCCGTCGATGTTCTCGTTCGTGCTCGGCCTGGCCAGCGCCCCGGGCGAGTATCGCGACCTGATCCCGATGGATGTCCGCCTGTATGAGCACCTCCAGGAAGCCATGCGCCGGCGGGGCGTGGCTTACGAACACGACGCCAAGGAGCCGCTCTTCCTGTGCGAGGCGCATTCCGAAGCCGATATCGACGAGACCCTCACGGCGCTGGCCGAATCGGTCAAGGAGGCCAAGAGGCAGGCATGAGCCCGACAGCGGAGGTCCTCAACTACATCAACGGGGAATGGCGCCCGCCGTCGGCCGCCGAGTGCCTGGACGTCCTCAACCCGGCGACGGCCGAGGTTCTCGGGCATGTGCCGCTCGGGGCGACGGCCGAGGTGGCCCAGGCGGCCGCGGCGGCTGCCCAGGCCTTCCCTGATTGGCGCCGCACGCCGGCCGTCGAGCGCGTGCAGTACCTCTTCCGCCTGAAGCAGCTGCTCGAGGCGTCGTTCGAGGACCTCTCCCGCAGCATCACGCTCGAGTGCGGCAAGACGTTGGATGAGTCGCGGGCCGAGATGCGACGGGCGATCGAGAACGTCGAGATCGCCTGCGGAATCCCGCAGCTGATGCAGGGCTACAACTCGGAGGATATCGCTTCGGGCATCGACGAGACGATGATCCGCCAGCCGGTCGGCGTCAGCGCCATCATCTGCCCGTTCAACTTCCCGGGCATGATCCCCTTCTGGTTCATGCCCTACGCGCTGGCTTGCGGCAACCCGGTCATCGTCAAGCCGTCGGAAAGGGTGCCGCTGACGATGCAGGCGGTCTTCCGGCAGTTGGAGCAGTGCCGCTTCCCGCCGGGCGTCGTCAACCTGGTCAACGGCGCCCGCCAGGCGGTCGACGCTCTTCTCGATCACCCAGCGGTGCGGGCGGTCAGCTTCGTCGGATCGACCCCGGTCGCCCGGCACGTCTACGCCCGCGCCGCAGCGAGCGGCAAGCGCGCCCAATGCCAGGGCGGGGCCAAGAACGCGGTCGTGGTCATGCCCGACGCCGAGATGGACATGGCCACCCGGATCATTGCCGACAGCGCCTTCGGCTGCGCCGGGCAGCGCTGCCTGGCTGTCTCGCTGGTGATCACGGTGGCCGATGCCCGGCCGATCTTCAACGAGTTGATCTGTGACGCGGCCGCCACCCGCGTGGTTGGCAGCGGACTGGAGGCCGGGGTCCAGATGGGGCCGCTGATCAGCGCCGCCAGCAAGGCCCGCACCGAGTCGTTGATCGGCCGCGGCCTGGAAGAAGGCGCCCAATTGGCGGTCGACGGCCGCGCGGCGCGCATCTCCGGCTACGAGAACGGCTTCTTCGTCCGGCCGACGGTCCTGCTCGACCTGCCGCCGCAGGGCGAGGTCGCTCAGACCGAGATCTTTGGTCCCGTGCTTGGCATGATCCACGTCGATACGCTCGACGAGGCGCTGGCCTTGATCAACGCTGCCCAGGTCGGCAATCAAGCCAGCCTCTTCACCGCCAGCGGGACGGCAGCGCGCCGCTTCCGCTACGAAGCCCAGGCCGGCAACATCGGCATCAATATCGGCGTGGCGGCGCCAATGGCCTTCTTCCCCTTCAGCGGCTGGAAGGAGAGCTTCTTCGGCGACCTGCACGGCCAGGGCCTGGATGCGGTCGAGTTCTTCACGCAGAAGAAAGTCGTCATCGAGCGTTGGCCGAAGGAGTGGGCGCGCAAGTTCTGACCGCCGGGCCAGCGGCGGGCGGGGAAAGGAATGGGGATGCCTGCAGCCGATCTCTCGCACCTCTCGCCGGTCTGGAACCGCAGCTGGACGCTCTTGGTCGAGCGCGGTGAAGGTCCGTACCTGATCGACGCCGACGGCCGGCGCTACCTGGATTTCACCTGCGGCATCGGCGTGACCAACACCGGGCATGCGCATCCGCGCGTGGTCAAAGCCATTCAGGAGCAGGCCGCCCGGCTGCTGCACGGGCAGGCCAACATCGTCGTCCATACGCCGATGCTGGATCTGGCCGGCGAGCTGCTCGGCGTCGTTCCCGCGCCGCTGGACACATTCTTCTTCACCAACTCGGGCGCCGAGGCGGTCGAGGGCGCGGTCAAGCTGGCCCGGCACGCCACGCGCCGGCCGAACGTGGTCGTCTTTCAGGGCTCCTTTCACGGCCGCACGAACCTGACCATGGCCATGACCACATCGAAGACGAACTACAGGGCCGGGTACCAACCGCTGGCGGCCGGGGTATTCGTCGCCCCCTACCCCTACGCCTACCGCTACGGATGGGATGAAAGCAGCACGCTGGCCTTCTGTTTGCGCGAGCTGAAGCACCTGTTCAAGTCCCAGACCGCCCCGCAGGAGACGGCCGCCATCGTGGTCGAGCCGGTCCTGGGGGAAGGCGGGTATGTGGTCCCGCCGGATGGGTTTTTGCCGGCGCTGCGCGAGTTGTGCGATGATATGGGTATTCTGCTCATCGCCGACGAAGTCCAGTCCGGCTTCGGGCGCACGGGCAGATGGTTCGCGGTCGACCACCTTGGCGTGGTGCCCGACCTGCTCATCATGGCCAAGGGCATCGCCTCCGGGCTGCCGCTGGCGGGTCTGGCCGCCCGGCGCGAGTTGATGGAGGAATGGACACCCGGATCACACGGCGGCACTTACGGCGGGAACGTCATTGCCTGCGCCGCGGCGGCAGAGACGATCAGGGTCATGCGCGATGAGCGGCTGATCGAGAACGCGCACGCGATGGGACAAGTGTTGATGGCCGGCCTGCGGCAGCTGCAGAAGGCTCATCCCGAGATCGGAGAGGTGCGCGGCCGCGGCCTGATGATCGCCAGCGAGTTCACCGATCCGGACGGCGCAGCGGGGACGCAGCGGGCGAAGGCCGTCGTCCAGGCCGCCTTCCAGCGCGGCCTGATGCTGCTGACCTGCGGCTCCTACGACAACGTCGTCCGTTGGATCCCGCCGCTGATTGTGAACGCCGCCCAGATCGAAGAGGGACTGGAGACGTTCGAACAGGCGCTCGTCCAGTCCCGCTGAGAGGGGCGAGGAGGCAGCCATGACGGAAGGGCTCACCCGGCGCATTCTGCATTTCGACCTGGAAGCCGGATCGCTCAGCATCGAGACGCCATCCGAGTCGTTCTACCGCCGCTACATGGGCGGCTCGGCCATGGGCCTGTACTACATCCTCAAAGACATGAAGCCCGGCACCGACGCGTTCTCCCCGGGCAATGTGTTGACCCTGATGGTCAGCCTCCTGACCGGGGCGCCGATATCCGGTCAAAGCCGACTGTGCGCCAACGCGCGTTCGCCGCTGACCGACGGAATCGGCGATGCCCAGGCCGGCGGCTTCTTCCCGGCCGAGATGCGCTTTGCCGGTTTCGACGGCCTGGTCGTGCGCGGGCGCGCCGCGCGGCCGGTCTACCTCTGGCTGCACAACGGGCAGGCGGAGATGCGCCCGGCCGAACACCTGTGGGGAAAGACCACCTCGCAAGTGGATGATCTGATCAAGGCGGAACTCAAGGATGACAAGGTCGAGATCGCCCAGTGCGGGCCGGCCGGGGAGAAGCTCGTGCGCCTGGCGGCGATCATCAACATGGCCAACCGCGCCAACGGACGCACCGGCCTGGGCGCGGTCATGGGATCCAAGAATCTGAAGGCGGTCGTCGTGCGCGGCGAGAGCAAGCGCCTGCCGTGGGCCGACCCCCGCCGCATCAACGAGATGGCGCGCCAGGGCGCCTCCGAGATCGAGACGAATGCCGACATGCTCGGCCTGCAGAAGCTGGGCACCGCCGGCGTGGTCGCCTTCCAGCACACCATCGGCAGCCTGCCGACGTTCAACTATGCCCAGGGCCAGTTCGAGGCCTTCGAGGCCATCTCCGGCGAGCGCATGAGCGACACGATCCTGAAGGACAACGACACCTGCTATGCCTGCAGCGTGCGCTGCAAGCGGGTGGTGGAGACTCAATTCGGCGATCGCCCGGTGGCGCGCCGGCACGGCGGGCCTGAGTACGAGACGATCGCCACCTTCGGATCGTACTGCGGCGTCGGTGATCTGGACGCCATCGCGCTGGCCAACCAGCTGTGCAACGAATACGGGCTCGACACGATCGGAACCGGCGCCACCGTCGCCTGGGCAATGGAGTGCTTCGCACAAGGGATCCTTTCGGAGCAGGAAATCGGGTTCCCGGCCGCGTTCGGCGACGCCTCCGCCATGATTCGCCTGACCGAGATGCTGGCGCGCCGCGAGGGCTTCGGCGACACACTGGCCGAAGGCTCGCGCCGCGCTGCCCAGAGACTGGGCAAGGGACACGAACTGCTCATCACCGCCAAAGGCGCAGAAGCCCCGGCGCACATGCCGCAGGCCAAGCGCTCCCTGGGCTTGATCTACGCCGTGAATCCCTTCGGCGCCGACCACCAGTCCTCCGAACATGACCCGATGATCGAAGACGGCGCCGGGGAGCTGTACATGAAGCGCCTGGCCCGTCTCGGATTCGACCACACGCTCCCGCAGAATTCATTGGCGGCCGACAAGGTGCGATACGCCTTGAAGACCCAGCAGTTCTACTCTTTCCTGGACACCGCCGCGCTGTGCCAGTTCGTGTGGGGGCCGGCGTGGACCCTCTACGGACCGGATGAGACCGTCGCCTTCGTGCGGGCGGCGACAGGCTGGGAAGACTTCAGCCTGGAAGAGCTGCTCGAGGTGGGCGAACGACGTCTGAACATGCTGCGCTTGTTCAACGCCCGCGAGGGTCTCGACCGCAAGGCCGACGGTCTGCCGAAGAAGTTCTTCCGGCCGCTCGGCGGCGGCGGCCCGACAGCCGGGGTCAGTCTGGTCGAGGCGGAGATCGAATCGGCCAAGGACGAGTACTACCGACTGGCGGGCTGGGACACCCGGACCGGCAACCCCACCAGCGACACCCTGGAGCGGCTGGGATTGGGGTGGGCCGTCTGAGCTCGACGGGAAACCCTTGGTCGGCGGAGGCCACAAACGGGATGGAGCACCGACTCTTCATCAATGGGCAGTGGGTGGGTGAAGGGCCCTTGCTGCAAGTCACCAACAAGTACACCGGTGAGACGTTCGCGGCGCTGCCGCAGGCTCGGCGCGAAGACGTCGACGCGGCACTGGCGGCCGCGGCCGAGGCTGCGCCGGTCATGGCCGAGCTTCCCGCCCATCGCCGCTACGAGATCCTCTCCCGGGCCGCAGCGCTGATCGCCGAGCGGCGCGACCTGTTCGCCAGGACCATCGCCACGGAAGCCGGCAAGGCCCTGAAGTTCGCTCGCATCGAGGTTGACCGCGCGATCGGGACCTTCACCTTCGCGGCGGAGGAAGCCAAGCGCCTGCACGGCGAGACCATACCCCTCGACGCCATCCCCTCGGGTGAGGGCTACTTCGGCTACTATGTGCGCCGCCCGGTCGGTGTCATTGTCGGCATCTCGCCGTTCAACTTCCCGCTCAACCTGGTGGCTCACAAGGTCGCCCCGGCACTGGCCGCCGGCAATACGATGGTGCTCAAACCAGCCAGTTGGACTCCGGTCACCGCGGTCCTGCTCTGCCAGGTCCTGGACGAGGCCGGCCTGCCCCCGGGAGCCCTGAACCTGATCGTCGGCCCGGGCGGGACCGTCGGTGAATGGCTGGTCACCGACGCACGCGTGGCCAAGGTCACCCTCACCGGCAGCGTCCCGGTCGGCCGTCAGATACTGGCGATGGCCGGCATCAAGAAGGTCACTCTGGAGCTGGGCAACACCGGGCCGGTGATCGTCGCCCCGGACGCTGATCTGGAGTACGCCGCCCGGCGCTGTGCTGTGGGCGCCTACTACAACTCCGGGCAGGTGTGCATCTCCGTCCAGCGCATCTACATCGAACGGCCGGCCTACGCGGCCTTCACCGACGAGTTCGTCAAAGCCAGTCGGGCGATGGTCGTCGGCGACCCGCTCGACGAGCGCGTCGATGTCGGCCCGATGATCGACGAGAAGGAGGCCCGCCGTATCGAGGGCTGGGTGGGCGAGGCGCGTGACGCCGGCGCGCGGGTGCTCACCGGCGGCTCGCGCCAGGGCTCCGTCTACTCGCCGACCGTCCTGGCGGAGGTCACTTCGGCGATGAAGGTCGTCGCCGAGGAAGCCTTCGCACCCGTCGCCTCGGTCATCGCGTGCGAAGACTTCGACGAGGCGCTGCGCCTGGCCGATGACACGACCTACGGGCTCCAGGTGTCTGTGTTCACCCGCGACCTGCAGCGCGTCTTCAGCGCTGTCCGGCGCCTGAATTTCGGCGGCGTCATTGTCAACGACTCACCCGCCTTCCGCGCCGACCACATGCCGTATGGCGGCAACCGACAGAGCGGCCTGGGTCGCGAGGGTGTGCGCTTCGCCATGGAGGATATGACCAACATCCAGATGGTGGCCATCCGCACCGCCTGGTAGGCGCGCCGCGATCGCCATGATCGTTCACGTCCGACTCCATACCACGCTGCGCAGGGCCACGCCCGAGGGCCTCCTCGACCGCCTCGACCTGGAGCTCGATCCGGGTGCCACGGTGGCCGAGGCGCTGGCGCGCCTCGAAATCCTGCCCCGCGGCGGTTTCGTGGTGATGGCGGTCAACGGGAAGCTGGCCAAGGCGGAGCAGGTCCTGAACGACGGCGACGAGCTCCGGCTTGTGCCGTCCGTGTCGGGGGGCTAGTCCCATCGGGCTTCATTGCGAGGAGCGGCCAAGCTCCCCCTCTCGCGAGGAGACGGTCTCGCTCCGGCCTGAAGGCCGGGGCGCGCAATGACATTGGGGGGAATCAAACCAACGGCCAGGGATACGGACGGCCGGGGCCGGGCAGCGGGAAGCGTTTGTGCTCGAGGAGTGCCTCGGCCCGCCCGCGCAGCGCCTCGATCTCCTCTAGCGTGAGAAGCGCCTCCAACCGACCGAGCAGCGGGCTCTTCGGCGCGAGCCGCTCTCGGAAGCGGCGCAACACCGCGATCAGCTCAGCCGGCACAGGCTGCCCGGCGAAATCCCAGACGACCGTCCGCAGTTTGGGCTCGACGTGGAAGCACACCCCATGGTCGATTAACCATAGGTGCCCCTGCGCGTCCAGCAGCACGTGCCCGCTCTTGCGATCGGCGTTGTTGACCAGGGCGTCGAACAGGGCCACCGGGCGCAGCCGGTCTTTCTCATCATCCGTGAAGGTGAAGTAGTGACGCTCCGGGTCGGCGGCCACATACAGCTGCAGCGACCCCGGCCCCAACGGGCCATCGGCGCGCAGCACCGTCGGCGGGACAAGGTCCCACCCCAGTGCCTGGCTGGTCAGGTAGGCGGCCACCTCACGCTGAGCCAGCGTCCCTTCGGGGAAATCCCACAGCGGCCTCTCGCCTCGGGCCGGCTTGTACACTGCAGAAAGCTCCCCGTCCGGGACTTGCAGCCGGGCAAGGAAGGTGTAGTTCGAGCCCCACAGGAATTGCCCCTCGACCTGCAGGGGGGCCGTCGCCAGGAGGTCCTCGATCTCATCGGGGTCGGAAATGGGGATCACCGCTCTGAGGGCCGACCGGAGGCGAGTCTGGTCAGCGTTTGTGCCCGTTGCGCTTCGGGCAGAAGTGGCCGTCCGGGTCGATGGGCTGACCGCAGTTGCCGCAGATCGGCCGACCGCGGCTGACAACGTCGAGTCCCCAGCGGCTCATCGCCCGCAGTTGATCGCGCGTCCCCCAGAAGCGCGCCACTCGCGCCTGCTCCGGGTCGGCGCCCTCTTCCTGGACCTCGCGGGCCACCAGGATCATGCGATCGGTCTCCTCGTCGTAGCCCAGGCCGAGCTGTCCGACCCGGAAGGCGGCTTCGACCGGTTCCTGCAACTCCATGGAGGCGGGATCGAACTGGGTCGAGGCCTCGGCCAACTCAGGAAACCGCCGCTGCAGGTCATCCAGGAACTGCTCCACGCCGATCGCCAGCGCCTGCACTTGCTCCTTCTCCACGATCAGCGACACGAGCTGCTCATCCTGGCGCGCCTGAAGGTAGAAGACGCGCTCGCCCGGCCGGCCGGTAGCCCCGGCCGTGAGGTGCGTCACCGGATTCAGTTCGTACCGTTCAGCAGGCATGCTGTACTCCGCGATCGGCTGCCACAGACGGTCAGGCAGTTTCGCCAGGGACGGATTCTATCACCCCGCGCCCGGCGGCTCGGCCGCGCGGGTATCGTTCAGCCCCAACAGCCGGGCATGACCGTCGCTGATCGACAGCAGGCTGATCGAGGCCGGCGCCACCGAGAGCCGCTGGAAGAGATCGAGCGGAAGACCGAGGTAGTGCGCCACGGCCAGCTTGATGACATCTGCGTGTGAGACACAGGCCACGCTCGCCTTCGGATGCGCCCGGTGTATGGCCTCCAGCTCGGCCACCACGCGGGCCTGCACCTCGAGGAACGACTCGCCTTCCGGGAAGCGCGCCAGCGAGGGCGCGAACTGAATCACCGGCCAGAGCTTGCGCCGCCGCAGCGACTTGAGCGACTGACCCTGCCAGCGGCCGGGGCGCACCTCTCCCAATCCCGGCCGGATGACGATCTTGAGCGCCTTGAGATCGGCCAGCGGAGCGGCCGTCTCCATGGTCCTCACCAGCGGGCTGGCGTAGATCGCCCGAATGGGGGCATCGGCCAGCGCGCGCGCCAGCGCCTGCGCTTGCGCCCGGCCGCGCTCGTTCAGATGCACGCCGGGCATCCAGCCCGCCAGCCGCTTGCCGATCATGTCGTTCTCACCGTGGCGGATCAGATAGACGAGGGTCATGGGGCACTCATCCCGAGCCGGCTTGCGGGGTGTGGCGTCGCTTGATCATCAGGATTTCCTGCTCGGGAAGCTCGGCCATCTCGCGCGGCTGAGTGATCGTCAGGGCGGCGCGTTGCGCGGCCCGCCAGCGTTCCAGTCGGTCGCGCACCTGGCTCTCGTAGCCCTCCGGCGACGGCTTGTAGAAGTACGTCCCCAGCAGCGGCCCGGGCAGGTACTGCTGCGCGACGTAGTGCCCGGGGTGGTCGTGCGGGTATACATAGCCCTGTCCATGCCCCAGCGCGGCCGCGTCGCGATTGGCGTCCTGCAGGTGCCCGGGGACCTCGACCACGCCCTGCTCCTCGAGAAGCTTGTAGGCCTTGAAGTACGAAGTGGCCGAGTTGGATTTCGGTGCAGTGGAGAGGTACAGCGTCGCCTCCACGATCGGATAGACGCCTTCCGGCAGCCCGACGAAGTCAAACGACTGGGCGGCGGCGCTGGCCACGACCAGGCCGAGGGGATCGGCCAGGCCGATATCCTCCGAGGCCAGGATCAGCAGGCGGCGCAGGATGAAGCGAGGATCCTCGCCGGCGTAGAGCATCTTGGCCAGCCAGTATAGCGCCGCGTCGGGATCGGAGCCGCGCACCGACTTGATGAAGGCCGAGATCGTGTCGTAGTGGACGTCACCGTCCTTGTCGTAGAGGACCGCCCGCCGCTGAATGGAGTCCTGCGCCACCGCCAGCGTGAGATGCGTCACGCCGTCCGCGCGCGGCGGTGTCGACTCGACGGCCAGCTCGAGAGCGTTCAGGGCATTGCGCGCATCGCCGCCGGCCACCCGTACCAGGTGGTCGAGCGCCTCCTCGTCGAGGCGCACCTTCAGCCGCCCGTAGCCGCGCTCCTCATCGGCCAGCGCCGAGAGCATGATCCGCCGCACATCGTCATCCGCCAGCGGGCGCAGCTGGAAGATGCGCGAGCGCGACACCAGCGCACCGATGACCTCGAAGTACGGATTCTCGGTGGTCGCACCGATCAACGTGATAGTGCCGTCCTCGACGTGCGGCAGCAGCGCGTCCTGCTGGGCCTTGTTCCAGCGGTGGACCTCATCGACGAACAGGATCGTACGGGTGTTGTTGAGCCTGCGCCGTTCGCGAGCGGCCTCGATGACCTGGCGCAGCTCGGGTTTTCCGGCCAGCACGGCCGAGATCGTTTCGAAATGCGAGCGCGTCGTGTTGGCGATGATCATCGCCAGGGTGGTCTTGCCGGATCCGGGTGGCCCCCACAGCAGGATGGACGAGAACAGGCGGTCCGATTCGATCGCCCGGCGCAGCAGCTTGCCCTCGCCCACGATCTCCGTCTGGCCGGCGAACTCATCCAGCGTGCGAGGGCGCATGCGCGCCGCCAGCGGGGCTTCGCGACGCAGGCGCTGGCGCAGGGCGTGGTCGAAGAGGTCCATCAGCGCGGATTCTACCATCGGGCGATGCCGCGCCCGTCACGGCGCCCTTGCCGCCCCACCCCGGGCGTGGCACAATTGCCGGGCTTCCACGAAGCGGGTCACGCGTGGGGCTCCCAGGGGGTGTTGTGGAGAAATCCCCACCCAGACGGCCGGCGTTTCCCCTGATCTCGAAGACAATGCTGCTGTTCCTGGTCGCCATGGCCTTGACCGAGGCCACGCGCGCCATGACCACGGTGCAGGTCCCCGTCTACCTGCGCTGGCTCGGCGCCGACGTCCCTCAGGTCGGCCTGTTCTTCACCCTCTCGGCGATCATCCCCCTGGCGCTGCTCGCCCTGGGGGGCTGGCTCTCGGACTCCTTGGGGCGGCTGAAGGCGATTGCCTGGGGGAGCGTGGCCGGCGTGCTGGCCTACCTGTCCTACGCCGTCGCCCGCAACTGGGGTGCAGCACTGATCGGGCCGGCCTTTGTAGCCGTGGCGCACGCGTTGATCCGCCCTTCGTACCGCGCCTACATCGCCGACCACACCCGGCCCGAGATACGCGGCCGGGTCTTTGCCCTGGCCGAGACCGCCGCCAACCTGACCTGGATCTTCGGCCCGCCTCTGGGCGGCTGGCTGGCCCAGAACCTCGGTTTCGCCGCGCTCTTCGGCGCGGCGGCTTCGGCATACGCCGTCGCCGGCGTGTTGACCCTGCAGCTCAGCCGCGGCCGCCACGAAGCCACACAACCCGGGGCCGAGAGGCCTACGCTCCAATCGCTGCGCAGCGCCATCGTGCAGATGGGCGCGCTGATCCTCTCCGGCGGTTTGATCACCTGGCTGCTCATCACCGACGGCATCCGCGATATTGCCTTCCGCATGTCCTTTGACCTGATGCCTGTCTACCTGACCGATGTCTGGGGCTTGACCCGCCAACAAATCGGCATGCTGGACGGGATCTTCGGCGCGGTGCTGGTCCTGTGCGGATATCCGGCCGGTTGGTTGACGGACAAGACCAGCGAGCGGGTCAGCATGGTCTCGGGGTTGGCGGCGGTGATCGCTTCGCGCCTGGCCTTCATCCTGGTGAGCGGTTTCTGGGGTTTCGCTTTCTCGTGGTCACTGCTGGCGGTGGGCGTGGCGCTCATGGACCCGGCCATTCAGTCTCTGATCTCGAAGGCGGTCCCGCAGCGGCTGCGCGGCCTGGCCTACGGGTTGTTGGCGACGAGTTGGGGAATAGTCAGCCTGCCCTCGCCCTGGATCGGCGGCCTGCTCTGGGATCGCTTCGGCCCTCAGGCTCCGTTTATCGCCACGGTCGTCTTGGGCTGCCTGACGCTGCTGCCGGCCTGGATGCGACTCAAGGTCCCGCGCTCCTCGCCCGAGACCGCGCCCGGGGCAGACTCGCCCGGCTAGAGTCCAGCAGCGACCCGGCACGCGCCGGCTGCGCGCCCGCGCCCCCTTGGCCCGGGTGCGGCCTGGCTCAGGCGGGCTTCATCGTGCGCGAGTCGACCAGCCGCAGCACCAGCGGGGTGACCACTTTGCGCAAGGTCGCTTCGTCGACGCCCTCGACCTTGAGGATGGCATGACGGTTCTCGGTGCTCTCGCCCAGGAACTGGCTCAGGGCGACGATGTTGCCTCCGGCGTCGAAGATCGCGCGAGTAATACGGGAGTACTCGCCCGGGATGTTGCGCACCAGAATGGTCATGCGCACACCCGGCTCGCGTGCGCCGAGCAATTCCAGGAAGAGGCGGAAGATGTCGTTGGCGGTGATCATCCCCACGACCTCGTTCTTCTTCATCACCGGCAGGCCGTGGATGCCGTTGTCGCTCATGACCCGGGCGGCTTCCTCGATGGGCGTATCACCGGAGATGGTGATCACCTGGCGAGTCATGACTTCCTCGACGGTCACCTTGCTGAGCAGGTAGCTGAGCTCCCACACGCTCAAGCTGGTGGCGCTGGAGGGAGCGGCGTGAAGCAGGTCTTTTTCGGAGATGATGCCCACCAGCCGTCCGCGCCGATCGACCACCGGCAGGCGCGAGATCTTCTCCTTGCGCATCAGGCCGAGCGCGTCCTGGATCGGCAGCGTCGGAGGCACGGTGATGACCGGCTGCGACATACGATTGGCGACGAACATGGGGCTCCTCCCTGGCGTGGCAGCGGTCAGCCGCGCCGCCGGCGATTATAACGCCCTCCACGCGGCCAGCCGCGACCCGCGATTCGAGCCCTGCAGAGCTTGACTCACGCGTACCAGGATGCTACACTGCACAAGACTCAAGCGCCCTCTCAGGGGAGGGCTGCGGGCCGGAGGACGGCACGCATGAGTCCCGGGAGTTAACCGGAACGATGGACCAGACCGCCAAGTCCGCACTCGGGCCGCAGGCCAACCCGAGAATGCCCGCCGAGGCCGAAGCCGAGTCGGAGGAGCCTCCGAGTACGAGGGCCGCCCCGCGTCGGCGCAGCCGCGCCGGCAGCCCGGGGCAGACCATCCCCCAGCAGACACTAGCTCAAGGCAAAACGGCCGTCCGCAGCCGCCCGGCTCGCGGCCAGAGCGGCGCGCCCGCCCGGCGCTCGGCCCGCCCCCCTATCCAGACGCTGGAGGACGTGCGCCAGGCGACCTGGCGTGTCCCCGACGTCCGCGATCTGGAGGTCGTCGTCCTGTACAGCCTGGCCCTCGGCCTGGAGCGCGGCCGCAGCGAGGACCGTTTGGCCGACCAGGAGACGGCGGCCGTGGCGGCCGATATCGCCACGGCACTCGAAGGTCATGTGCGCGGCACGCACCGCGTACCGGTGTGGGACGATCTGCCGATGGTCTTGCGCCAGTTCGACCCCCGGCGGCATGTCATCTTCAACCTGGTCGAGAGCCTGGGTGGGCGCGCCTTCACCGAGCCGGAGGCGGCGCGCATCTTCGAATCGATGCAGTTCCTCCACACCGGAACCGACTTCCGCTCCCTGACACGCGCCTCCAACAAGCTGACGACCAAGAAGCTGCTCGAGGCGGCCGGCTTGCCCACCCCGCGCTATCAGGTCGTGCGGACGCCGACCCAGCGGCGATTCACCGTCCCGCTGCCGGCGATCGTCAAGCCCGTCGCCGAAGGCGGCTCGTTCGGCGTGACCCTCGACTCGCTCGCCCGCGACGAACATGAGCTGGTCGAGCGGGTGCGCGCCTGCCTGGAGATCTACCGTCAGCCGGCCCTGGTCGAGGAGTATATCGCCGGGCGCGAGATCAACGTCGCCCTGTGGGGCAACGCCCAGCCGACCGTCCTGCCGATCTCGGAGATCCTGTTCAACTGGACCAGCGACCCGCTCAAGCAGTTTGTGACCTTCGACAGCAAGTGGGTCTCCGACTCGGTCGAGTACGTCGGGACGCCCGGCATCTGCCCGGCCAAGCTCTCCGCGCAGGAGCAGGCTCGCGTCGAGACGGCTGCGGTGATGGCCTATCAGACGCTGGGTTTCTCCGGCTTCGGGCGAGTCGATATGCGCCTCAAGGATGGTCAACCATACATCCTGGAGGTCAACGCCAATCCGGACCTGGCCGCCGACGCCGGCTTCTTCCGCTCGGCCGCGTGCGCCGGATACAGCTACCGCGAGATGGTCCTGCACATTCTGCAGCTGGCCCTCGACGCCCACAACGCATGATCGAAATCCGCCCCACCCTTCCGCAGGACGCGGACGAGATCACGCGCCTGGCCGCCGCCGAGCGCTTGTTCGACGCCGGCGAGGCTGCCTGCGTGGTCGAGCTGCTGCGTGACTACCTGGACAAGCCCGACCACAACGGCTACTTCTTTCTCAGCGCCTGCAACGACGAGCGGGTCGTCGGCTTCGCCTGCTACGGCCCCACCTCGCTCACACAAGGCACTTTCGATCTGTACTGGATCCTGGTCGACCGCTCCGCCGGCCGGCGCGGGATCGGCCGGGCGCTGATGGCCCGGGTCGAGGATGAAGTCCGCCGGGAGAAAGGGCGCCTGCTGGTCGTCGACACCTCGGGACGCGAGGACTACGCCGGCACGCGCGCTTTCTACGAGTCGCTCGGCTACGTCAAGACGGCCGTGATCCCCGAGTTCTACGCGCCCGGCGACGATCTGGTCGTCTACACTCGCCGGTTCTAGGCGCCGGCCGGTGTCCCGAATCACAAACCGGCCGCTCGGCGGCCGGTTGCGATTCCACACACCGGGGTCCTTCACTGGGTGATTAAACCAAGAGCCTCCTGCCATCCTGGGGACAGCCGGCACTGCCGCTCTTGCCGGTAGGCCCACCACGTCGGGAGACCGTATGGAAGGGCGCTCTTCGGCCAGGTCGGCGCTTTCTAACCCAAGGACCGCTCCTGAAGAGCAGCTTGGACGCTATGGCCGAAGAAAGCCACGGTCGACGGGGGCGAGCAGTCCCACGGTGGCCTGAGGCTCCACTCTCTTTATGCATCATCCCGGCCATCGAAGTCAATCGCCGTGCGGCTTAATAAAGGTACTAAGAGACTCCCGTTTCGGGCATGCCCATCGCTGCGCTATACGCTCGGCTATAATCCTCCATACGCGCCTCCCTGGTGATCGTCCAATCCCATAGGCCGAAGGCGTGCCCGGGGTGGAGGCGAGCGCTGTGCCGGCAATACCTGGGTGTCTTTCGAGGCAGGCGGGCCGCCCTCATGCGCTCCTTGGTTCGGACTCTCCAGGACTACGATGCGGGCTTCCTGCGTATCATCGCCGAGCTGTGGGGCGTTGATCTACCCTCGCTGCCTCCCGCCCAGGCGGCCGAGGCGCTGGCGGCGGCCATGCTCCGCCCGGGATTGGCCGGCGAGATGCATGCCAGCCTTCCGCTCGCGGCACAGGAGACCCTGGCCGCGCTCGTCGCCCAGGGCCAGCGCATGCCGATGCCCGACCTGTTGCGGCGATTCGGTCCGCTGAGGGAGATGGGACCCGGGCGGCGCGACCGCGAACGGCCGTGGCACGTGCCGGCCTCACCAGTCGAGGTCCTCTGGTATCGCGGTTGGATCGGCCGCGCCTTCGCCGATACCCCGGCGGGCCCCCAGGAATTCGCCTACATCCCCTCGGACCTGGCCGATCGCATTCCGTCGCCGGCGACGGTCGCTGGCGCGCCTCCTGGCCGTCCGGCCGCGCAGCCGACATGGTCGAGCAACGCCAGCGGCGCGGCCGTCGACGACGGGACGACCCTGCTGGCCGCCCTACGGCGGCACGGCGCCAGGAGCCTGCCGCTCCCCGAACCGCGCCTGCGCCGATTGGCTCTCTTCCTCCTCCAGCCGGATTCAGCCGAGTTGCTGCTCGTCCTGCTGCGAGACGCCGGGCTGCTCAGCGGCGCAGCGCTGCAGCCGCCGCCCGAAGCGGCACGTGCCTTCCTGGAAGCCTCGCGGGCCCAGGCGCTCCTCCGCCTGCAGCGCGCCTGGCTGGAGTCGATCGCCTGGAACGATCTCGCGCATGTTGCCGGTCTGGCCGCTCCCGGCGAGCGCTGGCCGAATGACCCGCGTCTGGCCCGTCAGACCGTGCTCCGGCACCTGGCCTCCATTCCCGCCGAAACGTGGTGGGACCTTTCTTCGCTCATCGAGGCAATCCAGGTGGAGGAGCCGGCCTTCCAGCGGCCCGGTGGGGATTTCGACTCCTGGTATGTGACCGACCGCCAAACGGGGAAGTACCTTCAGGGATTCGGGGCCTGGCCGGCAGTCGAAGGAGCGCTGCTGCGCGCACTGATCAGCGGGCCGATGCACTGGCTCGGCATGGTCGATCTCGGGGCCGCCTCGCCGGACAGGCCACCTGACTGCTTCCGCCGCTCGGCTTGGGGCGCTGCACTTCTCGAGGCGGCGGGCGCCGAACCAGCCGATGGTCCACCCGACCTGGTCGCACTGCGCCCGGACCGACAGCTACTCGTCTCGGCAGACGTCCCGCGTGGACTGCGCTACCAGATCGCCCGCTGCTGCGCCTGGCAGGGCCTCGACGCCCAGGGCTATCACTACCGCTTGACGCCCGTCGCCCTGCTGGCGGCGCACGACCAGGGGCTGCAGGTCGGACACATCCGTGCCGTTCTCGAGGCGGCCACGCGCCGCAAGCTCCCGGCCACGCTGCTCCGCGCCGTCGAGCGGGTGGGCTCGGCCAGCGTGGAGGCCAGACTGGAACGGCCCCTGGTTCTGAGGGTCAAGTCCGCCGCCATCCTGCGCGAGCTGCAGTCCCTGCCGGCGACGGCCCGCTACCTCAAGGAACCTGTCGGGCCGACTGCTGTGCGGGTGGACGAGCGCGACTGGGAGCGACTGTGCAGCGCGGCGCTGCGGGCGGGACTGCTGATCGAGCCCCCGGAGGAGAGGTCGGGCTCCCACTCGTCCTGAGGGGGGGCGGCCTTCGGCGAAGACTGTCAGGGCTCCTGGAGAGGCGCGCGCAGGCCTCGCGCAGGCAAGACCCGGGACTCAGCGGAATGCGGTATGTGATCGCATCGACCGTGCCAGCGCCCCCTCCAACTCCTCGACGGTCACCGGCTTGAAGACGAACGCGTCGGCGCCCTTGGCCATCGCCTCATCCACCTGCACGTCGGTGGTCTCGGAGGAGAGCATCACGATCGGCAGCGCCTTGAGCTCGGGGCGCATGCGCACGAACTCGAGCATGTCGATGCCGGACACCTCGGGCATATTGATATCCAAGATGAGTACGTCCGGCTTCTGCCCGCTCAACAGCGCCCGGGCGGCGCTGGGTGCATCCCGGAAGCGTTCGACCTTGAAGTCGAGAAGCTTGAGCATCAGCTGAACGGCACGGCTCATCTCATCATCGTCGTCCACGATCCAGGAAAGCGGCATCTCGCCTCCTACAACTCGCTCTTCAGCCGTTCGGCCAGCTCGCGGGTGATCCCGCGCACCGCCATCAATTCGTCGGCCGAGGCGCCGCGAATACGCTCAAGGTCGCCGAAGGCGCGCAGCAGGGCCTTGCGGCGCGAGGGGCCAATGCCAGGAATGCCGTCCAGCCGCGAGACCAGCGTCTCATTCCGCCGCTGGGTGCGATGCTGGCTGAGCGCCACACGGTGGGCCTCATCCCGAATGCGCTGTACCAGGTAGAGCGCGTCGGAACGTCGCTCCAAGATGACCGGATCGGCCCGGCCCGGCAGATAGATCTCCTCGTGGCCCTTTGCCAACCCGGCCACCGGGATGGTCGGCGCCAGCCCGAAGCCCTGCAGCACCTGCGCCGCCCGACCGAGCTGCCCCTTCCCGCCGTCGACGATCAGCAGATCCGGAAGCATCCCGAAGGCGGGGTCAAGCTTTCCCCCTGGTCGGGCAGCCTCTTCTTGAGCGGACTGCCAGCGACGGAAACGGCGCAGCAGCACTTCCTCCATGCTGGCAAAATCGTCCTGCCCGGCGACGGTCTGGATGTTGAACTTGCGGTACAGCTTGCGCGCTGGCGTCCCCTGTTCGAAGACGACCATGCTGCCCGAGGCGGCCGTGCCCTGAATGTTGGAGATATCGTAGCACTCGATCCGGTTCGGCGGGCGGGGAAGCCCGAGCGCGGCCTGCAGCTCGGCCATCGCCTGGACGTGTTTGCTGCGATCCGCCTGCCACTGCGCCCGCAGGCCGGCCAGCGTCTCGACGGCGTTCTCGGTCGCCATCCGGATCAGGTCCTTGTGCGGGCCGCGCCGCGGCACCTGCAGCATGACCTTGCCCTCCCCGCGCCGGCGATGCAGCCACTCCTCGATCACTTCGGCTTCTTCGATCTCGTTCGGCAGCAGGACCCGCTCGGGGATGTAGGCCGCTTCCGTGTAGAATTGGGTCAGGAACGCCTCGACCACATCCGCATCGCTCGCCTGTGCCGCCCCTTCCAGGACGAAGTACTCCCGCCCGATGAGCTTGCCCTCGCGAATGAAGAAGACCTGCACGCAGGTGTCGTTTTCGTCGCGGGCGAAGGCGATCACATCCGAATCGACTCGATCGCTCGATACGATCTTCTGCTGTTCGACGACGCGCTCGATGGCCAAAAGCTGATCACGCAAGGCGCCGGCACGCTCGAATTCCAGCGACCCGGAGGCGCGGGCCATTTCCCCGCGCAGGCGCTCCACCACCGGTTCCGACCGCCCCTGCAGGAAGCGGCAAAGGTCGGCGATCATCGCCCGGTAGTCGGCCTGGTCGACCGCGCCGATGCAGGGCGCCAGGCAGAGCTTGATATCGTGATACAGGCAGGCACGCGCATCCGACCCGGTGATCACCCGGTCGCAGGTCAGATAGGGGAAGATCCTGCGCAGGGCGTCGAGCGTCTCGTGCACCGCCCAGGCGCTGGTGTACGGCCCGAAGTAGCGACTGCCGTCGTCGGCCATGCGGCGGGTCACGGTCACCTTGGGGAACTCATCCGCCCAATGCACCTTGATATAGGGGTAGCGCTTGTCGTCTTTGAAGCGGATGTTGTACTTGGGGGAGTGGCGCTTGATCAGGTTGAGCTCGAGGATCAACGCCTCCAGCTCCGACCCGACGACAATCCACTCGATGTCGGAGATGTGAGCCACCAGCTCGACCGTGCGCGGCTGCAGCCCGGCAGGCGAGTGGAAATACGAGCGCACCCGGCTGCGCAGGTTGATCGCCTTGCCAACGTAGATCACCCGCCCGGCGGCATCCTTCATCAGGTAGCAGCCGGGCTTGGTGGGCAGTCCTTCAAGCACTGGTTGAAGGTGATCCGTGGCCGACATCATCGGGCGATTCTAGCACAGCCATTTGCCACACCTGCCGGCAAGGCGCGTTGAGGGGTCCGGAAGCCGGCGGAGTATAATCCGCTCCAATGCGCGGCTTCCTCGCTGCTTTGGCAACGCTGGCGATCCTCGGCCTGGCCGCCTGTTCCCCGACCAGCGCGACCCGCACTCCCGACGGCACACTTGTGCCAACGGCCGGGCCCACCCGCGCGGCGTCGACGGGCGGCGAAGGGCCTTCTCCCTCTCAGCTGATCCTGTGGCTCACACCGGCCTTCTCGCCCACAGCCGGCACGCCTGCGGGCGATCTGCTGGCGGCGCGCCTGGACGGATTCGAGCGGGCCAATCCGGGATTGACGATCGAGGTGCGCGTCAAAGACGAACGCGGCCCCGGCGGGCTGCTCGAGTCCCTGGCCTCCGCCTCGCAGGCGGCCCCGGACTCCCTGCCCGATCTGGCGGCACTCGATAGCGTCGCTCTCCACGACGCCGCACTCAAGGAGTTGATCGTCTCGCTCGGCGAGGCGGTCGACACCCCTTCAGTCCTAGCCTGGTACCCGTTCGCGGCGGAAGCGGCCCGGACCGAGGGATCGCTGATCGGCATGCCCTTCGCGGCGGACGCGCAGGCGCTTGCCTACCGCAGCGACGCCTATCCACGGCCGCCGGCCAATTGGACTGACGTTCTCGACGGGCCGTCGCCGTTTCTGTTCCCCGCCGGGGATCCCTACGCGGCCTTCACCTTGGCCCAATACCTTTCCTTGGGAGGCCGACTGATCGGCGAGAATGGCCGACCGCGGTTGCAGGCGGAAATCCTCTCGCAGGTGCTCGAGTTCTACGACTCCGCTCACCGCTCCGGCGTCCTGCCGCTATCGGCCCGCCAGTATCACGATAGCGCCGCGACCTGGGCCGCAGTGCGCGACGGCCGGGCTCAGGCGGCCACTGCTTTCTTCAGCACCTTCTTGGCCGAGTACGATCCGACCACCGATTCGCTCCAGCCGCTGCCAACCAGCGACGGAGCCGGCACGTGTATCGCTGAGGTCTGGTCGTGGGCCCTGGTCACCCGAGAACCGGTTCGTCAGGATCTCAGCCTGCGACTGCTGACCTGGCTGAGCGACCCCGAGTTCCTGGGCGAGTGGACGCAAGCGCTCGGTCTGCTTCCATCTTCGACCGCTGCGCTGGCAGTCTGGCCTGACGGAACGCAGACCGCGGTCGCCAGCCGATTGGTGACGGCTGCCCATGTACGCCCGACGGCCGAGATCCTGGCGACCTTCGGACCGGCTGTGCACGCCGCGGTTGATTCCGTTCTGTCGGGTGAGGCCTCGCCGGAGGTCGCTGCCCAAGCAGCTGCACTCGCCATTCAGGCACCCTGACCGGTCACAGCCCGCGGTCCGCCGACCCATGCGCATGCCCATCTACTCGGAGCGGCACCAGCATCTGAACTCGATCCGCCGCGCAGCCACCTCCGCGGCGAGCGTCGAGCGGATTGTGGGCGGTGCGCTGCACCTGCATTCCACCGATCTGGCCGTCGGTGGCCGGCGCTTCGCCCTGGGCCATTCATCGCACCTATTCATCATCGGCCTCGGGAAGGCGGCCCCCGGCATGTGCCATGCAGCCGCAGCCATCCTCGGGGAGCGGCTGACTGGGGGGATTGCCGCGGTCCCACGGGCCTTCAGCGAGTCCGCCCCGCCCCGGTTGACTTACATCCAGGCCGGCCATCCCTTACCGGACAGGGGGAGCCTGGCAGCCGCCCGTTCGGCGGTGAGCCTGTTGAGCGCCGCCCAGCCGGGCGATCTCGTCCTGGCCCTGATCTCCGGCGGTGGGTCGGCGATGTTCGAGCTTCCGGCTGCCGGCGTCAGCCTCAAGGACCTGCAGGTGACGACCCGGCTCCTGCTCCATTCCGGAGCTCCCATCGCCGAAGTCAACACGGTGCGCGCTGCGCTATCGCAGGTGAAGGGCGGAGGCCTCGCTAGGATGGCCGCGCCGGCCCGCTGCCTCGGACTGATCATCTCGGATGTGGTCGGCGACCGCCTCTCGGCCGTGGCCTCCGGCCCGACGGTCCTGCGGCGCGCTGCACGCGAGCGTGCCCGCCAGATCTTGCGGACTCACCGGCTAAGGGAGCGCACGCCCGCCTCGGTGCGGGCCGCGCTGCGGCGTGCCTCGGTCGTCCGATCCTGCCCGCGGCCCTTCAACTGGCTGCTGGCCAGCAATCGAACGATGGTCGACGGCGCGAGGCGGCAGGCAGAGGCGCTCGGGTTCTCCACGCGGGTCGTTACCTGCTCCCTGCATGGCGAAGCCCGACAGGTCGGTCAGTCGGTCGCGCGCAAGCTGCGCGGCGCCCGCCCGGGCGAGTGCCTGCTGCTGAGCGGTGAAACGACGGTCCTGGTCCAGGGGCCGGGACGTGGCGGCCGGAACCAGGAGCTGGCGCTATCGGCGGCACTGGCACTGGCCGGGGAACGCGGCCTGGCCCTGATGTCGTTCGCCAGCGACGGCGTCGATGGTCCGACCGATGCGGCGGGCGCGATCGTCGATGGCGAGAGCGCTGCCATCTGGCGCCAGGCTGGAATCGACGCCGGGGCCGCCCTCGACCGCAACGACTCCTACCCGCTGTTGGACTCGGTCGGGGCGCTGATCCGCTGTGGGCCGACCGGGACCAACCTGGCCGACCTGGTGGTAGGATTGAAGTACGCCGAATAAGGGGCCGGCGGCAGCTTCGGCCCCCAGGCCCTGACAGACAGACCCAGACCCGCTGACCACCCGGCACATCGAGGAAACGCATGCCCATTCACTTCGGCACCGACGGCTGGCGCGCCGTGATCTCCGACACCTTCACTTTCCACAACTTGCGGCTGGTGGCCCAAGCCATCGCCGACGCGGTCGCCTCAGCCGAGTGGCTGAACGGCACCGCCACCGATTTCCATCCCGACCCGCGCAAGATGGTTGTCGGGTTCGACACCCGATTTCTATCCGACCGCTATGCCGGCGAGGCGGCGCGCGTCCTGGCGGCCAACGGCTACCGGGTCCTCCTGGCCAGCGCCGACGCCCCCACCCCGGCGATTTCCTTCGCCGTCCGCCAGAAGGGAGCCATCGGCGGGGTGATGATCACCGCTTCGCACAACGCCCCCCGCTACAACGGGGTCAAACTCAAGGCGGCCTACGGCGGATCAGCCCTGACCGAACAATGCCGGCGCGTCGAGGTCTACCTGAACGATAATGAGGTGCGCGGGCGCGGCCCGAACCTGATGGACTACGACGCCGCCCGGTCGGCCGGATTGATCGAACGCTTCAATCCGACCCCGGCCTACTACGACCACTTGCGCACGCTGATCAACTTCGACATCATCGCCGACAACCCGCAGCGGCTGGTGGTCGACTCGATGTACGGGGCGGGCCGCGGCCAGATCAAGGGCATCCTGCAGGGCACGGGTTGCGAGGTGTTCGAGGTGCGCAGCGAAATGAATCCCGGCTTCGGCGGGATTCATCCGGAGCCGATCGCGCGCAACCTGGGCGCGCTGGCGGGCGCCATCGCCGCCGGGAACGGCCAGCTCGGTCTGGCCACCGACGGTGACGCCGACCGAATCGCAGCCATGGACGGGCGCGGCCAATTCGTCGACCCGCACCGCATTCTGGCCTTGTCGCTCAAGTACCTGGTCGAGCAGCGCGGCTGGCGAGGCAAGGTGGTCAAGACGGTTTCGACCACTCGCATGATCCGCCGCTTGGGCCAGAAGTACGGGCTGGAGGTCATCGAGACCCCGGTCGGCTTCAATCACATTGCCGAATGGATGCTCAAGGACGACGTACTGATCGGCGGCGAGGAGTCCGGCG
>DAIRVC010000003.1:0-26704 GCA_036803025.1 Anaerolineales bacterium
GCGAGCTGGGTTCAGACCGTCGTGAGACAGGTCGGTCTCTATCCGCTGTGGGCGTTAGGGACTTGTGGGGAGCTGCCCCTAGTACGAGAGGACCGGGGTGGACAGACCTCTGGTGTGCCAGTTGTCGTGCCAACGGCATCGCTGGGTAGCTACGTCTGGCAGAGATAACCGCTGAATGCATCTAAGTGGGAAACTCGCCCCAAGATCAGGTCCCTCACCCCGAGCGCAAGCGAGGGGGTAAGGCCGCAGGTAGACCACCTGCTACATAGGCGCCAGGTGTAAAGCCAGCAATGGCTGAGCCAAGGCGTACTAATGGCCGAGGGCTTACCCGTGGTGCGGAGAACTTGGTGATCTTCAGCGCTATTCAGTGAGACAATCGATTCCACCCTTGGGAAAATGTCCCTTGGTGATTCAAGCGGCGGGGGTACACCCGGTCCCATCCCGAACCCGGAAGTTAAGCCCGCCAGCGCCGATGGTACTTGGCTGGTAACGGCCTGGGAGAGTAGGTCATCGCCAAGGGGCTTTTCTTTGCCTCTACGCCCGGGCACATGGCCCGGGCGCTGCGCGTCCAGCACGCCCCCGTATTCCGGCTAGCTGCTGCCGGCCTCGCCTGCAGGCTTCCCCGAAGGCTCAGAACGGGCGCCCCGCCGACCCATCGGCACTGCCCAGCCCCGCGCCAAATGTCATCTCCATGGCATGACACTCGGCGTTGACTCGCGACTCCGGGACGACCTATACTGCAGTTGCAGTGAAATGTGAAGTGTTACACTTCAGGTGAGGCTGGGCGTCGGGTGCGCACGGCACCCGCGGCAAGACGCCAGCCTCCGTCTCCTCGGCACGGAACAAACGCGCGACCGCTAGCGGAAAGGTCCAGACTGCTCCTCCGATCGTCCAGGCCATGGGCTCACGATGGGTGATGGAAGCATGGGGACCGAAGTCTATGCACCGCTCGAACGGACCGATCTGACCGAGCAGACCTACCAGGTGCTGAAGGAAAAGATCTTGCTGCGCCAGATCACCCCCGGCGAACGGATCGCGGTCGACGAGGTGGCGCGCGGCCTGGGCGTCAGCCGCACCCCGGTCACCGATGCCCTGAAGCGGCTGGCCGGCGAGGGACTGGTCGACATCCTGCCCCGGCGCGGCACCTTCGTCAGCGGCTTGACCGCCCGCGAGGTCGACGAGTGGTTCGACATCCGCCTGATGATCGAGCTGCACGCTGCCGAGCGGCTGCTGGAGCGCGCCGAGGCCTGCAACTTCCTGCGCAGCGTCGAGGACCCCATGGAGCGCATGCGCCGCTCCGTCCGCCAGGACAGCTACGACGACTACATGACCTTCATGGAGGGCGACCGCGATTTCCACCACCTGCTGGTCAGCTCCATGGGGAACGAGCACCTGACCCGCATCTACACCAACCTGAACGTCCACATCCAGGTCGCGCGTGCGCATCACCTCAATAGCGTCGAAGACCCCAGCCAGGTCCAGGAGGAACACGACGCCATCCTGGCCGCCTTCGAGTCGCAGGACAGCGAGTCGGTACGGCGGGCCCTCACCCGCCACATCATCAATGTGAAACGCCGCATCCTGGAACTCCTCGAAGCGCGCGGGGGCAGCCTGTGAGCGGCGACCCGGTCGAGGCACTGGCCGGCGTGCTGGATAGCTTCCGGCTGGACGGCCGCGTGGCGTTGGTCACCGGCGCCGGCCGCGGGCTGGGGCGGGCCATGGCGCTGGCCTTGCACGACGCCGGCGCTGATCTGTCGATCCTGGATGTCAACAAGGACGACGTCGAGGCCGCTGCAGAAGACGCGCGCCGCCGGGGCGGCCGGGCCCTGGCGCAGGTGGCCGACGTGCGCGATCGGGCGCAGGTCGAAGCGGCGATCGAAGTGACGGTCGCCGAGCTGGGCGGCCTGGACGTTCTGGTCAACAACGCCGGTGTGACCTCCGGCTCGCCCTTCGAGGAGCTGCCCGAGGAGGATTGGGATCGCGTTGTCGATGTCAACCTCAAGGGCATCTACCAATGCTCGCGCGCCTGCGGCTCATTCTGGATCCGCGCCGGGCGAGGCGGTTCGATCGTCAACATCGCCTCGATCTCCGGGCTGGTCGGCAATCGCGGCGGCAACAACAGTCACTACTGCGCCACCAAGGGCGGCGTCATCGCGCTCACCCGCTCCCTGGCAGTGGAATGGGCCCGGCGCGGCATTCGGGTGAATGCCATTGCGCCGGGCTACTTCGCGACCCCCATGACCGACCGGCTCAAGCAGCGGGATCCGGCCTTCTATCAAGAACTGATCGAGCGCGTGCCGCTCGGCCGTTTCGGCCGCGGGCAGGACCTGGCCGGGGCGGTGGTCTTTCTGGCCAGCGACGCATCGGCGTACGTGTCGGGACACGTGCTGGTCGTCGACGGCGCGTACACGGCGTGGTGAGGAGGCCCTGCGATGACCCAAGCCGCACTGCCTGAGCGGGTCGACCCGGGCGGGAGCGTCGCCGCCGAGGGCCGTTGGCTGTTCCTGCGCAAGAACTTCTTCCAGGGGGCCATCTGGGCGGTCCTGCTCGTTCTGGTGGTGGTCTCGGCACTCATCTCGCCCGTGTTCCTGACCACGCGCAACATCTCGACGCTGCTGAAGCAGGCGGCCGCTCTGGGGATCGTCTCGGTCGGACAGACGCTGGTGATCCTGACCGGCGGGATCGACCTGTCGGTGGCGTCGGTGATCGCGCTGATGTCGGTGCTGTCCGCCGGGCTGATGGCCGGGCAGAACTCGCTGGTCCTGCCGATCAGCCTGCTCTGCCTGGCGGTCGCGGGGCTGATCGGCCTGGCCAACGGGCTGCTCGTGACGAAACTGCGCATTCCGCCCTTCATCGCCACGCTGGGGATGATCCTGGTCGTGCAGGGGATCCGCTTCGTGTATACCGGCGGGAGTCCGCGCGGCTCGGTCCCGGACGCATTGCGCTTCATCGGCTCGGGCATGGTCGGTCCCGTCCCGGCCTCGGTCATCCTGTGGGCCGTCATCGTGGTCATCTTTGTGATCGTTATGCGGCGGACGACTTTCGGCCGGCGCACCTACGCCGTGGGCGGCAATCGGGCGACCGCGCACCTGTCGGGGGTCAACGTCAACGGCATCATCATCGCCGCCTATACGCTGTGCAGCCTTCTGGCTGGAGTGGCCGGGCTGGTCTACACCGGCTACAGCGGCTTCGCCGACAACTGGCTTGGCCGCGGCTTCGACCTGAACTCCATCGCCGCGGTCGTGGTCGGCGGGACGCTGTTCGAGGGCGGGCGCGGCGGCGTGATCGGCACCGTCGCCGGCGTGATCATCGTGATGATTCTGTTCAACCTGGTGCTGCTCCTGGGGTTGGACGAGGAATACCAGAGGATCGTCAAGGGCGTGGCGATCATCCTGGCTGTAGCCATGTACGCACGCATCCGCACGCGGGGGTCCTGATCCCTGGCGGTCTCCCGGGTGCACTGACAACGTGCGATCGGGAAGGAGGTGGCCGGCAGTCAAGGCGGGAACGCAGCACACTCGAACCTTGTGTACGTGAGACATCTGGCGAACACCAAGGAGGACTTGAAAGATGTCGCGCAGAAAGATCACTTGGATCCTGTCCTTCCTCGTCCTGGCCGCGCTGCTGGCGGCCTGCGGCGGGGGCCAGGAGGCCGGCCCGGTCGAGTTCACCGTCGGCGCCGACGGCATGATCGATACCTCGGCGATGGCTCAGGACGGGCCGTACACGCTCTGCTTCAGCAACGCCTCGGTCTCCAACTCCTGGCGTGTGGCGATGAACGCCCACGTCGACTGGGGCATCGAGGAAGCGACCGCGGCCGGACTGGTCGAGACCTACCGCTATGCCGACGCCAACGATGACCCGGCCAAGCAGATCAGCGATGTCGAGGACCTGCTCACCCAGGGCTGCGATGTCCTGATCCTGAGCGCGGCGGCCTCGGACGTCGTCGATCCGGCCGCTCAGAGCGCCATGGAAGCGGGCGTGCCGGTCGTGACCCTGGACCGTGACGTCGCCGATCCTTCGCACCGCGTCTCCTACGTCGAGGGCGACAACTGCCTGATGGGCCGGCTGCAGGCCGAGTTCATCGTCGAGCAGCTCGGCGGGCAGGGCAACGTGGTTCTGCTCTCCGGCGCGGCCGGCGCCAGCCCGGCTGAAGACCGCCTGCGCTGCGCGCGTGAGGTCTTCGCCGCCAATCCGGGCATCACCGAACTGGCCCAGGCTTACACCGGCTGGTCGGACGTTGAAGGCCAGAACATCATGGCCAACTGGATCACAACCTTCCCGCAGATCGACGGGGTGTGGTCGGATGCCGGCCTGCAAGGCTCCGGCGCGATCGAGGCCTACCTGGCCGCCGGCCTGCCGGTTCCGCCGATCACGGGTGAGGACTACCAGCGCTTCCTGCGCTTGTGGGTCGAGAACGACCTGAACGCCGCCGCCCCCAGCTTCCCCAGCCGCCAGGGCTACAACGCGGTCCAGGTGGCGCTGGCGATCCTGCAGGGCGAGCCGGTGCAGGAGCACTACATCATCGACCCGCTGGTGATCACCAACGAGAACCTGATGGAGATCTTCAACCCGGCCCTGCCGGACGGGGCGATCGTCGACGCGCTGCCTGAGGTTCTGCGGGCGATGTACCCCGAGGCCTTCTAGCAGGTCGCAATCGCAGGCGCCCTGCAGGTTGGGCGCCGGTCAGTCTGCCGGCCGAGGCGCTGCGCCTCGGCCGGCAGACGACCGCCGAAGCGGAAGTCGAGCGGCTGAGGTGATCATGTCCGATTGCCTGGTCGAGATGCGTGACATCACCATGAGCTTCCCGGGGGTCGTCGCCCTGGACGACGTCAACTTCGAGTGCCGGGCGGGTGAGGTGCATGCCGTCGTCGGCGAGAACGGCGCCGGCAAGTCGACGCTGATGAAGATCCTGGCCGGCGTCTACCAACCGGACCGGGGCGAGATCCTGCTGCGCGGCAAGCTGGAGCGCATCTCCAGCCCGCATGAAGCGCAGCAGCAGGGGATCAGCATCATCTACCAGGAACTCAACCTGCTCCCCGACTTGAACGTGGCCGAGAACGTCTTCCTGGGACGTGAGCCGCGCAGCCGTCTTGGTCTGGTGGATGCCCGCGCCCTGGAGGCGCAGGCGCACGCCGTCTTGCAGCGCCTGGGCGTGGACATCGATCCGCGCATTCGCCTGGGGCGATTGAGCATCGCCCAACAGCAGATGGTTGAAATCGCCAAAGCGCTCTCATTGAATGCACAGATCGTCATTATGGATGAACCGTCCGCCGCACTGGGCGGGCGCGATCTGGAACGCCTCTTCGAGGTCATCGCCGCGTTGAAGAAGAACAACGTGGCGGTCATCTACATCTCCCACCGCATCGCCGAGGTGTTTCAAGTCGCCGACCGGGTGACCGTCTTCAAGGACGGCAAGGTCGTGGGGACGCACAAGGTGGCGGACATCGACCGCCCCTCCCTGGTCCGCATGATGATCGGTCGGACCTTCTCGGAGACCTTCCCCAAGCGCGGCAGCCCGCGCGGCGAGGAGGTCCTGCGCGTCGAGGGCTTGTGCTGCGGAGAGCGGCTCAAGAGCATCGACCTGGTCGTCCACCGCGGTGAGATCGTCGGTCTGGCGGGGCTGGTCGGCGCCGGACGGACGGAGTTGGCGCAGGCCATCTTCGGGGCGCGCACCATCGACGGCGGGGTGGTGCGCATCTTCGGTAAGCCGGTCCTGCTGGGCAGCCCACGCAAAGCCTTGCGCCACAAGATCGGATACTTGACGGAAGACCGGAACAAGGAAGGCCTGGTCCTGGGTCTGCCGATCCGCGAGAACGCCGCGCTGCCGAGCCTGGACGGCCGCCAGCGCTGGGGCTTCGTCGATCGACGCGCCGAGCAGACGACCGTGGCCTCGATCGCCGCCGATCTGCAAATCCGGACGCCCAGCCTCAATCAGGAAGTCGAGTACCTGAGCGGCGGGACGCGCCAGAAGGTGGTCCTGGCCAAGTGGCTGATCAGCGGCCCTGAGCTGCTCATCTTCGACGAGCCGACACGCGGCATCGATGTCGGCGCCAAGGCGGAGATCTGGCTGCTGATGCGCCAGCTGGCGGATCGGGGCAAGGCGCTGCTGATGATCTCGTCGGAAATGCCGGAAATCGTCGGCATGAGCGACCGCATCGTGGTCATGCACCGCGGCTGTGTCGTCGGGGAGCTGCCCGGACAGACGGCGACCGAGGAGAAGGTCATGATGCTGGCCACCTACGGGGAGTCCCATGGCGACTGACACTCCGGCAATCGGGCGGTTCGCCAGTTGGCGTCAGCGACTGCTCGACGAACACCGCGAACTGCTGACCATCTACCTGATCCTGGGCGGAATCTTCCTCGTCGCCGCGCTGGCTCTGCCGAATTTCGTCTCGCCGCGCAACCTGTTCAATGTCCTGCGCCAGGCGGTCGCCCTGGGCCTGGTCAGCGTCGGCCAGACCTTTGCCATTCTGGTGGGCGGGATCGACCTGTCCGTCGGCGCCACCATCAGCCTGGTGGGCGTCTATACCACCGGCCTGATGCAGACCTACACCAGCCTCGGTCCGGTGTCGCTGATCGTCCTGGCGATGGTGGTGATCTCGCTCATCATCGGCCTGGCCAACGCGCTGGTGATCACCCGCCTGCGGGTGGCGCCGTTCATCGCCACCATGGGGGTGGGCGCCATCGTGCAGGGCCTGGTGCTGCTCTACTCGAAGCGTCCCGGCGGGGCGATCGCGCCGGGCTGGGATTTCTTCGCCGAAGGCAAGATCGGCCCGGTGCCGTTCCCGGTGATCTTCTTCTTCGCCCTGGGGCTGGTGGCGGTCTTCATCCTGCGCAAGACCGTCCTGGGGCGGCACATCGTCGCCACGGGGGGCAGCGAGGTGATCGCTCGCCTTTCGGGCATCCAGACGCGCCGGGTGGTCGCCAGCGCATTCATGTTCTGCAGCTTCACCGCGGCGCTGACCGGGCTGTTCTTGACCAGCCGCATGGGCGCCGGCGATCCCCTGATGGGTGGGCTGAACTACGACCGCTACGACATGGATTCGATCACGGCGGTGCTGCTGGGAGGCACGCGCCTGGGCGGCGGCAAGGGCGGCGTGATGGGAACCCTGGCCGGCGTGCTGCTGGTATCGGTGCTGAACAACATCTTCAATCTGGCAGACATCAACCCGTATATCCAGTGGATCATCAAAGGTCTGATCGTGGTGGCGGCCGTGGCGATCTACGCCAGCCGCAAGCCAGGCGAGGCCAAGTGAAGCCGGAAGGCTCACCCTCCGGCCTGGCCTACGCCCCCAATATCAGCTGGCTTCTGCCCGAACTTCCATTCGCGCAGCGCGCCCGGGCGGTAGCCCAGGCGGGCTTCGGGGCTCTCGAGTTCGGCTTCCCTTCGCAGGCCGATCTGGATGGATTGGCGGAGGCCCAGGCCGAGTGGGACCTGGAGATCGTGCTGTTCAATCAGGACGTGCCGGTCTGGGAGCCTGCCAACCGCGGCTACCTGGTCGACCCGGCGCGAGGGGATGAGTTCCGGCGCAGGCTCGAGGAGGCGTTGGCCATCGCCGCCCGGCTGGCAGTGCACAAGATCATGCTGCCGGCGGGGGTTGTACTCCCCGGGTACGATCGCCGCGCCCAACGCGAGTGCATGGTCGAGCGGCTCCGATGGGCAGCCGGGCTGGGCGCCGCGGCGGGCGTCCACCTGACCATCGAGGTCCTCAACCCGGACGACAATCCGGGCTACTTCTTGACCTCGCCAGCCGAAGCGATCGACATCGTCCGCCAGGTCAATCACCCGCATGTGCGCTTCCAGTTGGACACGTACCACATGCAGCGTCTGCAAGGCGATGCGGAGCGAACGCTGCTGGCGCACGGCGAGGCGATCGGCCACATTCAGTTTGCCGACGAACCCGGGCGGCACGAACCGGGCAGCGGGACGATCGATTTCGGCGCCGTGCTGCAGGCGGCCTCGGCCGCCGGCTACCGCGGCTACATCGGCCTGGAGTATCTCCCGCAGCGACCGGGGCTGGACAGCCTGGCATGGGTGCCGGAAGACATGCGCCGGCTGCCGGGGAGGCGAATTCAGACGTTGGACACCCAACAGGAGAATCCGAGATGAGTGTCATGCTCAAAGGACCGAGCGCTGCCGGGCATCAAACCGTATTCAAGGCCGGGGAACGGACCCGCTGGCTGGGCTTGGAGATGCTGCGACTGGCGGCCGGCCAGTCGTGGAAGGGCCAGGTGGCGGAGGAGGAAGCGGCATTCGTCATCTTGAGCGGCCGCTGCACCATCGCCGGGACGGCCAAGGAAGCCTTCAAGTGGGAGGCCATCGGCGGACGGGCCGACATCTTCGCCGCGCCGGCTACGGCCGTCTACGTGCCGCGGCAGAGCTCGGTCGAGGTCAAGGCCGATTCGAACCTCGAGATCGCCATCGCCAAAGCACCCTGCACGGTCGATCTCCCGCCCAGGCTGATCAGCCCGTCCGATGTCAAGCTGGTCTCGTCGGGCATGGCCAACTGGCGGCGCGACATTCGCCTGGTGATCCCGCCGGGATCGGCCCTCAGCCAGCGCCTGATTGTGGGCGAGACGATCAATCCGCCCGGCAACTGGTCGGGCATCCCGCCGCACAAGCACGATGTCATCAATGATAAGGAGAACATCCTGGAGGAGTTCTACCTGTTCAAGGCCAAGCCGTCGGACGGCTACGGTATCCAGCTGCTCAACGACGACGGAAAGGATGCCGCCCACGTGATCGGCGACAACGATGTGGCCATCCTGACCAACGGCTATCACCCGACGGCCGCTGCGCCGGGCGTGACCATCGCCTACCTGTGGGTGCTTTCCGGCGACGACAAGGCCTACAACATCACCATTGATCCGCGCTTCGCCTGGGTGCCGACGGCGGAAGCGGTACTGCGGGAAGTGAAGAACTAGCGCCAGCGATCAGCGGACAGCCGGACTCACGTGGTCTGATCGCTTGGAGGTGGAGCTGCCAGCTGAAAGCTGATAGCTGATAGCTCTTGGAGAACTCATCCATGTTGAAGCGCCCCCCGTACGGAATCATCCCGGCCATGGTCACGCCGTTGACGGCGGACGATGAGATCAACGAACGCGCCCTGCGCCGCCTGACGGACCATCTGATCGAAGGCGGCGCGCACGCGGTCTTCGCCATCGGCAGCCAGGGGGAATTCTGGGCGTTCTCGGCTGACGAGAAGCGCCGCGCCTGGGAGATCGTCGTCGACGCAGCCCACGGGCGCGTCCCGGTCTACGGCGGCAGTGCCGCGGTGACGACGCGCGAGGCGATCCAGCTCACGCGGCTGGCTGAGAAGGCCGGCGTGGATGCCGTCTCGGTGTTGACGCCCTACTTCATCTCCCCCAACGATAGCCAACTGTATGACCACTACAAGGCCATTGCCGAAGCGACGCAGCTGCCGGTGCTGTTGTACAGCAACCCGGCCCGCACGGGCGTCAAACTGCCGGTCGGCCTGGTGGCCCGCCTGGCCGAGGTGCCCAATATCGTCGGCATCAAGGATTCCAGCGGTGACCTCGAGCTGGCGGCCGAGTACATCCGGGTGGCGCCGGAGAAGTTCTCCGTCCTGATGGGCCGCGACACCCTGATCTACGCCGGCCTGCTGTACGGCGCCCGCGGGGCGATCGCCGCCACGGCCAACGTCAAGCCGCGGCTGGTGGCCGACATCTACGACAATTTCATAGCCGGAGATCTCGACGGCGCGCGACGGGCGCAGCAGGCGCTGGCGCCCCTGCGTCTGGCGTTCGCCTGGGGAACGTTCCCGGTGGTGATCAAAGAGGCGCTCGATCTGATGGGCATGGAAGGCGGCCCGGGCCGCGCGCCGGTCGGGCCGTTGACGGCCGAACAGCGCGAGAAGCTCAAGGGCGTTCTCAAGGACATGGGTGTGATCTGAGGCTGGTGGCGCAGGAGGAGACGGATGGATGGAAGGATGATGGCGGTACGCAAACTGCGGCCCGAGCCGGGCTTCGATTTGTCCGAGGTCGATATTCCCCGCATCCAGCCGGACGAAGTCCTGGTCAAGGTTGCGGCGACGGCGTTGTGCGGCTCGGATATCCACTTCTACAACTGGGACGACTTCGCGCAAAAGCGCCTCAAGATCCCGCTGACTCTGGGACACGAGTTCTGCGGGGAGATTGTCGAGGTCGGCCAGGCGGTCAGCGACTACAAGGTCGGCGACTACGTCACGGCCGACAGCCACATTGTGTGCGGCAAGTGCGACGTCTGCCGGATGGGCCTGCAGCACATCTGCCAGAACCTGAAGATCTTCGGCAATGACGTCGAGGGGTCATTCGCTCAATACCTGCCCGTGCCGGCCACCTCACTCTGGCCTCTGGCGCGCGGGATTCCGGCGGAGGTCGGGGCGGTGATGGAGCCGCTCGGCGGCGCCACCCAGGCGGTCCTGATCGAGCCGGTAACGGCCAAGTCGGTGGTCATCTTCGGCGACGGGCCGATCGCCCTGTTTGCCGCCGGCGTGGCCAGCACGGCCGGGGCGCGCAAAGTGACTCTGGTCGGCATGGTGGCCTCACGGCTGGAGATCGCCCGGCGGATGGGCGCCCATCAGACCTTCAACATCGGCGACCCGCTCGACCCGGTGCAGGCCATCAAGGACGACACGCACGGGATCGGCGCGGACGTCGTGATCGAGATGGCCGGCGCAGCGCAGTCGATGAAGAACGCCTTCGAGGTCGTGCGCAAGGGCGGGCGGGTGACCACCTTCGGCCTGACGCCCAAGCCGATCGAGTTCGACATCAACTTTGCGGTGACGCTGCGGCAGGTGACGGTGCGCGGCGTGGCGGGCCGGCACATGTGGGACACCTGGAAGCTGGTTGACGGCCTGCTCGCCTCGGGCAAGCTCGATCCGCGCCCGGTCATCACTCACCGTCTCCCGCTGGAGGACTTCGACAAGGGCTTCAAGCTGATGACGACCGGTGCGCGCGACACGGGCAAGGTGGTCCTGTTCCCGAACGGCATGCCCGCTTAGTCGGCGGCGGGTGCGAACCCTCTCACAGGAGAGATGACGATGAGCGGCGATGGAAAGATCAACTACGAAGACATCAAGATCGTCGGCGACGGCCGGGGGACGATGCAGGGCAACTACCTGCTCAACCAGGACCGGCCGATGGACCGCATCCGTTGGCTGCTGGAGTGCTTCCCCGAATGGGGGCAATTCCTCAACCGACAGATCGAGGCGACCGTGGTGCCCGAGGGCAACTTCGCCCTGTGGTGGACCGGCGGGATGGGGTTTGTGCTCAAGTCTCCCGGCGGCGCGGTACTGCTGGTCGACAACTACGCCGGCCCGGCCCACTACACCGAGTATGAGTACTGCGGTGTCTGCCGCACCAGCGGGTCACCGACGATCGATTGGCTGCGCCTGAATCCGCAGGTGATCGATATCTTCGACTTCAAGACCCTCGACGGCGTGTTCTGCAGCCATCAGCACGCTGATCACACCGACATCTACACGCTCAAGGCGGCGACGCAGACGACCGAGGCGCTGTTCTACGGACCGATGTCCACCGTCGAGCGCATGCGCGTCTTCCAGGTTCCGGAGGAGCGCATTCGGGTGTGTGAGGCGGGGCAGAAGTACAAGATCAAGGATGTCGAGGTCGAGATCCTGCCGAACTTCGACCGCATCGCCACGATGACGGGCGGGCCGGGTGTCAAGGTCGGGCCCGGGGTGCGGCGGCCGTACAACGACGTGGCCGTGACGTTCCTCTTCAAGATCGGCGGCCACAACCTGCTGCATCTGGCCGACAGCCTGTTCCAGAACGCGTACATCCTGTTCCGCAAGTACGACGTCGACGTGTTGACCTTCAACATCGGATACAACGCCCCGGGCGCCACGGACAAGATGACGCCCTATGACGCCGTGCGGCTGGGTGAGGCGATCGGGGCCAAGCTGCTGCTGCCGATGCATTGGGACAACTGGGGCAACACCGGGGTCGATCCGCAGGAGGTTGTCACCATCGCCCAGTGGCACACCCCGGGGGTGAAGATCGTCATCCCGCAGTGGGGCGTGAAGTGGCTCTATCCGCAGGAAGACGGCATCGGCAAGATGAAATACAACGACTGGCGCGAACGCTACCGCCCGGACTACTCCTGGGAGTACGGCCAGCCGGCGGAGAAGGCGGCACAAGAGCGCGGTGACTTCATCCCCTACTAGTCGTCGGGCCGCCAGGGAGGCAGCGATGCAGCGGGTGGGTTTCATCGGGTTGGGCTTGATGGGCGGGCCGATGGCGGCCAACCTCGTCCGGGCAGGCTACCCGCTGACGGTCTACAACCGCACCCCTGACAAGGCCGAGGCGCTGGCCGCCCTGGGGGCGAAGACCGCCGCCACGCCGCGCCAGGTGGCCCAGGCCAGCCAGGTCGTCGTCACAATGCTGAGCGATGCCGCGGCGGTGGAAGCCGTGCTGAGCGGCCCCGACGGCCTGCTGGCCGGTGGCCAACCCGGGACGGTGCTGATCGACATGAGCACCGTGGCGCCCGAACAGAGCCGGCGCATCGGCGCGCACATCGCCGCGCAGGGTTGGTTGATGCTGGACGCGCCGGTCTTCGGCAGCACGGGACCGGCCAAAGAAGGCAGCCTGGGGATCATGGTCGGCGGTGACGAGGAGGTCTTCGAAGCTCAGCGCGCCCTCCTGGAGCGAATGGGCAAGCACCTGTACTACTTCGGCCCGCAAGGCAGCGGCGCCACTGCCAAACTGTGCTTCAACCTGATGGTCGCGTCGCAAGTCGCCGGACTGGCGGAGGCGATGACTCTGGCGGTCAAGGGAGGCCTGGATCTGGCGCAAGTCGGCCAGATGCTCCAGGTGAGTCCCATCGCTTCCGCCCTGGTGCAGCGCAAGATCGGCAGCATGGTTGACGACGACTATCCGGCGGCCTTCCCGCTCAAGCACATGCACAAGGACCTGGGCCTGATCGTCGGCACGGCCCATGCCCTGGGTGCGGCGCTGCCGGTCACGGCCGGCGTGCATCAGCTGTATAGCGCCGCCCGCTCGCGCGGTCTGGGCGAGGAAGACTTCGCCGCGGTCTTTCGACTGTTGGCCGAGATGGCCGGGGAATAGTCACAAGGCAGGCACGAGATCTGCTGAAGGGAGGGAGAACCCGTGAAGGATCCGCAGTACTTCGCTCCCGCAACCCTGGAGGAGGCGCTCAAGCTCCTCGGGAAGCACGGGAAGGGCATGAGTGTCCTGGCCGGGGGCACCGATCTGGTGCGTGACATGAACCTGGAGTTCAAGATCCCCGACAACATCCTGTGGATCGGCCGGCTCGGGCTGGAGTACATCCGCTCGAAGGAAGGCCTGATCCGCATCGGCGCGGCCACACGCATGCAGACGGCCGGGGCCTCCAAGCTTCTGCAGGAGAAAGCCCGGGCGGTATGGCAGGCAGCCTCCAGGCTGGCTGCACCGCCGGTGCGTTCGCTGGGGACGCTGGGAGGCAACCTGTGCACGGCCTCCCCGGCCGGCGACTGCACCTGCGCGCTGCTCGGGCTGGGCGCGGACGTCGTGCTGCGCAGCGCCCGCGGCCAGCGCGTCGTCCCGCTAGACAAGTTCTTCCTGGGCCCGAACAAGACGGTCCTGAAACCGGGCGAGCTGCTGGTCGAGATCCTGGTGGCGCCGACCGGCCGCAATGAAGGCTCGGCCTACGCCAAAGTCGGCCGGCGCGCGGCGCTGACGCTGGCCGTCCTCAACGCCGCGGCGCGCGTGAAGCTGGACGCCAAAGGCAACTGCGTCTCGGCTGTGATCGCCGTCGGTGCGGCGGCGCCGGTGCCGGTGCGCTGCGTCAAGGCCGAGGAGACGCTCATCGGCAAGGCCTTCGACGAGGCGGGTGTGATCGAAGCGGCCGAGACGGCGGTGACCGAGATCCGGCCGATCGACGACGTACACGGCACCGCCTGGTATCGGCGCAAGCTGACCCGGGTGCTGGTGGCGCGCTGCCTGCGTGAAGCCGGCGGGTTGACGCAGAAGGGCGGGTGAAACCATGGCCACACTGAAGATCGCGTTCAAACTCAACGGCAAGAAGGTCCAGGTCGAAGCCCCCACGACCGTCAATCTGCTGACCCTGCTGCGCGAACACCTGGATGTCACCGGTCCGAAGTTCGGCTGCGAGCAGGGCAACTGCGGCGCGTGCACCGTGCTGCTGGACGGCGAGCCGGTCAACTCGTGCCTGGTCCTGGCGGCGACGGTCGACGGCCGCGAGGTGACCACGGTCGAAGGGATCGGCACGCCGGACAATCCGCACCCGATCCAGAAGGCGCTGACCGAGCACTACGGCGCCCAGTGCGGCTTCTGCACTCCGGGGATGGTCGTCTCGGCCTATGCCTTGTTGAAGAAGAATCCCAATCCGACCCGTGACGAGGTGGTCAACGCGCTGGTCGGCAACGTCTGCCGCTGCACCGGGTACAACAAGATCGTCGAATCGGTGCTGGCCGCCGCAGCTGAGCTGCGCTAGCCGGAGGATGCGAGCATGACCGACACCAACTACGTAGGCAAGCGTCTGCCGCGCTACGACGGCATGCAGCACGCCACCGGCAAGACGCGGTACGTCGGCGACATCAAGCTCCCGGGCATGCTGTATGTCAAAGCCTGGCGATCGCCGGTCCCCTCGGCCAAGATCGTGAGCATCGACGTCAGCCGGGCGCGCAAGCTGCCCGGCGTGGCGGCGGTGATCACCGGCAAGGAGGTCCCCGTCAACCTTTTCGGCGGGGAGCAGCCGGTGCTGGCCGACAAAGAGATACGCTACATCGGCCAGGAGGTGGCGGTCGTCGCCGCCGAAGACCTGGAGACGGCCCGGCAGGCCGTCGGACGCATCAAGGTCGAGTACGAGGAACGCCCGCCGGTGCTCGATCCGCTCCTGGCGATGGAAAAGGGGGCGGCCAAGGTGCGGCCGGAGGGCAACCTGCTGGCGTTTGGAGACAAAGATCACATTCGCATCCGCAAAGGCGACGTCGAGGCCGGCTTCGCCAAGGCGGATGTCATCGTCGAGTCGTACTTCCGCACCGCAGCTCAGGAGCACTCGCCGATCGAAACGCAGGCCAGCATCGCCCAGACCGACTCGATGGGGCGGACGCACATCTGGACCGTGACCCAGGCCGTGTTCTTCAACCAGGGGACGATCGCCGCCATCCTGGGCAAACCGCTGTCGGACGTGCACATGATCGGCGGGATCCTGGGCGGCGGTTTCGGTTCGAAGAACGATCCGCACGCCGACCACATCTGCGCCGTGCTGTCGCTCTACACGCACGGGCGGCCGGTCAAGTGGGTGTGGACGCGCCAGGAGGAATTCGTCGCCTCAACCCACCGCGGGGCGACCCACATCTGGTTCAAGGACGGGGTGACCAAGGACGGCCGCATCATCGCCCGCAAGATCAAGATGGTGCGCGATACCGGCGCCTACCCGCTGACCGCGGACTACGTCGTCCGCAAGGCCTCCTACGGCATCTCCGGCCCGTACGACATCCCCAACGTGTGGATCGACGCGTACGCAGCCTTCACCAACAAGCGGCCGACCAGTTCCATGCGCGGCTTCGGGCTCTACCAATCCTCTTTCGCCTGGGATGTGCAAATGGAGCGCATCGCCGAGAAGGTGGGGATCGACTCGTGGCGCCTGCGCTTCATCAACGCCATCCATGACGGGGACACCTCGGCCACCGGCGCGGTCCAGCACAACTGCGGGCTGATCGAGGTCATGCAGACGGCGGCCAAGCGGGCGGGCGTCAAGCTCGACGGCGACCTGCTGGCGATGTCCTCGTCCAAGCGATAGAGCGGAGGCAGACATGGCGAAGAAACGTGGTGTGGGCATCGCAGCCGTCTGGTACTCCACCGGCATGAGCGGGGGCGGCGACCCCAGCCAGGTGGTGGTCAAGATGCAGCCGGATGGCAGCGTCGATGTGCTCATCGGTAGCGTCGATATCGGGCAGGGGGCGCGCACCATCGTGCGCCAGATCGCCGCCCAGGAGCTGGGCGTCCCGATCGAGCGCGTCAATGTAACGACGGTCGACAGCGACACCAGCCCGCTCGACACGGGGACGTTCGCCAGCCGCGTCACCCACCAGACCGGCAACGCCACCATGCTGGCGGCACGCGAGGCCCGGCAGGTGCTGTTCGAGGTTGCCGGAGAGCAGCTGGGCGTGTCGGCCGACAAGCTGGCAGCGGAGAACGGCCAGATCGTGGTGCGCGACTCCCCGGAGCAGGCCATCCCCATCGCCGACGTGGCCAACAAGGCGACCTGGGTGGACCGCAAGCTCATCGCCGGGCGCGGCGCCTACGGCTGGCCGGTGGCCGAGGTCGATCCCGAGACCGGCCAGGGCGAACCCCTGCACAACATGGCCTACGGCGCGACGGTGGCCGAGGTCGAGGTCGACACCGACACCGGCGAGGTGAAGGTCCTCAAGCTGGTCAGCGCCTACGACTGCGGCAAGGCGATCAATCCGCTGTTGGTGGAGGGCCAGATCGACGGCGGGGCGGCGATGGGGTTGGGCTCGGCGCTGATGGAGGAGCTGCACCCCTACTATCCGACGCTGGACAACTACCCGACCGGGTTCTTCTCGTACATGGTTCCGACCGCCAAGGATCTGCCCGAACTGGACGCGGTCGTGGTCGAGATGGGTTCACGCACCGGGCCTTACGGGGCCAAGGGCATCGGCGAGATGACGGCCAACTCACAGGCGCCGGCGATCATCAACGCCATCCACAACGCCATCGGCGTGTGGATCACCGACCTCCCGGCGACGTCGGAGAAGGTCCTGCGGGCGCTGGAGGGCCTGCCGCCGCGCGGCTGACCAACAGAATTGGTGAGGGGCGGCCCGCGCCGCCCCTGCAGCGAGGGCTGGTAGAGGATGGCGAAAACGAGCACGCCGCCGGGCGGAGGCCCGACGGAGATCCGCATCGGTTCGGTCGGCCTGCCCGTCAACGAGGGGAACGACAGCGTGTTCATCCCCTCCGAGCAAGTCTACATCCACCCGTCGCAGGGCTACCTGGAGAAGCTGGCCTTCGCCGTCGGCCGCAACCTGCCGACACTCCTGATCGGCGAGACCGGCGTCGGCAAGACGCTGGCGGTGCGCTACCTGGCCTGGAGGACCAACAACGGGCTGCGGCGGGTCAACTTGAACGGTGCCACGACGGTCGACGAGTTCCTGGGCAAGATGCTCATCAACGAACAGGGCACCTATTGGGTCAACGGCGTGCTGGTCGACGCCATGCAGGCGGGCGACTGGATCCTGCTGGACGAGATCAACGCCTGTCTGCCGGAGATCGCCTTCTGCCTGCACTCGCTGCTCGACGACGATCGCATGGTGGTCTTGATGGAGTACGACGGGCGCATCGTACGCCCCCATCCGAACTTCCGCCTGTTCGCCAGCATGAATCCCAGCGAAGAGGGGCGCTACGGCGGGACGAAGATGCTGAACGAAGCGCTGCTGGACCGCTTCCCGGTCGTCATTCGCATGGACTATCTCTCGGAAGACGAGGAGGTCCAGGCGGTCATGGTGCAGAGCGGCAACCACGACGAGGACGTTGTGCGGCGGATGGTGCGGGCGGCCAACGACGTGCGCGCGGCCATTCGGAATGAGAAGGTCTTTGGATCGTTCAGCACCCGGCGCGTGATCGACTGGGCGCGCATGGCCCTGGTTTACGATGTGCGCGAAAGCGCCCGCTTCGCAGTGCTGAGCAAGCTGACGGCATTCGACGCCGAGACGGTTCAAGACGTTGTCGACAACTACTTCTAGTCCCGAAACCGAGGCGCGTCTGGTCGAGGCGCGGCGGCTGCGGCTGGAGGCGCTGCTGCAGGTCACCTCGCGCGACTTCGAGCTGCGCTTTGGTTTCGGCCCTCGGGATCACATCGGCCGCGGGCAAATCCAGATCGCGACCGAGCCGGGCGAGGCGCAGTCGGGCGACTACGCCCGGCTGAAGGGCGCGGCGCTGCACCTTCTCGCCCATCACCTGGCGGATAGCGGCCGCTGGGTGCCGCAGGCGGCCGCCGAGGAATCCGACGGCCGGCCGCACTTCCTGCGGCTGTGGCTGGCGCTGGAAGGCGCCCGGCTGGAGGCCGGCATGATCCGACGCTGGCCGGGCATGCGCCGCGCCTTCGACGCACGCTGGCTGCCGGGATATGGCGGGGCACTCCTGCGCGTTGCGCCGCTGGAGCAGCAGGTCGAGACTGGCCTGTACCTGCGCGGCCGCGGGCTCGCCGACGGGGAGTTCCATCCGGCCGTCGAGCGGGCGCTGGCCGAGGCTGCGAGCGAGATCGCCGCGGCTGCAGCGGGTGAGACGCCGCAGGCGTCACTCGACGGCATGCGGCGCATCTACCCGCTGGTGGCCGGCCTGCTGCGCGCCGGCGCCCGGCGGCCGGCGGCCCGGCCGCTGGAATGGGAACGTGGCGAGCAGCCGGAGCCCGGCCAGCCGGATCGGGAACCGAGCCTGGCGCGCGAGCAGGGCGCGCCGGAGATCGAACTGAGCGGTGAGCGCGTGGCTGTGGGGGTGCTCGGCCGGCGAAAGCAGATGCCGGAATGGTGGCAGCCGGGGAGCATGCCCTGGTTCGAGCGCGGGCTGGGCGCCAAGAGCGTGCACCCGAGCGCTGTGCGCACGGATCGGCAGACGGTCATCCGCCCCCAGGCCGGCGACGAGAATGCTTACCAGGGGATCTGGCGCGAGGTGCGCCGCGAGGCGGGCTTCCTCGAGATGCGCCTGACGAATGTGCTGCGCGAGGCGGCCTACCTGCGCTACGCCGGCCAGTTCCGCAGCGGCAAGCTGCGTACCGCCAAGTTGTGGAAACAGCGCCTGGGGATCTACCGGCTCTTCGAGCGGCCTGTCGATGCCGGCCGCAGCATGGCCTTCAGCCTCTTGGTGGACGAGAGCGCCAGCATGAAGGGGCAGGACAAGCACCGCCTGGCGGCCATGACGGCCGTGCTGCTGGGCGAGGCGCTCGACCGGCTGGGCATCCCGTTGGAGATCATCGGCTTCACCACCGCCGAATTCGAAGCCCGGGCAGCCATGCGACTCGGATTGACCCCGGCGCACGCGCACCGCGCCACCCGTTGCAGCGCCCTTGAGCACCGCATCTACAAGCGCTTCGATGAGCCGTTTGGCGCGGTGCGGACTCGCCTGTCCGGTATTCAGCCGCGCCACAACAACTGGGATGAGGAATCGCTGCTGTTCGCATTCCGGCGCATTCAAGCGCGCCCCGAACGGGCCAAAATCATCGTGGTCATTTCGGACGGCCAGCCTAACGGCGATGCCGAGCACTTGATCTCCGCGGTGCGCTTCGTCGAGGGGCTGGGCTGCCGGATCATCGGTGTGGGGATCGGGGCCGACTACGTTCGTCAGATCTACCGCAATGCCATCGTGGTCTCCGATTTCCGCCAGACGGCCGAGGAACTCCTGCGCCTGCTGGCCAGGGAACTGACCGCCGGCGGCCGGGGGGCGCGCCGATCGCGGCTCCTGCTGGGTCCGGCAGAACACAGGCCGGCGACGGGTCCGGCCGCAGGCTGAACGACACACATCTGCACGATCGAGGGAGCGCCATGGCGAAGGAAGGCAAGCTCGAGACAAGCCCAATGCTGATCGGCGGTAAGCAGACGCTGGGGAATTCCGGTCAAACCTTCCCGGTCTACAACCCCTCCACCGAAGAGGAGATCGGCCGCGCGCCGATCGCCGACGCCCAGGACATCGACGCGGCCGTGCGTTCTTCGCACGAGGCGTTCCGGGAGTGGCGTGAGACTCCCGCCGCCGAGCGGGCCGGGGTGATGATGAAGCTGGTCAATGCCGTTCGGGCGAACATCGACGAGATCGGCCGCCTGCTGACGACCGAGCAGGGCAAGCCCTTCCCGCAGGCCAAGGGCGAGATCAACGGCTTCTGCGCGGTAGTCGAGTTCTACGCGCAGGAAGCGCGCCGTATCAACGGGATGGTGCTGCAATCGGACGTTCGCGACAAGTTCGTCTACGTCCTGCGTCAGCCGATCGGCGTGGTGGCGGCCATCCCGCCCTGGAACGACCCGCTGCATCTGCTCAGCCGCATGCTCGGCCCGGCCCTGGCGGCCGGCTGCACGGTGGTGGCCAAGCCGTCTTCGGACACGCCCCTGGCGACGCTGTTGATGGCCCACATCGCCTCTGAGGCCGGCGTCCCGGCCGGGGTGCTGAACGTGATCACCGGGCCGGGGGGCAAGGTGGGCGAGCCCCTGGTCCGGCATCCATTAGTGCGCAAGGCGGCGCTGACCGGCAGCGTCGAGGGCGGGCGGCAGGTGATGATCGCCGCCACCGAGGGCATCAAGCGCGTGACGCTCGAACTGGGCGGGCAGTGCCCGTGCATCGTGTGGGAAGACGCCGATCTGGAGAAGGCCATCGACGCCATCACCTTCCAGGCGTTCCGCGGCTGCGGGCAGGTGTGCAACCGCGTCAACCGCGTCTATGCCCACCAGGCGATCTACGAGAAGCTGGTCCAGGGGATCGCCGGGCTGGCCGGGCGCGTCGTCGTCGGCGACGGGTTCAAAGACGGTGTGGATATCGGGCCGCTCATCAACGAGCGGCAGCTGAAGTGGGTGATGAGCCAGGTCGAGGAGGCGGCAGCCAAGGGCGCCCGGGTGCTGGCCGGCGGGAAGCGCTTGACGGACAAGGGCTACTTCTTCGCCCCAACCCTGCTGGCCGACTGCAACCCCGACATGCAGGTGATGCGGGAGGAGACGTTCGGTCCGGTGCTGGGCGTCATGAAGGTCGGCGACGACCTGGAGAAGGCGTTCGAGTACGCCAACGACAGCTGGAACGGGCTGAGCGCTTACTTCTTCAGCCAGGACACGCGCAACTGCTACCTGGCCGCTCGGCGGCTGGACGCCGGCTCGATCTGGATCAACGACATCCACGGCTCGTTCGTCCAGGCGCCCTACGGCGGCATGAAGCTGAGCGGGATGGGCCGCGAGCAGGGCTCCATCGCCGTCGATGATTACCTGGAGTGGAAGACCGTCTATCAGGAGATGAGCGTCGAGAGTCGCGGCGCGCGCTTGTGCGTGCGCCATTGACCCCACCTTTGGGCGAAGCCGCAGAGAACGCCGGGTTGGTCGTCGTCCTGGCATGCATCGAACCCCTGGTGCTCGGCGTTCTCTGCGGTCAGCCACACGTTCACGCCGCGAGCAGTCGGATATGAGCAAACCGGTTGTGCTGCTCTACGAACCGATCCATCAGAAGGCGCTGGAGGTTCTGAAGGCCGGGGCCGATGTGCGCATGGCAGCCTCGCTGGAAGAGGATGCCCTGCTCGGCCAGGTGGCCGACGTCGATGGGATCATCATTCGGGCCAACGGCAGGGTCAGCCGGCGGCTGATGCAGGCCGCGCCGCGGCTGAAGGTCGTGGCGCGTCACGGCGTCGGTGTGGAGGCGATCGATCGCCAGGCGGCCGCCGAACGCGGGATCACCGTGGTGAACACGCCGGCGGCCAACGACGAATCCGTGGCCGAGCAATGCGTGGCCTTCATGATCGTCCTGGCCAAGCGGATTCTCGAATCCGACCGGGCACTGCGCGCAGGGGATTGGCAGGCGCGCTACCGCTTGATCGGGGCCGAGGTGCAGGGCAAGACCCTCGGCCTGGTCGGGTTCGGCAAGATCGGTCAGCGGGTGGCGGCCATCTGCCGCAACGGCCTGGGCATGCCGATCCTGTATCATGATGTGGTCGCCTATGCGCAGGCGGAGCGGGCGCTGGGGGCGCGGCGTGTGCCGCTCGAGGAGCTGCTGCAGGAATCGGACTTCGTCTCGCTGCACCTGCCGCTGCTGCCGGCGACGCAGGCGCTCATCGGCGAGGCGGCCCTGCGGCGCATGAAGCCGTCGGCCTTCCTGATCAACACCGCGCGCGGGCCGGTCGTCGACCAGGCCGCCCTGGTGCGCGCGCTGCGGGAGAAGTGGATCGCCGGCGCGGGTCTAGATGTGTATGACCCCGAACCGCTCCCGCCGGACAGCCCGCTGCTGCAGATGGACAACGTGGTTCTCTCGCCGCACATGGCCTCCCACACCGATGAGGCCCTGCTGCGGATGGCGATGGTCGTGACCGATGTGCTGGCGGTGATCGAAGGACGGGCGCCGGAGTCCCCGGTGCCGCCGCCGGCTTGAGTTGACCAGGAGGCGAGGACGTGGACAAGCATTGGAGCAACTTCTGCACGATGAGTATCGTGCACTTCATGGCCTTCCCCAAGACCATCAGCGGTGAGGGCGCGATCGCCGACAGCGTGGCCAAGATCGCCGAGGACCCGTTCTTCGGTGCGGTCGAGATCACCTGGATCAAGGACGCCAAAGAGCGGGCGGCGGTGAAGGCGGTCATCGAGGCGGCGCACATCCAGGTCGGCTACGGCGCGCAACCAGCCGTGCTCATGGGCAAGCTCAACCTCAACAGCCTGGACGAGGCCGAGCGCAAGCAGGCGGTGACGGCCTTGAAGACGTGCATCGACGAGGCGGCTCAGGTCGGCGCCAGGCGCATGGCGTTCCTCTCCGGCAAGGATCCCGGTGACAAGGACCGCCGGGCGGCGCTGCAGGCGCTGGTCCTGTCGGTCAAGGAGTTGTGCGCCTACGGTCAAGACAAGGGGATCGCGCTGACGTGCGAGACCTTCGATCGTGACATCGACAAGAAGGCACTGATCGGCCCCAGCGATCTGGCGGCCGAGTTCGCCGCGGCGGTGCGCCGCGACTTCCCGGATTTCGGCCTGATGTACGATCTCAGCCACCAGCCGCTGCTGCACGAGGATTCGATCGGGGCCCTGAGCCAGCTCAAGGGACATCTGGTCCACATTCACGTCGGCAATGGCGTGGTCGAGGCGGGCAAGCCGGGCTACGGCGACCTGCACCCGCGTTTCGGATGGCCAGGTGGAGCGAACGACGTTCCCGAGCTGGTCGAGTTCATCCGGGCACTGGTCAAGATCGGCTACCTGGCCGAAGGGCAGGGGGCGCGCCCGTGGGTCGGCTTCGAGGTCAAGCCTCAGGCCGAGGGCGAAACGCCCGAACTGGTCATCGCCGGGACCAAACGCGTCTGGCAGGAGGCCTGGAGCCGGGCGTAGCCTGCAAGCTCCCGGCGAGCTTCAAGCTCGCGAGGAGCTCAGCCGAGGAGGTGCTCATGGATCGTGCGCAGGACGAACAGCTGGCGCTCCGCTACAAGGAGCTGGCCCAGCACTTCGAGGCGTGGGAGAAGACCAAGGACCTGATCGACCAGCTGATCGACATCATCCTCAACTACCGCCAGAGCGGTCATCCGGGCGGTTCGCGCTCGAAAGTCCACGCCCTGCTGGTCACGCTTCTGGGGGGAGGAATGCGCTGGGACATCCGCCACCCGGAGAAGCGCTTTGGCGACCGCTTCGTGCTGGTCGGCGGACACACCATCCCCTTGATCTACACCACGCTGGCGCTGCTGAATGAGGCGCTGCGCTTGAAGTACCAGCAGACCGGCGACAAGCGCTACCAGGTCGCCAAGGCCGAGCAGCGCGCCCTGACATGGGAGGATCTGCTCAACTTCCGCCACCGCGGCGGGCTGTCCGGCCACGCCGAGATGGAAGGCAAGACTCTCTTCCTCAAGTTCAACACCGGTCCTTCGGGCCACGGCGGGCCGGCGGCGGCTGGGCTGGCGCTGGCGCTCAAGCGGGCCGGGGCGGACGGCGTCAAAGTCTTTGCCTTCGAAGGCGAAGCCGGCCTGACACCGGGTGCGGCGCACGAGATGATGAACTCCGCCTGGGGCCTGGCGCTTGACAACCTGTACTTCGTAATCGACTGGAACGACTACGGCATCGACGACCACCCGATCACCAGCGTCGTTTCAGGTAGCCCGGCGGATTGGTTCGGCGCGCACGGCTGGCGCGTCTTCGGCGCCGAATTCGGCAGTGAGTGGGGGCCGGTGACGCAGGCGATGCTGTCCATGCTCTACGGCGAGAACCCCGGGCGGGCGCCGTCGATGGTGTGGGTGAAGACGCGCAAGGGCCGCGGCTACCTGAAATACGACAACGCCTCGCACGGCGCGCCGCACGCCATGAACAGCGAACTGTTCTGGCAGACCAAGCGCGAGTTCGCCGACAAGTACGACGTCCAGTTTGTCAACTTCGGCGGCAAAGCCCCCGGCGATGCCAAGGCGGTGCGGACCGAGTTTGAAGCCAACCTCAAGGTCGTGATGGGCGTCCTGGCCCGTGACCAAGCACTGGTCGACTACCTGGCCGATCGATTGGTGGAACTGGGCGACAGCGTCCCGCAGGAGATCCCCACATTCACGCTGGGGCAGCGCGGCATCCCGTTCCGTGACGAGCGTCTCTTCGACTACCGGGCGTACCCGGCCGAGTTGTACGTCAAGCCGGGGACGTCGGTGGCCAACCGGGCGGCGCTGGCCAAATGGGGCGCCTGGGTGAACGCCTTTGGGGCGCGCGAGTACGGCCGTCCGCTCTTCCTGGCCGCCTCGGCCGACCTGGCCGATTCGACCAACATCAGCGGTTTCGGCAAAGCCCACGCGGAGTTTCCCGGCTACGGCTGGTATGAGCGTTACGGCACTCGCCAGGGCGTCCTGCTTCCGCAGGAGATCACCGAGTTCGCCAACGCCGGTATCCTGGTCGGTATGGCGACCGTCAATCTGGCCGCCGACCCGGAGAAGGATTTCGACGGATTCTGGGGCGCCTGCTCGACCTACGGATCGTTCTCGTATCTCAAATACGGGATGCTGCGGCTGTTCAGCCAGCTGGCGCAGGACTGCCAGCTCAAAGTCGGCAAGGTGATCTACATCGCCGGGCACTCCGGCCCGGAGACGGCCGACGATAGCCGCACGCACTTCGGCGTCTTTGAACCGGCGGTGATGCAACTCTTCCCCAAGGGACAGGTGATCAACCTGCACCCGTGGGAGCACAACGAGGTCCCGGTGTTGCTCGGTTCGGCGTTGAAGCAGGACGTACCGGTCGTCGTCCTGCATCTGACACGCCCGCCGATCGCCGTCCCCGATCGTGAGCAGCTCGGCATCGCCTCGCACTTCGAGGCGGCGCGCGGGGCCTACATCGTGCGCGATTACACCCCCGGGAAGCCGCGCGGCGGGGCGGTCATCGTGCAGGGGACCAGCTCGATGGTCAGCGTGGTCAAGATCCTGCCGGAGCTCGAGGCGAAGGGCCTGAACGTCAAGATCGTCTACGGCGCCAGCCCGGAGCTCTTCGCCGCACAACCGCAGGAGTATCGCCAGCGGATTCTCTCCCCGGCGGAGCGAGTCGATTCGACGGTGCTGACGACTCAATCGCGCGCCTCGATGCAGGACTGGCTGTTCAATAAGACCGCCGAGGAATTCGCCATGACCGCCGACTGGGACAACCGCTGGCGCACCGGCGGTACGGTCGACGAGGTCATCGACGAGGCACACCTCACGCCGGCGTGGGTGCTGAAAGGCCTGGAGCGCTTTGTGGCGGCGCGGGCGGACCGGCTGGGCGGGCTGCGGACGGACATCGAGACGGCTTTGCGGTAAACTGAAGCGGCATTGCGGTCGGCAGCCCGGATTGGCGGCGCCCGTCCGAGCTGCCGATGGATTCGAGGTACCCGTGCGCGAGGTCCTGGCCGAAATCGAGCGCTGGCTGGCGCAAGAACGTTCGGTGGCGCTGGTCACGATCGTTGCCACCTGGGGATCGGCGCCGCGCCCCGCCGGGTCGAAGATGGCCGTCAATGATCGGGGAGAGATGGCCGGATCGGTGAGCGGCGGCTGCGTCGAGACGGCCGTGATCGAAGAAGCTCTGAACGTTCTGCGCAGCAGGCGGCCGAAGGCGATCCACTACGGCGTTTCCGACGAATCGGCCTGGGAGGTCGGGCTGGCCTGCGGCGGCCAGATCGACCTGTTCGTCGAACCGTTGGCGCCGCTCCTGGGTCCTGCCGGCGGAGGCTCGAGCGAGTTCGAGAGCATGGTCGAGGCCCTCGCGCAACAGAGGCCGGCCGTGCGGGCGGTCGTGATCGAAGGGGCCGCGGACCTGCTCGGCAGGTCGTGGCTATTCGATTCGGCCGGGGGCGGCGGCTCCGGCTCGCTGCCTCCCGCTCTGGTGGAGTTGGTGGCCCCGCAAGCGCAGACAATGTTTGGGATGGCTGCGCCGCAGGTGATCGAGGTGGCGACCCAGGGCGCCACGCTGAAAGTCCTTCTGGACAGCCTGTCGGCCTCGCCGCGGCTGGTGATCGTCGGCGGGGTGCATATCGCCATTGCGCTGGCCCGGTTGGCGCAATTGCTCGGCTACCATGTGACCATCGTCGAACCTCGCCGGGCGTTTGGGACGCGCGAGCGCTTCCCCCAGGTCGAGGCGCTCGTCAGCCTATGGCCAGACGAGGCCTTGCGGACGATTGGCCTGACGCATTCGACGGCGGTCGCAGTCCTCTCGCACGACCCCAAGCTGGATGACCCGGCACTGCAGGTGGCGCTTCCCAGCCCCGCATTCTACGTCGGGGCCCTGGGCAGCACGCACACGCAAGAACTGCGCCGGGCGCGGCTGCGTGAAGCAGGTCTGTCGGAACGGCACATCGCCCGACTGCACGGACCGATCGGGATGGACCTGGGCGGGCGTGAGCCGGAAGAGATCGCTTTGAGCATTCTGGCTGAGGTGGTCGCCGTACGCTCCGGCCGCCGGCCTTAGCTCCCGCAACCGACGACCGCGGACGGTTCCCGGGCACGCGCCGCCTGTACTCCCCACGCAAGCCGGGGCCCACTGCAACCAATCTGCGCCGCCTC
>DAIRVC010000003.1:26804-52787 GCA_036803025.1 Anaerolineales bacterium
CCGCCTGTACTCCCCACGCAAGCCGGGGCCCACTGCAACCAATCTGCGCCGCCTCCGTACATAGAGTGAATATCGGCGAGTGACCGCCGGATTCCCGCCCCGCCACGGCCGATTCGGTCCGGATCGGCGAGGCCCGCGGGGTAGGCTCGAGGAGGAGGCATGTCTGGTTGGCGTATGCTGGGGCGAATTCTGGCGGTATGCATCATCTGCGTCTTCGTGCCCCTGACCGGAGCGCTTCTGCTGGCCTACAATGCCCAGCAGGCCGTCGTGCGGGGGGACTTCCTGGAAGAGGCGTTTGAGGACCCGCGTCCCTTCGAGTTGGCGATTTCCGAAGCAGCCGAAGGGCTGGCGCGGCAGATTCCGACCGAACCCGAAACCCGAGACCTCCCGATCGCGCACCTGGACGAACAGGATTGGGAAACCATTCTGCAAACCCTGATGCCGGCCGGCGAGTTGAGGGCCTGGGCTGTTTCATTCACGAATGGTTTCCGCGAGTGGCTTCGCACCGGCCGGGACTGGACGGATGACATCACGCTACCGTTCGGGGACATCGCCGCCCGCCTGGCGCAAGACCCGGACCAGGTTGTGCTGCGGACAGTGACCGAAGCGCAGCCGCCGTGTGAGGCGGGCCAATCGCCGCTGCAGCTCCCGGGCAGCCTGGTCCCAACATGCCGACCGGTAGAGACCGGCCTGGAAGCGTTCTACGGGGAGGCGGCCCTGCTCTGGTCCGCAGCGCCCGAGGCGGTGTGGGAGCAGCTTCTGCCGGCCGAGAGCCGCCGGTTCACCGAGAACATGCCCCTGGGTGAGCTTCTGCGCCGGGAGGGAGGGACCAGCGGCTGGGAGCTGCGCCAGGGCTGGCGTTGGGCAAGGTGGGGGATCGGACTGGCCGGCGGGCTGCTGGCACTCGTCATCGTCGGTCAGGCGGCCGTCCTGCTGGGGCTGATTGCACTTCTGGCGGCCCGCAGTTGGCCGGAAGCGCTGCGCTGGGTCGGCGCGCCGCTGTCGCTGGCCGGGCTGTTCGCCTTCTGCCTCGGGCTGATCGCAGTGATCGGCGGATCGATGGGACCCTTGGTGGTGTTTCCCTTTGAGCATGGGCTGGTGGACCTGGATGCATTGACGGGCGGCATCTCGCGCGCCTTCGCCGGAGAGCTCTGGGCAGGGCTGTCTTTCCAGGGCGGGGTCCTGGCGCTTGTCGGATTGGCGCTGTGGCTCTCTTCGCTCTTCATCCCGCGCCCCGCCGCGGCGACGGCGGGAGCGGCCGGCAGCGCCGCGCCGCAGGCCTAGGCCTGAGGGGGGATCGATGAGGGCGGCCCGCATGGGCGGGCTGCCCGGATTGGAAGGAGCAATACGCATGGGTACGGAGCCTCGTCAGTTACGTTCAAGTGCAGTGATCGGATTGATGCTGGTGGCGGTCGGGGCGTTGCTGCTGGTCGGCCAGTTTCTCAAGATCGATCTGTGGAGGTTCATCTGGCCGCTGTTCGTCCTGATCCCCGGGGTGATCCTGTTCGCGCTCACGGTTTCGGCAGGCCGCTCGGCCGCGGTCCTGGCCATCCCGGCCAGCATCGTCACCATGACTGGGCTGCTACTGCTCTACCAGAGCGTGACGGGCCACTGGGAAAGCTGGGCGTACGCCTGGGCGCTGATCTTCCCCGTCTCGCTCGGCATCGGCCTGAGCATTGCCGGCAAGCGATCAGCCAGCGCGGACATGCGCAAGGTCGGCGACGGGATGACGCGCTTCGGGTTGATCGTCTTCCTGGTATTGGGCGTGTTCTTCGAGCTCGTCCTGCGCATCAGCGGAGGCGGGGCGGCGCGCGTGTTCTGGCCGGCAATGCTGGTCCTGGCCGGCCTGTACCTGATCGTGCGGCAGGGCGGGAGGGGCAGCCGGGCGGTCGGGCAGCCGACCGAGGCGATCCAAACCGCGCCCGCCGCGGCGGCGGCACCGGCCGCGGACGGAACGCCGTCCGAGCCGTCACAATCGTGATCTCATCCATCCATGGAGGATAAGGAAATGACAAGCGGTGAGAATCGTGGTTATCGTTCGATCTTCTGGCCGATCCTGCTGATCGGCGCCGGGACGATCTGGCTGCTCTCGAACCTGGAGCTGATCCCCGGCTGGAATTGGTGGAACCTGTGGCGCCTGTGGCCGCTGTTCCTGATCGCCGCCGGCCTGGACCTTCTCTTCGCCCGCCGGTCGCCGATCCTCGGGGCGCTGCTCGGCCTGCTCACCATCGGGGCGGCCGTCGTACTCCTCACGGCCGCGCCTTCGCTCGGGCTGACGCCTTCGGCCGACGTGGTCACGGAGACTTTCAGTGAACCGATCGGTGCGGCCGAGTCGGCCGAGATCGAGCTGGATCTCTCCGTGGCGGACAGCACCATCGAAGCCCTGCCCGGCGGCGCCGACCTGATCGCGGCCGAGATCACGCATATCGGGGAGATCGGCTTTGACGTCAGCGGCAGCACATCCAGAGACGTTCATCTGTACCAGGTGACCGAGCCCTTCGGGGTCCACATCGACTGGCCCGAAGCAAGGCAGCTGCGCTGGGACGTCGGCCTGACGGGGGAGATCCCCCTGCATCTGTCGATCGACTGCAGCGTCGGCAGGAGCGAGATCGACCTGAGCGGCGTGCAAGTCGCCGACCTCGACCTGAACATCGACGTCGGTGACTCGGTCCTCACACTGCCGGCCATGGAGTCGGCCTACGAGGTGTCGATCGACGGCGGCGTCGGAAGGCTGGAAGTGCGCATCGCTGAAGGCGCAGAAATCAGCCTGGATGTGAACGGTGACGTGGGCGACATCATCATCGACGTGCCCGACGATGCCGCTGTGCGGGTCGAGGCGAGCACTGATGTCGGCGATGTGCGCGTGCCTTCGTCGTTCGACCAGACGCGCTCTGGCGGCGAGCAATTCGTCGGCGAGAGCGGGACCTGGGAGACGGTCGGCTTCGATGACGCCGAACGGACAATCACGATTGTCTTCGACGGCGGTGTCGGCAACCTGACGATCCGCTAGTCTCGCCGGCCGAGGCAACGGCCTGCCCAAAACGGCGTCCGCTGGGGTCGGGGAATACCCGGCCCGAGCGGACGCCGCCTTGTTCGGGCAGCGTTGAGGCGGCCCTGCAAGCCGGGCTCGCCTGTCACCCCGGCCCTCAAGCCGGCGCCGACCTGCCGTCCCCGGTCAGTAGAGCGGCACGTGCCGGAGAGCGCCGGGTGAGGGACAAGTGGCACGTGACGCACTGCCGGTTCTGTGTCAGAGTCAGGCTGACCGGAGCCGGGCGCCCTTCGCCCCGGTGGAGTGTGCCACCGCAACGACTGTCACCAGAGACAGGAGGCGAGAGTGGGTGACACGGAAGACATCATCACCAAAGTGGAGGATATCGGCTGGGAGCCGCGCCTGGCGCGACGCATGCAGCGGATGAAGAGCTCCATCATCCGCGAGCTGCTCAAGTTCACCGTGCAGCCGGACATCATTTCTTTCGCCGGCGGCCTGCCGGCCCCCGATTTCTTCCCGCTCAGGGAATTCGAGGAAGCCTGCCACTACATCCTCCAGAACGACGGCGCGGCTGCCTTGCAGTACAGCCCGACCGAGGGCCACGCGCCGCTCAAGCAGTACCTGGCCGATACCATGTCGCGCTACGGCATCTTCGTCGAGCCAGACAACATCCTGATGGTTAGCGGATCGCAGCAGGGCCTGGATCTGATCGGCAAGCTGTTCGTCGATCCCGAGAGCTGCGTCATCACCAGCCGGCCGACCTACCTGGGCGCGCTGCAGGCCTGGGACGCCTATGAGGCCCGGTACTGCACCGTGCCGATGGACGAGAGCGGCATGTTGGTCGAGGAGATCCCCGGGCTGCTCAAGGACGGCGTGAGGCCCAAGCTGATCTACGTGCTGCCGAACTTTCACAACCCGGCCGGCACAACCCTCTCACAGGCGCGGCGTGAGGAACTGGTCGCCATCGCCCGTGAGCACGACCTGATTTTGGTGGAAGACGATCCCTATGGCGAGCTGCGCTTCGAAGGCGAGGATTTGACCCCCGTATTCCGCATGGCGCCGGAGCGGACGATCTACCTGAGCACGTTCTCGAAGACGCTGGCCCCCGGGATCCGACTGGCCTGGGTAGTGGCGCCGAAGCCGCTCATCCACCGCCTGGTCCAGGCCAAGCAGGGCGCCGACCTGCATACGGGCACATTCGTCCAAATGGTGGCCAACGACATCTGCCAGCGCGGGATCCTGCGTCAGCATGTCAAGACGCTGCGGCGTGTCTATCATCAGCGCCGGGACGCGATGGTCGAAGCCATGGCCGAGCACTTCCCCGAGGGCGTATCCTGGACGGTGCCGCAAGGGGGATTGTTCCTGTGGGTGCGGACGTCCGACGCCATCAACACCGCCGACTTCCTCAAGAAGGCGGTGGCAGAAAAAGTCGCCTACGTCCCCGGCTTCGCGTTCTATCCGGGAGAGAAAGGCGGCGAACACTGCATGCGCATGAATTTCTCGTACTCGAATGAAGAGACGATCAACGAGGGGATCGCTCGGCTGGGTCGGGCGTTGAAGAAGGAACTCGCCAAAGGCTGATCCAAGCAGGCGTGGCCGCAGTCTCTCCGGCGCAGGCTGAGCTTCAGCCTGCGCCGGGATGGTTTCTAACGAGACCGGCGTGTGCGATCAGGGGCGGTTCGCCTGGGCCACAGCGCCGGGGTGGCCCAGCGCCCGTCGTTGAGCGCAACGGCCTGGCCGGCCGCGGCTGCGCTTTCGAGCGCCAACTGGGCCTCGGCCATGCGCCACCCAAACAGGCGCGCCAGCGCCGGGCACACGGCCGCACCCGCCGAGCGCAGGTAGACCCCGGTCAGGTGGGAACGCGCCGCCGGGCGGCTGATCGAACGCGCCCGCGCGGCGATCCCCGGGAGCCAGCGGTCGAGCAGCTCATAGATGAAGGCATAGCGCCAGGCGCCCGCCTCGGCTACCCCGATCGGGACCACCCATAGGCCTCGCTGCAGTTCGACCAACGCGTGATCGAAGCGCGCTTTCGCCGCCTCCGAGCTCAGGTGCGCCTCGCGGCGCAGCTGGACGGTATCCAGCGCGCCGTGACGCCGCAGCGCCTCGGCCACGTCGGCTGCCGCCCGCGACAACCCGCCGGCCTCGTAGGCCAGGCGATAGTCGTCCAGATCGGCCACGCGTTCCGACAGCGCATAGAAGTAGGGCAGGATCTTCAGGCTGACGATGGTCGCCCGGCCGCGCAGCAGCTTGGCGTAGTGCCAGAGCTTCCGGTCCAGCATCTCATCCTTCCAGCGCCAGGTGATGTGGGCCGGGTCGTCGTGCTGGCTGGGGACCGGACGGTTGCCTGCCGTGGCCACCCACAGGCTGGGGAGATCGCAGCCGCGGATCGGCCAGAAGAACACGAAGCCGCGCGCCTCGACGAAGGACAGGGCTTGCCGCGTGTTGCGCAGGCGGCTGGTCAGGTGGAAGGTGCGCGCCCGGTAGTCAGCCAGGCGAGCGGCGCTGAGTCGAAGCATATCTCCGTCCAATGCCCCGGGGACTTAGAGCAGGCGAACGCGATCCGCGTCCGCCAACAGGGCCGGTCTCTCACCCGGTCACAGTGTCCGCGCCAGCCACTCGGGGAGGGGCCGGAGCCGGTCCGGTTCGGGTGTGTTCTCGAACTGGATTGCCGGAAGTTCCTCTACTCCCGTCAGGTACGCTTTGCAGATGCGGTGGAAACCGTCGAGCAGGTGCCCTTCGGCCGAGAGCAGGATCGGGCGCGCCAGATCGGCTTGATAGATCCGGCGGCCATGGTCGGCCACCTCGCGGCATGTGAGCCGTCCGTAGTTGTCCGGCTGTCCGTGCCAGCCGACGCGGTCCAGGTCGGTCAGCGCGGACAGGCGCACTTTGCGGACCGGCAGGCCGCGTGCCAGCGCCGCCAGTCGATCGACGTCCCAGATGCGGAGCGGCGGCCCGTCTTCGGGCCGGGAGGAAACGGATTCTCCCATGCTGACTCCCGCTTAGATGTTGTGAGCCTGAGGACGGGCTATCCTAACACGACCGGCCGCGGTTCGCCGGCGATCCTTGCCCGTGGAGTGCGGCGCGATAGAATCCGGCAGGCAGGACAAAGGAGGCGGTGTGACACAGGAGATCCTCGCTGCGATGCGGCAGAGTGTGATCGACGGGGAGAGTGAGCAGGCCGAGGCGCTCGCGCGCCAGGCGCTGGAGACCGGCCTCGAACCGCTGACGGCTATCAACCAGGGTTTCGTCCCGGGCATGACCACCGTCGGGGAGCAATTCGGCTGCGGGCAGGCATTCGTTCCCGACCTGATGATGGCGGCTGAAGCGATGAAGAAGGGACTGGCCGTACTCGAGCCGGCCCTGCGCGCGAGCGGGGTCGAACGCCAGGTCCTCGGCCGGGCTGTGCTGGGGACGGTCAAGGGCGACATTCACGAGATCGGCAAGAGCCTGGTGGCGCTGATGCTGTCGACCGGCGGATTCGAGGTCCACGATCTGGGCGTCGACGTGCCCTTCGAGAAGTTCGCTGCCAAGGCTGCCGAGATCGAGGCGGATCTGGTGGGAGTGTCGGCGCTGCTGACGACGACCATGCCGGGACAGGCTAAGGTGATCCAGGCGCTGGAGGCAGCCGGGCTGCGCCCGCGGGTGAAGGTCATGGTCGGCGGTGCGCCGGTGTCGCGCAGCTGGGCGGAGCAGATCGGCGCCGACGGATACAGCGAGGATGCCCTGGGTGCGCTGCAGGTCGCCAAGGACCTGATGGTGAAGAAGTCGTGAGCGGGCGCATCCTGTCGATCGCCGAGCCGCGCCTCTCGCTCTCGATCCTGAGCGCGCAGGATGTGGCCCGCCTGCACACGGCCACCCTGGATGTGATCGAGAAGGTCGGGGTGCGCTTCCCCTCGCCGCAGGCGCTGGACGTCCTCGAGGCCCACGGCGCCCAGGTCGACCGGGCGACGATGGTGGCGCGCGTGCCCGGGCAGGCGATCGAGTCGGCGCTGCGTCAGGCGCCGCCGGTCTACACGCTGGCGGCGCGCGATCCGGCCCAGGATCTGCCTTTGGACGGGCGGCATGTCTACTTGGGAACGGACGGCTGCGGGGTTGAGGTGATCGACCTGGCCACGGGTCAGCGGCGCACGTCGACCAAGGCCGACGCCGCCGACGCCGCCCGCATGGCCGACGCCCTCGAGGAGGTCGCCTTCTGGTGGTCGATGGTCTCGGCCCAGGATTGCCCGACCGAGACGCGCGGCTTGCACGAACTGGAAGCGGCTTGGCACAACACCACCAAGCATCTACAGACGGAGAGCATTGTCAGCCGGGCCGAGATGCACGCGGCCATCGAAATGGCCTCCACCGTCGCCGGGGGGCGCCAGGCGCTGCGGCGCCGTCCGGTCCTGTCGATCATGCAGTGCACCACCAGCCCCTTGGGTCACGACCGCGGCAGCCTGGAGGCCGGGCTGGCCGCCGCCGAGGCCGGGCTGCCGGTCGGCTTCATGACCATGGCTTCCTGTGCCTCGACCGGCCCGGCGACCCTGGCCGGGAACCTGGTGGTCGGCAATGCCGAGGTGATCAGCGCGCTGGCGATGATCGAGATGGCCTACCCCGGCACGCCGGTCTACTACGCCGCCGCACAGACGGCCATGGACCTGCGCAGCGGCGCCTACACCGGTGGCGCGCCGGAGGACTACCTTTTCGGCGCGGCCACCAACCTGCTGGCCGACTACTACAACGTGCCGCTCTCGATGGGTGCCTTCGCCACCGGCGCCAAGGAGCCGGATTGGCAAGCCGCCGTCGACGGGAGCTTCTCGTCCTTCATGGCCTCGCTGACCCTCTCCGACATGCTCCTCGGCTGCGGGCTGCTGCATGGCAGCCGCATTCTGTCCTATGAGCAGATGGTGATGGACTGTGAGATCTACAGCATCGTGCGCCACACGCTGCAGGGAATCCAGGTCACCGACGAAACGCTGGCGCTGGAGACCATTGCGGCCGTCGGCCCGGGCGGCCACTTCCTGACACAGAAGCACACCAAGCAGCACATGCGCGAGCTCTGGCAGCCGCGGCTGATGGATCGCCGGACCTACGAGCAGTGGGAGTCGAAGCGGGACGGCGCCCGCGATTGGGCCCGCGCCCGTGCCCAGGACATCCTGAACACCCATCGAGCCGATCCGCTCGATCCACGGCTGGGGGCGGAACTGACACGGATCATTGCAGCGGCCGAAGCCGGCCAATCCTGACCGGCGGCGTTCATGCGGCCACACATCGAACTCCTGGATCCTGAGCTCATCGACCGGGTCCTGGGCGAAGCACTGCAGTTGCTGCTCGCCCCGGGGGTGCGTGTTGAGTCGCAGGCGGCGCGCCAGGAACTTCGCGCCGCCGGCGCTGAGGTGAACGGGGAGGTGGTGCGTATTCCCGAGGCCGCCGTCCGGCGGGCGCTGGCCAGCGCGCCACGGTCGTTCCACCTCTACGACCGCGCCGGGGAGGCCGTCGTGGAATACGGCGGGCAGGCAGTGCACTTCGACCCCGGCTCGTGCGCCGTTCACGTCCTCGACCCCGTCACACTCGAGCATCGCAACTCGGAGTCGGCTGACCTGGTGCGGCTGGTGCGGGTGGCCGAGAGGTTGCCCGCCTTCGAAGCCCAATCGACTGCTGTGGTGTGTCACGATGTCCCCGCCTCGATCGGCGACGTCTACCGGCTCTTCCTGGTCCTGCTGCATTCCGACAAGCCGGTCGTCACCGGCGCCTTCCGGCCAGACGGCGTGCCGCGCATGGCCGAGCTTCTGGCCCTCGACAGCGGCGGCGAGCAAAGGCTGCGAGCCCGTCCTCGCGCGGTCTTCGACGTCTGCCCGTCGCCGCCGCTGTGTTGGACCGAGTTCGCCGGGCAGAATCTGATCGACCTGGCACGCGCGGGCATCCCGGCGCAGATCGTCTCCATGCCGCTGGCCGGGGCCACGGCACCGGTGACGCTGATCGGGGCCGTCGTGCAGCATGCGGCCGAGTGTCTGAGCGGGATCGTGATTCACCAGACTGCCTCGCCGGGCGCGCCGATCGTCTGGGGCGGGGCGCCGGCGATCTTCGACATGCGTACCGCCTCCACGCCCATGGGTGCCATCGAGACGGCCATGATCGACATTGCCTACGCGCAGGTCGGCAGACACCTGGGCCTGCCCACCCATGCCTACCTTGGCGCCAGCGACGCGAAAAGCGTGGACTCTCAATCCGGCCTGGAGAGCGGCGTCAGCGCGCTGTTGGGAACGCTGGCCGGGATCAACATGATCTCGGGCGCCGGGATGTTGGATTTCCTGGCCTGCCAGAGCGCGGAGAAGCTGGTGCTCGACGCTGAAGCGATCGAAATGGCGCAGCGGCTGACGGCCGGCATCGCCATCCGGCAAGACAGCCTGGCCATGGGGACGTTCGCCCAGGTCGGGCATGCCGCTGACTTCCTTAAACTGCGCGAAACGCGAGAACTCTTCCGCCTCGAGCAGCGCCTGCCCTCTCCCGTGACCGACCGGGGTTCGCTGCGAGCGTGGGCGGAAGGCGGCAGCCTGGATGCCTTCGCCCGGGCCCGAGCGCGTGTGGAAGCGCTGCTCCAGGAGACCAGCCGGCCGTCCCTCGCAGTGGAGGTTGAGACCGAGCTGCGAGGCTGGATGCGCCAATCCGCGGCGCAGGCCGGGCTGGGGGTCCTCCCCGGGGCCTGAGCGGCTGCTCTTCAGCCTCCGGCACAGGCGGCCGCTGGGCGGCCCTTACATTCCGGCGGCCCGGCGCCCCCTCCCGTGAAGTCTGTGGGTCGCGATCCGATCTGGGCTGATCCCCCCTTGACAGCCCGGTCCGCTTCCGGTATTCTAGCTATAGAATACCGAGCCTGCCTGACCCGATGCTCACCAACGCTGAACTGGCCATCCTCACCCTGGTCTGCGAACGCCCTCGTCATGGCTACGAGATCGAGCGGGTCATCGAGGAGCGCGGCGTTCGTGAATGGACCGAGGTGGGCTTCTCATCGATCTACTACTTGCTCAAGAAGCTGGAACGCAAGGGACTGGTGAGCGCACATCCCGCCCCGGGCGGGCGCGGCCCGGCGCGGATGGTCTATCGGTCCACGGCAGCCGGGCGGACAGCACTTCGTGAGGAAGCCCTGCAGGCACTGGCCAGCACGACGCGGCCGTCATCCCCTCTGCAGCTTGGTCTGGCCAACCTGCCCGGGCTTCCGCCGGCAGAAGCGCTGAAGGCGCTCGAGCGCCATCGCAAAGCCTTGAACGACCGTCTCCAGCGAATGCGCCAGCGCCGCGACGCCCAGCGCCCGGTGCCCTACTACGTTGAAGCCATGTTCGCGCACGGGGAAACGGTGGGAGAGGCAGAGCTGCGCTGGCTGGAGGCTTTCATTCGACAGGTGAAGCGGCGGGCGTCCGCGTCCCCGGCGAACCCCGCCAAGGAGGAGCATCGATGAAGACGCTTGACCTGCGTCGCCAGCTCAAGCACTTGTACGCACCGTCCAGCAAACGGGTGGAGGTCGTACGGGTCCCGGCCTTCAAGTTCGCCATGGTTGACGGCGTGATCCAGCCGGGCGAGGGTCCGTCTACGTCCAAGGCCTTCCAAGAGGCCTTGACGGCGCTGTACGGGATCACCTTCACCCTGAAGTTCATGTCCAAGCTGCGTGCCACCAATCCCATCGACTACCCGGTCATGGCGCTGGAGGCTTTGTGGGGGACGGGCAAGCGCGCCTTCGATTTCGACCTCGCCCGTCCCTGGCATTGGACGGCCATGATCCTGCAGCCCGACCACATCACGCCGGCGATGTTCAAGAAGGGCATCGAGCAGCTGCGCCGGAAGAGGAACAATCCGGCGATCGGGAAGCTGCGCTTGGAGAAGTTCAAGGAGGGTCTCAGCCTGCAGATCATGCACGTCGGTCCGTACGTCGACGAGCAGCGCACCGTCGAGCTCATGAGGAATTTCGCCGGCGAGAATGGCTACATCTTCCAGGGGAGACACCACGAGATCTACCTGGGAGACCCACGCCGCGCCAGACCCGAGAAGCTCCGCACGGTCCTGCGCCATGCGGTCGCCAAAACGGCCCGCCGCTAGTCGACGGCCCTCGAACGAAGTGAGGTCCGGTGTGACCGTCTTCCCCTTCCCTGGATTCAAGTCGCTGTCAACTCACCACTGCGTCACCGGGTCGATGCTGCACATCTACCACTTCCGCGGTCACAGGCTGAGCGAGGACATGCTCCTGGGCATCGGATCCGGGCTGGGATTCGTCTACTGGCATCCACGCGGGGCTGCCCCTATGCTCGGGGGTCGGGCGAACGTTGGCCGGCCCGGTGAGGAAGGACTGGAGATAACAACCGGCCGGCGGACCGGCGTCCGCATTGAACGTCACAGCACCGGTAGTGAGAGGAAGGCGCAAGCCGCGCTGGTGGCCCAATTGGAGGCGGGCGAGCCCGTCATGCTGCAGGTCGACATGGGGTTCCTCCCGTACTTCGACAACTTGCCCGAGGGATTCCACTTCGGTTACCACGTCATCGTCGCCGCCGGATACGACGCTTCCACTGGACAGGTCTTGATCGCCGATCGGGACCCAGCCATGCATGCGGTCTCGCTCGAGGATCTTGCCCGGGCTCGCGGCTCAACCTATCGGCCGTTCCCGCCGCGCAACACCTGGTACACATTCGATTTCGCAGAAATGCGCTCCCCTCATCCGGAGGAGGTCCATCGGGCGCTGAGTGAGGTCTGCCAGGGGATGCTCGGGGCGCCGATCGCCAATCTGGGGGTGAGAGGCATCCACAAGGCCGCCAACGAAGTGCGCAAGTGGCCGGCCCGGATGGACGGACCAGGCCTGCGCCAGGCCTGCCTGTCTGCCTTCTTGTTTGTCGACGCTGCCGGCGGGACGGGAGGCGGCCTATTTCGACTCATGTACGCTCGATTCCTGAACGAGGCCGCCGGCCTCCTCAGCGCGCCTGCACTGGACGAAGCGGGGAGCGCCCTGCTGAGCGCCGGTGCCGACTGGCAAGAGGTCGCCTCCGAATTCCAGCGGGCCAGCCAGGCAGCCGATCCGGGGGAGGCGCTCTCCGAGATACCCCCACGACTGGCTGCCCTGGCGGACAAGGAGGCCGCGATCTGGGCGTCCATCCAGGAGATCCTGGACACGATGCCGGCCTTCTGAGTGGTACTCGAGAGCCCGGCGCCGGGCCGCAGGCGAACCGACCCCGCGGACTGCGCGTATAATCTGAACCACCATGTCCGATTCGCCGATGGAGGAGGCCGCCCAGCTCGTGGGCCGGGTCGCACAAGGCGACCGCTCGGCGTTCCTGACGCTGTATGACCGCTATTCGGCGCGTGTCTTCGCGTTGTCGCTGCGCATCCTGGGCGACAGCGGCCCGGCCGAGGAGGTCACCCAGGAGACCTTCCTCAAACTGTGGACGCGGGCCCGGACCTTTGCCCCCGGGAGAGGAAATCTGTCGGGCTGGCTGCTCACCATCGCCCGCCGGACGGCGCTCGACCGGGTCCGTCTGGAGGGTCGCCGCCCGATCGAGACGGACATCCCCGGCGGGGAGGACCAGGAACCGGATCTTCTCGATCCCGGCAGCGAGACCGAGGAGGCCCGCTGGCAGACGCTCCGCTTCGCGCTCGAAGACCTGCCGCGGGACCAGCGCCGGGTTATCGAGCTGGCCTACTATCATGGGCTCTCCCACAGTGAGATCGCAGCAGAGTTGAACCAACCGTTGGGGACGATCAAGACGCGCTTGCGCCTGGGCATGGAGCGCCTGCGTCGGGCCTGGCTCGACCCGGAGGCTCAGCCGTCCTCTGCATCCAAACAGGCGGCCGCCGGCGTACATCATGATGGAGAGGTGCAGGGTGACGAGTGAGGGGTGTGGGCCGATCCGCGAACTCCTGGCCGCCTACGCTTTGCACGCGCTGGACGTGGACGAGCTCGGCCGCGTGGAAGCGCACCTGCACGGATGCGCGGCCTGCCGCCGGGCGCTGGCGGATCATGAACAGGTGGCTCACGGCCTGCTGCACCTCCCGAAGCCGGTGCGGCCGCCGGCGCGGGTGCGCGCCCGGCTGATCGCCCGCCTGGCGCAACCCGGCGCCGCCCGCCCGGCCAGGCCGTGGACGCGCTGGGCAGCCGCAGCCGCGCTCGTGGCCGTCCTCGGCCTGAATGCCGTCCTGGTCTGGCAGCTGAACCGGCTGCAATCACAGCAGGCGCAACTGGCGGAACACCAGGAGACGGACCGCACTGCGCTGGCGTTGGCCAGCTACCCGGGCACGCAGGTGGCCCTGCTCCAGGGCGAGGGCATCGGCGGGACGATTCTGTATGAGCCGGAGCGCTCGATCGCGGTCCTGCACATCTGGGGCCTGCCGGAAGCACAAGCAGGGCAGGTGTATCAGGCGTGGCTGATCGATGCGCGTGGCGATCGTCAGAGCGCGGGTACGTTCTCCTCGGCTGGAGATCTGCCCTTCACCTCGGTCGTCCTGCATTCTCCTGCGGCTGTGGGAACCTTCGATGAAATCGGCGTCACGCTCGAGCCTGCGGGCGGCAGCCTGGCCCCGACCGGTCCGCGAATCCTCGGCGCCGAGATCTAAGCCAGCCAGTCGCCTTGTGGTGTGCGGCGCCGGGAACGGCGCCGCACGATTCTCCGCCCTTTCACACTCCCGGCGTACATCCAATCCGGCTCCATTCTTCGTATGAGGGGGTGAAGGCGATTGATGAAACGCCAAACTGGAGGATAGGTGATGAGGACGAGACTGGTATTGCTGGGGAGTATCGCGGCCCTGCTTTTGGGGGCCTGCGGCGCCGGGGCAGGGAGCGGCGGGTATGGGTACAGGGACGAGCAAGCGCCGACCGCGGCCTCGTCGGCAGAAGCCTTTGTGGGCGTCAGTGATCAGGACGCCAGCGGCGGACAGGTGCGCGTCGACGAAGTCGAGACCAGCGGGCCTGCGTGGGTGGTGATCCACACCGACTCGAATGGCGGCCCTGGCCCGGTGATCGGCTACGCCGCCGTGCCTGGCGGGGCTTCGACCGATGTCGTTGTGGACATCGATTCGGGCGACGCCACCCCGGTGCTGTTTGCCATGTTGCACACGGATGCCGGCGTGGTGGGCACGTATGAGTTCCCCGGGGCCGACGTTCCGCTGGCCGGCGAACGGACGAATGTACCCTTCAACGTGAACCTGGCGGCGCAGGAACCGCAGGTGCTCGCGGTGGACCAGAGCGTCGTCGACGGGACGGTGACCATCGACAAAGTCGTGGCGACTGGACCGGGTTGGATCGTCATCCATACGGAGGTCAATGGAGGGTCCGGCCCGGTGGTGGGCTACGCGCCGGTCAGCGCGGGCGTGAACACGCAGGTGAGCGTTGAACTCGACGTCAGCGCAGCCACGCCCTGGCTGTATGCCATGCTGCACGAGGACGCCGGGGCGGTCGGCACGTACGAGTTTCCCGGATCGGACGTCCCCGTCGCGGGCGAGGAGACCAACCCGCGTTTCGGCCTGCAAGTGAGCGAGGGCCCAACGGCCGAGGTGCAGATGACCGGCTTCGCCTTCAGCCCGCGCAATCTCGTGGTCCAGGCCGGGACGACCGTTCGCTGGACCAACCTCGATTCGGCCCGGCACTCGAGCACGAGCGATGACGGGCTGTGGGACAGCGGCCTGTTCGAGCAGGAAGGGTCGTTCTCTTTCGCTTTCGAGACGCCTGGCGTGTACCTGTACCACTGCTCGGCCCACGGCGGCGTGGGAGGTGCGGCGATGTCCGGTCAGGTGACGGTCATCCCCTGACAGTCGGTCGGTTGCATGATCCTCAAGGCGCCTGGACGCAGTCCAGGCGCCTTGCGTTCGCTTGCCCTCCGGACGGGGCAGCCTTACCATGGGCGCGCGGGTGCGGGCTGACGGCTGGAGGGACCATGGATCTGCAGGAAGCATCGAAGGCTCGCGCGAGGGGAGTCCTCACGCTTGCATTGGGAGATGCCGGGGTCTACCTGGCGGCGACGTTGGCAGGCTTCGCCTCCCATCAGGAGCTCGAGATGCAGGCGGCGGGGCGGATGGCGGCCACCTGGGTGCCGTTCACGGGCGCCTGGCTGTTGGCCGCATTGTTGCTCGGGCTGTTGCGCCCGGAGCTCGCCCGATCTTACCGATCGCTGCCGCGCGTCATCGCGGCCGCCCTGGCCGCCGCCCCGCTCGGTGCATGGCTGCGATCGCTCTGGCTCCACAGCGATATCGTCCCCATCTTCGTCCTGGTCATGGCCGCGGTATCGCTCGTCGGGCTCCTGTCCTGGAGGGCGTTCTACGCCCGGGTCGCTCGACGGGCCGGAGGCTGACGGCCGCGGCGAATCGGATCGCGCCTCGCGGCCGGCCTCGGCCCCGGACGTCGTTACACGCTGGCTGCCGGCGCGCGGACGCTTGTCGAAGCCTCCCGGCCGCGCTATGATTTGCCCGACATGGACGAACCCGGACTCATACGCCAGGCGCAGCGCGGCGATCTGCAAGCGTTCAACGGTCTGGTGCTTGCCTATCAGACTCAGGTCTATAACCTCGCCTACCGGATCATCGGTGAGACCGACGCGGCCGCCGACGCGACGCAGGAAGCGTTCATCTCCGCCTTTCGCAATCTGCGCGGATTCCGCGGCGGCTCCTTTCGCGGTTGGCTGCTGCGAATTGTCACCAACGCCTGCTACGACGAACTCCGCCGGCGCAAGCGACGACCGGAAGCCTCTCTCGATACGCTGACGGACGCTGACTCCGGTCCCGAGGACGAAGGTCCGGCAAGCCTGATCTCGCAGCACGAGCTTCCCGAGGCGGCCGCCGAGCGCGCCGAGCTAGGCCGCGCCATCCAGGGCTGCCTCGAGGGACTGCCGGTCGAGTTCCGCGTGGTGGCCATCCTGGCGGATGTTCAGGGCTACGACTATCGGGAGATCGCCGTCGCTCTGGGCAAGCCCCTGGGGACGGTCAAGAGCCGGCTGGCGCGGGCGCGCCTGCGGCTGCGCGACTGCCTGGAACGGTCGCGGGAACTATTCCCCTCCGCCTTCCGTCTGGAAGGTGAGACCGCTCCATGACTGGCTTGAATGATCTGCCCACGCGTGATCTGGAGGCTCTTTCCTCTTACCTGGACGGCGCGCTGCTCGCGGCCGACGCGGCCCGCCTCGAGCAGCGGCTTTCCAGTGAAGCCTCCCTGCGCAGCGCCCTGGACGACCTGCGCCTGACCCGGCGCGTGCTGCGACTGACGCCGAGTGTTGCCGTCCCCCGCAACTTCATGCTCACCGCCGCCCAGGCCGGGCTGCGCCGCCGCCATTCCGCCCAACCGGCGATTCGTTGGGCCGCTGCGCTGGCCACCGTCGCCTTCCTGGCCGTCAGCGGTCTAGACCTGCTGATGGCCTCGCCGATGCAGTTGGGCGCCGCCGCGCCGGCTGCCGAGGATTCTGCGCTGACACAGGCTTTTGACCTCCAGACCCCCGAGGCGGAGATGGTGCTGGAGAGTATGGCCGCGAGCGAAGCCCCGGCTGAGGAGCCGCCTGCGGCGGCACTCATGGCACCGGCCGGCACCGCCACCGCACCGGCCGCCGAACGCGCCCTGCCGCGGGAGACGGTCGTGGGCGAGGTCGGCGCGGTACCCGATGCGACCGGCGGCGGCACCCTCGAAGAAGCAACGCCGGAGGCGATGCTGGCCGCCGCGCCGCTGCCGACCCCCACGCCGACCATGCCTCCGACGGCTGTGCCGGCGCCGGCGGCGCAGCCCGAGCCCGCCTCCTCCCAGGGGCTGGGACTTCTGAAGTGGATCGAGATCGTCCTGGGCGGGGCGGCGGCGGCCCTGATCCTGGCCGCGCTCCTACTGCGGCGGTACGCCTAGTGGCCGAGCAGGACCCGATTCGCTTCTGCCCTGCCTGCGGAAGCGCATTCGAGATGCGTCAGGCCTTCGGTCGGGAGCGACCGGTCTGCCCGAACTGCGGGCGGATCCACTTTGTTGATCCCAAGGTGGCTGCGGCAGTCCTGGTCGAGGAGCGAGGTCGCATCCTGCTCTGTCGACGAGGCGTTGCGCCCGAACAAGGGCGCTGGACGCTGCCGGCTGGCTTCATCGATGCAGACGAGGATCCGCGCCGGGCTGCCGAGCGTGAATGCCTGGAGGAGACCGCGCTGACGGTGCGCGCCGGTCCGCTTGTGGATGTCATCGGCGGGCGTGAGCATCCGCGCGGCGCCAGCATTGTGATTGTGTATCAAGCTGAGCTGCTCGGCGGTGAGCTGCATGCCGGTGACGACGTGGACGAAGCCGGTTTCTTCGGAGCGGACGAAGTGCCGCCGCTGGCCTTCGCCGCGACCCGCCAGGTTGTCACCGCATGGCAATTGCGTGCCGCCGGGAAGCACCCGGACGGCATGCTATAATCCGCAACACCCGCGCCTGCCCGCGTGATCGCGGGTGCGCCATCCTGCAAGGCGCGTGACCAGGGGGAGATAGACGGCGGGTAGGCCTCCGGGGCCGCCGGACGGCGGCATGGGCGGCTTCACCCGGATCGTTTCCGTATGCGCATCGACGTCTTCACCATCCTGCCTGCTGCCATGCAGGCGTACTTGAGCGCCAGCATCCTCGGCAGGGCCCAGACCGCCGGCCTGCTTGATGTCCACCTGCATGATATACGCGAGCACGCGCTCGATCGTCACCGGACGACGGATGATGCGCCGTACGGCGGCGGCGGGGGAATGGTGATGAAACCCGAGCCGATTTTCGCCGCGGTGGAAGGCGCCCTCGGCGAGGCGGTCGGCCAGGTGCCGTTAATCCTGCTTTCTCCCCAAGGACGGCTCTTCGACCAGAAGCTCGCGCAGGCCTTGGCCGCCCAGGCGCATTTCGCGCTGATCTGCGGGCGCTACGAGGGCGTCGACGAGCGTGTGTGTCAACATCTGGCCACGGACGAGATCTCGATCGGCGACTTCGTGCTCACAGGTGGCGAGCTCCCGGCGATGGTCGTCATCGACGCGGTGGCGCGCCTGATCCCCGGTGTGCTGGGTGATGCGGATGCCGCTCAAGAAGACTCTCACGCCGCCGGCCTGCTCGAGTATCCGCACTACACCCGGCCGCCCGAGTTCCGCGGCTGGCAGGTGCCTGATATTCTGCTTTCGGGGGACCATGCCCGCGTGGCTGCCTGGCGGCGTGAGCAGTCTCTGCGGCGGACGGTCATCCGGCGGCCGGACATGTTGGGCGGGGCCGATCTGACCCCCGACGACCGCCGCCTGTTGAAACGGATCGCCTCCGAACGCGCCGATCCCGACAAGCCGCGCCCACAGGAGACCTGAGCATGCTGACGCCGGTGCAAGTGCGAGGTCGGATCCTGAGTGTCATCCTGCTGGCCGCGCTGTGGCTGAGCGCCTGCAACGGGCCGGTTGATGTGGAGCTGCCCGTCACGCCGGGCGCGGGAACGCCGGGCTCGGTCGCCCCGGCGCCGACCGACCTGCCACCCGGTCCCAAAACCCTTGTCGTCTGCCTCGGCAGCGAGCCCGAATCGCTGTATCTGTATTCGCCGCTGCGTTTGTATGGGGCTGCCAGCCGGGAGACGGATACCGTCCTGCAGGCGGTCTACGACGGTCCCTACGATCTGCGCGGCTACCAGGCCGTGCCGACTATTTTGGAGAAGCTTCCCGATCTGGCGGATGGGGACGCTCGCATCGAAGCGGTGGCGGTCCGGGCCGGGGACGTGTATCTCAATCCAGAGAGCCTTCTTCCGGAAACGCTCAGCTATGGGCGGCCGTACCTGCCCTCCGGTTGCACGGACCTCGGCTGCCGCCAGACCTACCAGGGGGGCCAGGTCAGCCTGGACCGGATGGTGGTCGAATTCCACCTCCTTCCGAATGTCCGCTGGTCCGACGGCCAGCCGCTTACCGCAGTCGACTCGGTGTATTCGTTCCAGTTGGACGCGGACGGCGAAACGCCCAGCAGCAAGTACCTGGTCAACCGGACCTACTCGTACGAGGCGGTCGATGAACGCACGGTCCGCTGGACGGGGATCGCCGGATTCCTGGACGCCGAATACGCCACCAATTTCTGGTCGCCGCTGCCGCAGCATCTGCTGGCGGGGATGACCGCCGAAGAAGTGCTTGAGGATGAGACCGCCAACCGCAGCCCGATCGGTTGGGGGCCGTTCGTGCTCGAGTCATGGGCGGCCGGCCGCGAGATCGTCTTCCGGCGCAATCCGGCCTACTTCCGGGCCGCCGAGGGGCTGCCGCTGGTCGAGATCGTCCTGTTCCGTTTCGTCGGCAGCGAACCGCAAGCCGGCGTGCAGCAACTCCTGACCGGCGAGTGCGACATCCTGGACGAGACCGCTATCCCGGAAGATGACCTGGACGACCTGGTGCAGCAGTCGGACGCCGGGCGAATCGTCCTGGCTGCAACGCCGGGCCCCCTGGTCGAGCGGATCGACTTTCATATCACGCAGCGATCGACGGTTGTCAATCTCCTGGCGAGCCTGGACACGCGCAGGGCGCTGGCCGCCTGTGTCGACCGTCAGGCGCTGGTGGATGACTTGCTCTTCGGGCTGGGTGCGGTGACCGACTCGTACCTGCCGCCCAACCATCCGCTCTATGCTGCCGCGGCTGCGGCCGGCGCAGGCCCGACCGGCTCGGAAATGCTGCAGGCGCTGGGGTGGGTGGAAGAGGATGCCGACCCCTCGACTCCCCGGGTGGCGCGCGGCGTGCCTGGCATCCCGGCCGGAACCCCCCTGGCCTTCCAGCTGACGGCCGCCTCAACCGGGCTGGACGCGGCGCTGGCGGAGCGCCTGCAGGCCGGCTGGCAGACCTGTGGCGCGGCGGTCGAGATCGACCTGCAGGACCCGGCCGCGCTGCTCGCTCCCTGGCCGGAGGGTCCGGCTTTCGGCCGCGCCTTCGAGGCCGTCGTGTGGCCCTGGCTGGCCTCCCTGAGCCCGGCTTGCGAGATGTTCGCCAGCTGGGAGATCGCCTCGGACGAAGTTCCGTTCGGGAGCAACGCCAGCGGGTTCCGCAGCCAGGACTATGACCAGGCCTGTCGGTCGGTGGTTCTGGGCGTGCCTGGCGGCGGGACTTACTTGGAAGCGGCCGGGCGGACGCAGGCCATCTTGGCCGACCAACTTCCCAGCCTGCCCCTGTTCGTCCGCCCCCGTCTGGCCGCGCACCGGCCGGAGGTGTGCGGCCTGCAGGCCGACGCCTCCGTGTTCAGCCTCTTATGGAACCTAGAAGGCCTGGACATCGGGGAAGCCTGCCGCTCAGGTTGAACCGGCTGAGCCGGTTGCTGGTATATTGTTGATAGGGACAGAACATGCAGGATTCGGCGGAGCCGCTCCGGGATCGGGATGTGGTCCGCAAGCTCCAGCAGGGGGATTTGGAAGCGCTGGGCACGCTCTATGACCGCCACCGTCAGATGGTCTTTCGCACCGCGTTGGCCATCACCACGGACGATGAAGCGGCCGCCGACCTGCTCCAGGATGTCTTCCTTCGCCTGCACCGCTTTGCCGATCGCATCGACCCGGATCGGCCATTGGAGCCGTGGCTCTATCGGATGACGGCCAACCTTGCCTACACCTGGGTCAAGCGTCGCGGCCTGTGGCTGCGGGCGCTGCGCGAAATGGGCGAATGGCTGGCGCGCGAACGCAGGCCCACTCCGCAGCACATGGCCGAGTTGGACGAATCCTGGGACCAGGTCCGGCAGGCGCTGGCTTCCCTGCCTTTGCAGCAGCGCATCGTCGTGGTGCTCTACTACCTGAACGATCTGCCGGTCCATCAGATCGCCGGGATCCTGGGCATCCCGGCTGGGACCGTCAAGTCGCGGCTTCATTATGGACGCAGGGCGCTGAAGGCCCTGCTGGGTGTGCGGGAAGAGCTGCTGCCTGAGGCATACTATGAGTACACATAGGAGGGTGCGGTGAGTGATCCCATGGACGCGCCCATCCGGCGCTGGTTGAAGAGTGGGCTGGGTGTGCAGCAGCCGCCTGAAGCCGTCCGGGGCCGTGTGATGCTGCGGGCCGCTTCTCGACAGGTCGGCCTCGATCGCCGCCAAGGCAGGCTTCAGCCTCGCTGGACCGGCCGCTCTCGCAGGCACGTACTGGATCCCTGGTCCTTCGGCCTTGCGGCGCAGACGGCGCTGGATTGGTTCCCCGGTGAGATGACCACCTTTCGAACGGCCTACTAGGGCGGGCGACGCATGTCTTCCGCCTTCCTGCCGCCGGCTGGGGCTGGTGGATGGGTGACCCACCCAGCCCGGCCGCGCGGGGCGCCGCGGAGCTCACTCCGGCGCGGGGGCTATGACCGCTCCCCTGTTTCGGGTATAATCCCTCCTGCCACTTGGACAACCCGCCCACGCCGTGCCTTGGGTCGCAGATCCCAGGTAGGGCGGTCGTCTGCGGCGAGGTCGCTATCGTCCTGGGGGCAAGCGGCGGGTGGCCTCTTCACGGGCCATCGCCCATCCATCCCGGACAGGAGCGCGCCAGCTCAGCCAGACCACCCCGCGTCCTAGGAGAATTGACATTGGCTCCCAAGGTCCTGGAAGTCAAGAATCTGGTCACCCGCTTCCATACCCCGGAAGGCGTCGTGCACGCGGTCAACGGGGTCAGCTTCGATCTCTCGGAAGGTGAGACGCTCGGTATCGTCGGGGAGAGCGGCTGCGGCAAGAGCGTCACCATGCTCTCGGTCCTGCGCCTGATCCCCGAACCGCCGGGGCGCATTGAAAGCGGCGAGGCCAATTTCCTGGGCCGCGACCTGCTCAAGATGAGCCGTGAGGAGATCCGCTACGTTCGCGGCGCGCAGATCGCGATGGTCTTCCAGGATCCGATGACCTCGCTCAATCCGGTCATCACCGTCGGCAAGCAGGTGGCCGAGCCGATGATCGAGCACCAGGGCATGACCGAGGCGCAGGCCAAGGAACGGACCACGGAACTCCTGACGATGGTCGGCATCCCCGACGCCGCCGACCGGCTGGACGACTTCCCGCATCAGTTCTCGGGTGGCATGCGCCAGCGGGCGATGATCGCCATGTCGCTGAGCTGTAACCCCCAAATCTTGATCGCCGACGAGCCGACGACGGCGCTGGATGTGACCATCCAGGCACAGATCATCGATCTGGTCAAAGAGCTGCGCGACCGGCTGGGCATGGCCATCATCTGGATCACCCACGATCTGGGCATCATCGCCGGCATAGCCGAACGCGTGGTCGTGATGTACGCCGGTTACGTCGTCGAACACGCGTTGGTGAAGGACCTGTACGCCAATCCACGCCACCCCTACACCATCGGGCTGCTTGGCTCCCTGCCGCGCGTCGACGGCCGTCATGGAAAGCGCCTGGCCAACATCGACGGCCGGCCGCCGGACTTGCTGCAGGAAGCCCACTGGTGCCCGTTCGCGCCCCGCTGTGCGCATGTCATCGAACACTGCTGGGCGGAGAACCCCAAGCTGCGGGCGGTGGGGACGGATCACACGATCGCCTGCTGGGTCGATGTGGAAAAGCCCGTGAAAGAGGTGGCCGCCCGTGGCTGACAACAACGTCCTCCTGCACGTCGACGGCCTGAGCAAGCACTTCCCGATCCTGCGCGGCCTGTTCGTCAAGCGGGCCGTCGGCCACGTTAAAGCGGTCGACGGGATTTCCTTCGATGTCTATCGCGGCGAGACGCTTGGCCTGGTGGGCGAGAGCGGCTGCGGCAAGACCACCGCCGGGCGGGTCATCCTGCAGCTCTACAAGCCCACCGCCGGCAAGGTCAACTTCGACGGTCAGGAGCTCACCGAACTCAAGTCGGAAGAGGTGCGCCGCCTGCGCCCGCGCATGCAGATGATCTTCCAGGATCCGTATGCTTCGCTCAACCCGCGCATGACCGTGGAGGAGCTGATCTCCGAGCCGATGCTCATCCACACCAACAAGGGCCGCGCCGAACGGCATGAGCGAGTGAGCGAGCTGCTGGAGCTGGTCGGCCTCAATCCGAAGTTTGACCGGCGCTACCCGCACGAGTTCTCCGGCGGCCAGCGCCAGCGCATCGGCGTGGCCCGGGCGCTGTGTCTGAGCCCGGAGTTCATCGTCTGCGACGAGCCGATTTCGGCGTTGGACGTTTCGGTCCAGGCCCAGGTGGTCAATCTGCTCGAGGAGCTCCAGGAGCGCATGGGCCTGACCTACCTATTCATCGCCCATGACCTGAGCATGGTGCGCCACATCTCCACGCGGGTGGCGGTCATGTACCTGGGCAAGATCATGGAACTGGCGGCGCGCGAGGAGCTGTACGACAACCCGCTGCATCCGTATGCACAGGCGCTGCTCTCGGCCGTCCCGGTGCCCGATCCGGTGGTCGAGGAGAAGCGCAAGCGCATCATCCTGGAGGGCGACGTACCCAACCCGGCCAATCCGCCCCCGGGATGCGTGTTCAACACCCGCTGTCCGATCGCGGTGGATATCTGCCGCAAGGAGATCCCGGCCTGGCGCGAGATCAAGACCGGGCACTTTGTGGCCTGCCACCGCGTTGAAGCCTGAAGTTGAACGCTGATCATTGACAGCCTGTAGTACGGAAGGAGGTGAGCGAATCGAACGAACTTGTCGAGAGAGCGTTGCACCGTAGGGACCAACAAGCACGTGAGACACTTTTTGGAGGAGAGGATGTCACGCAAGCACCTGTTGATCGGCATCGGCATGTTGGTGGTGCTGAGCATGGCCCTGGCCGCCTGTGGCGGCGGGGGCGCGGTTCAGACCATCATCGTTGAGGGCACCCCGATGGTCGTCACCCCGACGACCGCCCCGGTGAGCTTCGACTCGGCCGATCCGACCACGTTCACGCAGACGACGTTCGGCGAGCCGGAAGGCTTCGACCCGGCATACGAGTACGAGACCGCCGGCGGCGAGATCATCCAGAACACCTACGACGCACTGGTGTTCTACAACGGGCCGGACGCAACCTCGTTCGTCCCGATGATCGCCACCGACTGGACCGTGTCTGACGACGGACTGACCTACACCTTCACGATCCGCGAAGGCGTGACCTTCCACAACGGCGATACTCTGACGCCGGCGGACGTGGCCTACTCGATCCAGCGCGGGATCCTGCAGGGCGGCACCTTCACCCCGCAGTTCCTGTTCACCGAGCCGTTCTTCGGCGTCGGCGTGTATGACGTCGCCGAGCTGGTCGATCCGACCGGCGCGCTGGACGATGATGCTGCCGGCCTGGCGGCCGCTGACCCGGCTGCCCTGGTCGCCGCCTGCGAGCAAGTGCAGCAGGCGATCGTCGACAACGGCGACGGCACCGTCACCTTCACGCTGGCTCAGCCCTGGGGCCCGTTCCTGGCCACCCTGGCACAGAGCTGGGGCGCCATCCAGGACAAGGCCTGGGTGATCGCTAACGGCGGCTGGGATGGCGACTGCGCCACCTGGACCCAGTGGTACGCCCGCGACGCGGAAACCACCCCGCTGCGCGAGATCGAGAACGGCACCGGTCCGTTCATGGTCGACCACTGGACCCGCGGCGAGGAGATCGTCCTGGTCCGCAACCCGAACTACTGGGTCACCGAACCGCTCTGGGAAGGCGCCCCGACCGGGCCAGCTGCCTTCGAGCGTGTCGTGATCCGCTCCGTGGATGAGTGGGGCACCCGCTTCGCCATGATGCAGGCCGGCGACTCGGACTTCACAGTCGTGCCGCGCGCCAACATCGCCCAGATCGATCCGCTGGTGGGTGAGCGCTGCGACTACAACGCCGAAACCCTCGGCTTCGACTGCGCCCCGACAGAGAATCCGAATGGCCCGTTCCGCCTGTTCATCGGCCACCCGGGTGTGACCCGCACGGACGCGTTCTTCACCTTCGACATCAACGTCGAGGGCGGGAACCCGTTCATCGGTAGCGGCGAGCTCGACGGCAATGGCATCCCGGCTGACTTCTTCGGCGATGTCAATGTCCGCCGGGCGTTCAACTACTGCTTCGACTTTGACGCGTACATCGCCGAGGTCTTCGCCGGCGAGGCCGTCATGAACGTCGGCTACCTGATCCCCGGTATGCTGGGCTACGATCCGAACGGCCCGGCCTACTACTACGATCTCGAGCAGTGCAAGGCCGAGATCGAGCTTGCCTGGGGCGGCGCCGTGGCTGAGAACGGCTTCCGCTTCCAGATCGGCTACAACACCGGCAACACGGCCCGCCAGTCGGTAGGCGAGATCCTGCAGGCTGCCTTCCAGGATCCGACCGTGGACCCGGACGGCACCGGCAAGTACCAGATCGAAGTTGTCGGTCTGCCGTGGCCGACCTTCCTGTCCTCGATCCGCGACAGCCGCATCCCGATCTTCGTCAGCGGCTGGCTCGAGGACATCCATGACCCGCACAACTGGGCGCAGCCCGAGCTGGTCGGCACCTACGCCAGCCGCCAGCGCATGCCGGATGACATGCTGGCTGCCCTCCAGGAACAGGTCAATGCAGGCGCTGCCGAGACTGATCCGGCGGCCCGCGCGGCGATCTACGCTGGGCTGACGCAGATGGACTTCGACAACGCGTTGGCCATCCGCCTGCCGACCGCCACCGGCCGGCACTACGAGCAGCGCTGGGTCCAGGGTTGGTACTACAACATGATCTACCCAGGGACCTACTTCTACGTTCTCTCGAAGCAGTAGAACTGCTCAACCCGAGCTGGGGTGCAGGGCTATTCGCCCTGCACCCCAGTTCCCCGACCGGGGGCCGGCATGCTCAACTACATCATCCGCCGTCTTGCACTCGTCCCGTTCCTGCTCTTCGGCACAACCATCCTGGTCTTCTTGATGATCCAGTTCCTCAGCCCGGCCGAGCGCTCAGCGCTCTGGCTGCGCGACGTCCCGCGCAATGAAGCCGCCTGGGATGCCGCCATCAAGAAGTACTGCCTGGACTGCCCGATCTACCAGCAGTACTGGATGTGGCTGGCCGGGGTGGTCGATCCGACGAGCGGCGAACGCGAGGGCGGCATCCTGCACCTCGATCTGGGCTACTCGCGCACCGCGCACCAGGACGTCATCGAAATGCTCAAGCAGCGCTTCCCGGCCACGCTCGAGCTGGCGCTGTACGCGGTCATACCCATCGTCG
>DAIRVC010000004.1:0-11015 GCA_036803025.1 Anaerolineales bacterium
CTTAAGCGCCTCGGGTTGGCGTTTCTGCCAGGGGACGAGCACGCCGCGGCGCAGGGCAGTATTGACCTCCATGGCGCTGATGCCGGTGCCGGTCGAGACGCGCGCGACGGTCTGCACCGGCAGGTTGGTCAGGCGGGCGATCTCGAGCGTCCCATCCAGGCCGTAATCGTCGGCCAGGAAGGCGTTCTGGCGGTCGATGTGCCAGCGCCCGAAGAGCGTGTGCTGTTCGTCGCGGAAGACGATCCGCCCGTAGGAGAAGTAGGAGTGCGCCGGCTTATGCGCCACCTGTTGGCCGGGGTCGCGGTTGAGCGCCAGCGGGATGCCGTAATGGCGCGAGAGGTCGAGCAGGCGGGGCAGGAGGTACGAGTCGCCGTAGGCGCTGATGAGCAGGTCGGGGTCATGCTGCTCGAGCAGATGGCGAACGCCCAGCACCAGCCGGCGCGAGTTCCGGCGCGGGAAGACGTGTTCGCGGCCGTTGATCTCGACCCGCAGGTCGCCGCGATGACCGCGGGCCGGGTCGCGCAGCTCGCCGTCCAGGCGCAACGTCATCACCCGCAGCGGCGGCAGGCGGTAGTCGACCTCCCAGGGCGTGTCCAGCGCCTGGATGGCCGTGATGCGGCCGTCCTCCTGCTCGATGGCGCAGTAGGCCAGGGGAAAGACGTTCCGCCACAGGGCGTAGCGCTGCGGGATGGGGATGTCGGTGTCGTAGTAGGTCAGGTTCGGCCGGAATTCGGACGTCTGGCGGAAGACGCCGCCGAAGGCGGCCGGCGGGCGCACGCCGACCTCGAGCACCTCGATCTCGCGGTCGAGGAACAGGTCGCGCCGCTCGGTGCGGCGGAAGGCCACCGGCGCGCGCCGGGCCTGCAGCATGCGGCAGACGGCGCGCAGCTCGTCCGGCGGGCCGCCGACGTAGAAGGCCGGGGTGAGGGCATCGCGCAGGGCGTGGGCGCGGCCCTGCGGGTCGATCACCCACACCGTCAGGCCCTCCCCGGCCGGGTAGACGTCGAAGAGCCAACCGTACAGGGTGGACACCGGTCGATCTGCGCTCACGCCGCCTCGCTCTCGTCGACGGGGGGCGTCTCAGCCTCCAGGCGTTGGCGCAGCCGCATGACCTCTTTGTGCTCTTCGACCAGCATGGCCAGCAGCATGATCTCGAAGGGCAGCAGGTGCGAGGCGTAGGCGGCGGCGGCCAGGTGGCGGCGCGAGGCGGCCAGCAGGTCGTCCAGGGCGCGCTGATCCTCCAGGCGCAGTGCCCGCCGGAAGCGCAGGAGCGAGCCCTGCTCCTGCAGGAAGGCGTTGGTGATCGACGGCAGGGTACGGCCCATGTTGACCTCGCAGGGTGGTGCGGTTTTAGAACAACCTCGGCTGGAGCGGCTCGGCCGGCGCCGGAGCGCGCAGCATCCAGGCGCTGTCGGCGGCGGTCTGCAGGCGGTCGAGCAGCGTCCAGCGCTCTTTCACCAGCGTCTGCGGCTCGCGCGCCCCGACGATGACCGGCCCGGCGGCGGCCAGACGTTTGAGGTGGGTCAGGGTGACGGCCAGCAGGCGCTCGCTGTCGCGCAGCGGCACGCTCTCGTCGTAGAAGGTGGAGAGCAGATCGAGCACGAAGAGCGGGTCGGGGCCGGCCGGGCTGGTCTCGATCAGCTCGGCCAGCTGGAAACAGGTGAAGGCGCGCGACAGGCGCAGCCGATCCAGGACCGCGTGGGTGTCAACCGTCAGGCGCCGCGCCAGGCGGGCAACGAAGTAGCCGTCAAAGCTGTTGCCGCCGTCAAACAAACGCACGGCTGCGCCGCCGGCAGCCATGACCGTGGCCGCCGCCAGCAGCGTCCGGCTGGGGGTGTGCGCCCCCCAGAACAGCGCCAGCCGCGGCTGGCTCAACGCCTCCAGCAGCGCCGGATCGGAAGCCGGAATCGGGAGGTCCGAGAGGACCCGGGGAAGCAGCTCAAGCGGCATGGGGCCTCCTGCTTGAGATATAGAACGTCTGTTCTATTTATACCGGGGAACGGGCGGAAAGGCTATCCCACCGGAGGGGGAGCCAGGGGAGGACTCTGGACATCCCCCTGGCGGGGGAGGTCGGGACCCGGCGGACTCCGGCCGGGAACGGCGGGGCGAGCTGCCGGCCTCAGGGCTGCTGGGCGTCTTCGAGCAGTTCCTTCAAGCGCGGATGGTCGGTGTATACCCCACGATAGGCGGGCGGGAGCAGCGCGGCGATGCGACACATGATCTCGTCGGTATTGCGGCGCAGCCCGGCGGCGCGTTCGCCTTCGCCCAGCGCCGGCAGCGTGAACCCCCGGCCGAAGCGCACCGCCACCTGCGGCCGCCGCAGGCGCAGCAGCTGGCCGACGGCCGTCTCGGTCCCCCACACCCCGGCCGGGATGACCGGCGCGCCGGTCTCGCTCACCAGGTAGGCGACGCCGGTCTTGGCGCGGGTCATCGCCCCGGTCTGGCTGCGCGTCCCCTCCGGCGACATGCCGAATGCCTTGCCGGCCCGCAGCCACTCGACCGCCGCTTGCAGCGCGCCGCGATCGACCTCGCCGCGGCGGATGAAGATCCCACCCCCCAGGCGCATGATCGTCCCGAACAGCCAGTGGCGCTCGTACTTCTCCGCCGCCCAGCCGGTGATGTGTTCCCCGCCGACCAGCCCATAGATCAGCGGCGCATCCAGCCGGCTGAGGTGGTTGGAGACGAGCACATACGGCCCCTGCCGGGGGACATGCTCCAAACCCTGTACGCTGCGCCGGGAGAGAAGGCGGAAAAGGAAGTCGAAGATGCGCCGAAGGAGGGCGGGCATGGGCCTCCAACCGCTGAGGCGAAGATGGCCGAATTGTAGGCGCGTTGTCACGGTGCTACAATCGCCGGGCGCGATCAGGGAGGTGGGCATGATCACCGTCCAACAGGTCGAACTTTCCGACGCGGCCGACGTGCGGCGCTTCCTGAACCTGCCGTTCGAGCTGTACCGGGACCATCCGTTGTGGGTGCCGCCGATCCGAGTCGACGCGGCGGCGATGCTCAACCCGAAGAAGCACCCGTTCTACGAACATTCGGAGGCCGAATTCTTCGTTGCGCTGCATGACGGCAAAGTCACTGGCCGCATCGCCCTGTTGGAGAACAAGCCCTACAACCGCTATCACGACAAGCGCACCGCACAGTTCTATCTGTTTGAGTGCGAGGAGGACCTGGAAGTGGCGCGGGCGCTGTTTGACCGCGCCGCCGAGCGGGCGCGCTCCCGCGGCCTGACGCAGCTGGTCGGCCCTAAGGGTTTTGGCCCCCTCGACGGCTACGGCATGCTCGTACAGGGATTCGAATTCCGTCCGGCGATGACGATGATGAACTACAATCCGCCGTACTACCCACACTTCGCCGAGGCGCTTGGCTTTCGCAAGGAAGTCGACTTCGTCTCCTGCTACCTCAATCCGGACAAGTTCAAGCTCGATGAGAGGTTCCACCGCATCGCGCAGCGCGCGGCCGAGCGGACTGGGCTGCGCGTCGTCCGCTTCAACACCAAGAAGGAATTGCGGGCGTGGGCGCCGCGCATCGGCCAGGCCTACAACCAGGCGTTCATCCGGAACTGGGAATACTTCCCACTGAGCGATCGGGAGATCCAGTTCGTCCTCGACAACGTGCTGACGGTCGCCGATCCGAAGCTGATCAAGCTGATCGCCCACGGCGAACGCGTTGTCGGCTTCCTGTTCGCCTTCCCGGATCTCTCGGCTGCCATCCAGCGCAGCCGCGGCCGGCTGCTGCCCTTCGGCATTATCGATCTGCTCATCGAGTTCAAGCGGACGAAGTGGGTGGCGATCAATGGGGCGGGCATTCTGGAGGAATTCCAGGGCCGGGGGGGGAACGCGCTGCTGTATTCGGAGATGGAGAAGACCGTCCGCGAGTCCGGCTACCGCCACGCCGACCTGACTCAGGTGGCCGAGACGGCGGTGCAGATGCGCCATGACCTGGAGAACATCGGCGGGGTGGCCTACAAGAACCACCGGGTGTTCATCCGCGACCTGTAGCGCCGCCGAAACGCCTGGACCTGCCAGCCAGAGCTCGGCCTCGCCGAGCTCTTCTCGTGCACGCCTGTCATGCGCAGGCTAGTGCGCGGGCGTATGCGCGCGCAGCATCTCGATCACCGAGAGATGCCCGGCCCGATCGGCCAGGCTCAGGGGCGTCTGCCCATCCTGCGCCTCGGCCTCAGGTTGGGCGCCGAACCCCAGTAGCAGGCGCACCATCTCGACCTCGCCGTTCTGCGCGGCGATATGCAGGGCGGTATGCCCCTCCGAGTCGGTCGCCTGCGGGTAGGCGCCGGCCACGAGCAGCAGCTCGAGCGCCCGCCGGCGGCGGCCGGCCGCGGCGGCGTGCAAGGGCATGTTGGCCAGGCCATTGGTCGAACGAGCCTCCGTCGGCGCGCCGTGCCGCAACAACCAGTCGATCGCAGCCACCTGGCCGAAGTGAGCCGCCAGATGAAGCGGCGTCCAGCCGTCGTGACTGTAGGTGTACACCATGTCCGGTCGATCCTGCAGGATTTCGCGCAGGCGCCCGGTATCCCCCAACGCCGCCGCCTCGAACGGATCGGGCCGTGCGCCATATTCCAGCAACAGCGAGATGATCTCCTTGGCCCCGTAGTAGACGGCGATCAGGAGCGGCGTCTCGCCGCCGGGCCCGCGGCCATCCGCCAGGGAGCGATCGGCCCGCAGCATCTCCCGGACCCGCCCCGCCTCTCCGGCCTTGATCGCAGTCAACAGATCCTCGGTCGTACTCATCCGGCCTACCTCCGCTACCTGCCACAGGATCTCGCCCCTGCCCCGCGTCTACTCCGGCGCCTCGAGCCTGCGCAGCAAGCGTAGGACCACGAAGGTGAGCCACGCCGAGGGCAGGCGCTTCTGTCCGAAGTCCCAACCGGCCCAGGCCTTCCAGATCGACTCGGGCGTGAAGCGGCTGTCTCGGTCACGCCGATCGAGGATCGCCTGGAGCATGGCCCCCAGGCGGGGGTCACCGCGCGCGGCAGGAAGGCGCGTCAGAACCTCCGCACTGTGTAGGATGTCATACCACACAAACGGGTACTTCAGCTTGCGGAAGCCTGAACCGGCGCCGAACAGGTAGTGTCGGCGGCCGCTGGCGTGTTCCCAGTGGGCCAGAAGCATCTCGATCCCCGGCCGCAGCGTTGCCTCACCCGCCAGGTCGGGGAACAGGGAGAGCGCCTTGAGAGCCAGCAGGTTGGACAGCGGGCACGGGTCGTTCTTGCTTCCCGGCCCGCGGAACCGACCCAGTTCCGCTCCGGCCGCACACGGCCAGCCGTTGTCGCGCACCAGGCCGGCCAGCGACCGGGCACTGCGCTGCACCTTTTCGTCCGCGGCCCGGCCGTAGGCCGCCAGTGCGTAGAGCAGGCTGGGCGCATCGCACAGCACCCAGGTCCACGCCGCCTGGCCGGAGCCGCCGAAGGCGCGCGGCAGGCGCACAAGCGTCTGGAAGGCGCCTTGCGGTGCTTGATGGCGCATGACCTTGCGGACCAGGGCACGCATACCGGGATCGTCGGCCCGCAAGCCGAAATCGGCCAGAACGGTCAGGCTGTGCAGCGGGTGCCGGGCATCGTTGTGCCTTTCCAGGGCTTGCCCGGGCCATTGGCCGGCATGGGCGATCAGGCCGCGAACATGTGGATGCGTGAGCATCGCCTGCCGAGCTTCACGCACGCGCGGGTCGTGCTCGGCACAGCCAAGAAGGTCAGTCAGTGTCCGGTAGCGCACCCATGGGGGGCCTTCCTCCAGCAGCCACGGGATTGGATCGGGGACCAGCGGGCACGTCCAGTCTGCCACGGCTCGCCCTCCACTCCTCACAGACCTCTCCAAACGACATCCGGCTTCGCCCGCCGGCCACGTTCGACCCTGAAGCAGTCAGCCCGGCCTCGGCCCTCCCACAGCGCTGGGCCCCCGCGGTCCACCCAGATCGAGGAGCAGCACGCGCAGCTCGACTTTGCTGCGCAGGCGCAGTTTCTCCAGGACGTGGGCCATGTGCGTCTTGACGGTCTCCGGAGAGACGTACAGCGCCTCGGCGATGCGGCGGTTGGTCCAGCCGCGGGCGGCCAGCCAGACGACCTGACGCTCGCGCGGCGTCAACGCGGCCAGGGCGCTCTCAACCCGAACGCGTACAGCTTCCCGCTCCAACCCCCACACCAGCAGGTCGGCCGCCAGCGTCTCGGGCGCCTGGCCGAGGGCGCGCGCCGCTTGCTGGAGCTCTTCGCCCAACTCGGGATCTGCTTCGAGAACCAGCCGCCCCGGCGGGCGGACCCCCTGGTCACACCCCTCCACTTCCGGGCGGCGCCGGCGGCCGAACCACATAGGACCCTTCCAGTTGATCCATGGAGCCGGCGGTTCCGGGGTCGGCAGGCGGCGCAGGCTGTGCGCCGATCAGGGTCACGTTCCCGCTGGCAGCCCTGATTATATAGAACATATTTTCTAATGTCAAATCCGACTGGGCAGTTTAGACTACCTTCAGACACAAGGAGGCCCACCCATGGTCTTCCGGCACACCCTCCCTGCCCTGGTCCTGCTCCTGGCCTTGGCCGGGTGCAGCTTCCCCGGACTGGAAGCCAGCCCGACCGCACTACTCGAGGACACCCCCGTGACGCTTCCCAGCGCCACGCCCGAGCCGACCGGCGGCATCACGCCGGCCAGCCCTCCGGCTATCCCCGAGGAAGCGATCCTGATCCTCGAACCCGGGCCCGGATCACGCCTGGTCGGCACCATCCACATCGCCGGGTTCGCCGATCCGACCTTCGAACAAAACCTGGGCGTGCGGGTCATCCTGGACGATGGGACGGTCATCGTCCACACCTCGACGCTGATCCAATCCGAGTTGGGCACGCGCGGCCCATTCACGGCCGATGTCCCCTTCACCGCCAGCGGTGAGCGCAACGCCTTCATCCAGGTCTTCGACTCCAGCGCTCGCGATGGCGGGATCACGCATTTGAACTCGGTCGGCGTCATCCTGGCCGAGTCGGGAGAGGTGACGATCACCCCCGGCAGCCCGCACCCGGAGGACATCTACATCACCTCCCCCGCCCGCAACCAGGCCATCAGCGGCGGGAGCGTCCACGTCGAGGGCATCGGCATCGCCTCCTTTGAGCAGACGCTGGTCGTCTCGGTGCTCAATCAGGAGGGGACCACGATCGCCAGCCTGCCGATCATCGTCAACGCGGCCGACTACGGCCTGCCGGGAACGTTCTCCATCGACCTGCCCTATGTGGTGGCGGAGGAGCAGGCCGGCAGGATTGTCGTTTCCGATCCGAGCGTCGTCTACGCCGGCGATGTGCACGTCTCCAGCGTCGAGGTGACGCTGGCGCCCTGACCCTGCCGGTCCGCGCCGATTGTGCCCATGACGGAGCCTGTGCGCAGCGCCGAACCCGACTCCGGGGCCGCACCCGTCCGCCCGGCGCAAGCCGAGGCGACCTCCCCGGCCGTCCGCTGGGCCGCCAAGCTGGTCCTGATCCCCAGCGTGCCCCTGCTCCTCGGGTCGGTGGCCGCGCTGGGACTGTTCTACGCCGCGCCCACACGATTCTCCAGGCTGCTTGCGCGACTGCCGGGCGAGGACCTTCTGCGCACGATCCTGTTCTTCGCCCCGGTGACGCTCTTCGCCATCGTCGTCCTGGCGGCGCTGTATGCGTTCGAGAAGCCAGGTGCGCCCGCCCCCGTGCCGCAGCGGCGTCCGCTGGCCGCCAGCCCGCTGCTCATCACCGGCCCGCTCCTGCTGGTGGCGGTCACCGCCTGGGTCGCCCGCTTCCTGGCACCCGGCCGCTTCGCCGCCCTGCTCGATCCGCTCCCCGGCACGGCGTTGCTGCAATCGGTGGTGACCTTCGCAGTGCCGGCGTTGCTGGCGCTCAACCTGGTCCTGCTGGTCTCGAGCGGGCCGCGGCCGTCGCGGGCCGCGCCGCCGGGCGGGCCGGCGCCACACCCGGCGCCCCCCTCGACCCGACTGGCTCGGCTGGTCGCCGGCCTGCTCTTGGTCCCCACCCTGCCGCTGCTGCTCGCTTCGATCGTCGCCCTGGCGCTGTACTCGTTCTCGCCTGCGCGCTTGGAGGCGTTGCTGACGCAGCTCTCCCAGGCCACGGTCGTGCGCCTGGGTCTCTTGTTCGGGCCCGCCACCCTCACGGCCATTGTCTTCCTGGCCGCGCTCTACCTGCTCTCCTCGGCGCGACCCCTACCCACCCCCTCGGCGGCGGCCCCCGGCGCGAGTCCTCCCTCGAGGGATGCCCGACAGCGCCTGGCCGTAGGCGTGCTGGTCACCGGCCTGTCGGTCACTGCGCTCATCGCTGTGGGGCTCATCGGCGCGTTGGCCTGGCTGCTTCTGCGTTAGCCTCTTCGCCGCCCGTCCCCACTCGTGTCGCGCCGGAGCGGCCAGCGCGAGGCTGCAAGCGCCGGACCGCTCCGCTGGCTCCCGCTTACTGATCAGCGCACGGGCTCGAGGCGATAGATCGCCCCATCATGATCGGCGACATACACATCCCCATTCGGGTCCTGGCCGAACGTGCTGATGGTCATTCCCGACTCGAACAGCACCGCCGACTGCCACGCCCCCGCCGCGTCTCGTATCAATCCCCAGATGGTTCCCGTGCAGTAGTCTGCATATAGGTAGACCCCCTGCCATTCCGGCAGGGAAGGGGTGCGCACCACCACCCCGCCGGTCACCGAACAGCCCAGGTTATGGGAGTACTCGGCGATCGGATCGGTCAGGCCCACGGCCTGGCCTCCGACGTATTCGTGCAGGCCCTCGCGCACGTTCCAGCCGAAGTTTAGGCCTCCGCGCTGGTCCGCCGCCTGGAAGTCGATCTCCTCCCACGTGTTTTGGCCGACATCCCCGATGTAAAGGTCGCCGGTCAACCGGTCGAAGCTGAAGCGCCACGGATTGCGCAGTCCGTAGGCCCAGATCTCACCCCGCCCGCCGCCGGCTGCAAAGGGGTTATCGGCCGGGATCGCATACGGTTCGCCGCCATCCACGTCGATGCGCAGGATCTTCCCCAGGAGCGTGTCGACTCGTTGTCCGTTTCCCTGCGGGTCGCCGGCTGAACCCCCATCACCGGTGCCGATGTAGAGGGTGCCGTCCGGGCCGAAGGCCAGGCCGCCGCCGTTGTGATTGGCGAAGGGCTGATCGATCCGCAACAGCACGGCCTCGCTGCCCGGGTCGGCCCGGGCGGGGTCCTGACTCACCTGGTAGCGGGCAATGACCGTGTCGCCGCGCGAATCCGTGTAGTTGACGAAGAAGCGCCCGTTCGCGGCGTACTCCGGGTGGAAGGCCAGCCCGAGCAGGCCCTGCTCGTTGGCGCTGATGCCGACCCGATCGGTGATGTCCAGGAACGGCTCGGGGCGAACCTGGCTGCCCTCCACCATCCGGATCACGCCGTGCTGCTCCACCACGAACAGCCGGCCGTCGCCGGCACTCTGGATGTCCACCGGCCGCCGGAACCCGCCGGCGACCATGGCCCAGACGGCGCTGGCCGGATCGGGCAGCGCACTGACCGAGGCCGGCGATGACGGGACAGTCGTCTCTGTCGCCGCCGGCCCGGCGCCGGGGCTGCTCGTCTCCGTCGGCGCTGACGAGGTGAACACGGGCAGCCGATTGGGAGCCTGCGTGGCTTGCCCGAGCAGGTTGCACGCAAACAGCAAAGGCACGAGTGCCATCCACCAACGTCTCATCCCTGTACCTCTCCCGTCTCTTCGGTCACGCCGGCTTGTGTGCAACGATCATCATCTCGATCTCGTCCAGTTCGACCGGCCGCCGCCCCCAGGCGCCAGCCGTTCCGCCCCAGACATGTTCGACGACAAAGCCGGCCTCCTGGATCCGTTCCGCCAGCTGCGCCGGGAGGTAGCCTCGCTCGCGCACGCGCAGGGAGCGCTTCCCCTGCGGGCTCTCCCACTCGACCTCGAATGTCTCGACCAGCGTGGTCGGGTCGAACCGGCCGGCCTTGACGTCCTCCGGCGTGAACTGGCGGATCTTCGCCAGGCCATTCAGAGCCGTCAGGATCAGGCTCCCGCCGGGGCGCAGGGCGAGTAGAGCGCTGCGCAGGATGGCCCGGTCGTGCTCGTCAACGTCGTCACCCGAGCCAAGCAGGCACAGTGCGCCCTCGCACAGGCAGACGGCCGCGTCGAAGGGGGCCGGCCCCAGGAACCGGGTCGCGTCGGCCTTGATCCACTCGACCGTCACGCCGGCCTGGGCAGCCGCCTGCCGCGCCTCGGCCAGCATACCGGCCGACAGGTCGATGCCGGTGACGGCATAGCCGCGCCGCGCCATCTCGATCGCATGCCGGCCGGTCCCGCAGCCGATGTCCAGCAGGCGCGCGCCGGGCGGCAGCGCCAGCAATTCTTCCAGGAATGCCGCCTCCCGGGCCGTGTCCCGGGTGAAGACGTTCTGCATGTATTCCGGCGCGTGGCCGTCGAAGAACTCTTCCCACTCGTTGGTAATCATGACCGCTGCGGACCCTCCGATTGGGAACGGACCCCAATGCGCTTACAATTGTAACGGCTCGAGTCCGCCATGAACCCACGTCGAATCGATCTTCTTGCCCTGGCAGTGGCGGTCGTGGCGGTCCTGGCCTCGATCGCGATCGGGGTACGCGTCTTCGAGCGCCTGCCGCACCTCGAAGACGAGATCGCGTTCCTGTGGGAAGCCGAAGTGATGGCCGATGGGCATAGCAGCCTGCCCTCCCCGCTCCAACCCCGCTCGTTCCTGGTCCCGTTCGTCGTCGACTACGAAGGGCAGCGATTCGGCAAATACCCGCCCGGTTGGCCGGCGGCGCTGGCGCTTGGCGTCCGGGCCGGCGACCCCTGGCTGGTCAACCCGCTGCTTGCCGGACTGGCCGCCTGGCTGGTCTATAGCCTGGGCGCGCGCCTGGCCGGCCGGGGGGTCGGGCTCCTGGCGGAAGTGCTGACCGTTCTCTCGCCCATGTTCTTGATGGTCTCCGGCTCGCTCATGGGCCACACCCTGAGCCTGTTCCTTTCGGCCGCCTTCTGGCTGGCATGGCTCGATCTGTTTGCGGC
>DAIRVC010000004.1:11115-46003 GCA_036803025.1 Anaerolineales bacterium
CTGACCGGCGATCCACTGCGCAACCCGTATGCGCTGTGGTGGGACTACGACCGGATCGGCTTCGGCCCCGGACACGGCCACACCGCCTCCGGGCACAATCTACATTGGGCCTGGGTCAATACCCGTCACAGCCTGCGGGCGGGGATGCACGACTTGTTTGGCTGGCCGTTCCTGTCATGGATCTTCTTGCCGGCCGGGCTGTGGGCGCTGCGGCGCAATCGCGACAGCTGGCTCGTCTTCAGCGTCTTCCCGGCGCTGGTCGCCGTCTACTGCCTGTATTGGATCGGGTCGTGGCTGCTGGGGCCGCGCTACTATGTTGAGAGTCTGCCCGGCCTGGCAGTCGTCAGCGCGGCCGGTGCGGCCTGGCTGGCCGGCTGGATCGGCGCACCCACCCGCTTCCTGCGCCTCCGCCGTTGGGCGGTGAGCACTCTGTTGATTCTGCTCATCTCCGGCGACATCCTCCTCTACCTTCCCACCCGCCTGGGCGGCCTGCAGGGGCTGTATGGGATCTCGCGCGCCCGGCTGGAGGCGTTCGAGCAGATCGCGCCGCAGCGCGGCCTGGTCGTCGTCCACCCCGTGGACATCTGGACGGAATATGGGGCGCTGTTGACGCTGACGCCGCCCTTCAGCGACGGCGAGCTGATCCTGGCCTACGCGCGCGAGGCTTCGACGAACGCCCGACTGGCAGAGCAATTTCCGGACCTGCCGCTGTATCACTACTACACCGACGAGCCGACGCGGCTCTACACGGAGCCGCGCTGAACAGGCGCCCTGAGCCTCTCTGGTCACGGAGGCCCTGAGAATCTCCGTATAATCCCCCACATGACCACTATCCTTCTGGTCGAGGACGACCGGACCGTGCGCGAGACCTTGGCCCTGAACCTGCGCGCCGAGGGATACCAGGTCGAGACCGCCGAAGACGGCGAAACCGGTCTGCACCTGGCACGCCAGGCCGGTTTCGATCTGATCGTCCTGGACGTGATGCTGCCCAAGTTGGACGGCCTGACCGTCTGCCGCCTAATTCGCAAGCAAGACGACGTCCCCATCATCCTGCTGACTGCGCGCGGCACCGAGACAGACAAGATCATCGGCCTGGAGACCGGCGCCGACGACTACATCACCAAGCCGTTCTCTCTGGGCGAATTCCTGGCGCGTGTGCGGGCCGCCCTGCGCCGCGGCCGTTCGACCGGCGCGCCGGCTGTCGAACTGACATCCGGCGACCTGCGGCTTGACCTGATCGCCCGCCGTGCCTTCCGCGGCGAGGCGGAGATCCAGCTGGCGCCGCGCGAGTTCGACCTGCTGGCCACGTTGATGCGCAACACCGGCGCCGTTCTCACACGCGATCTGCTCCTGGCCCAAGTGTGGGGCGACGATTTCCCCGGCGACGATCGCACGGTCGATGTCCACATCCGCTGGCTTCGGCAGAAGATCGAATCCGACCCGTCCGTCCCGGCGCACATCACCACCGTGCGCGGGGTGGGATACCGCTTCGAGGGCTGAGGCCGTGGAAGCTTGGCCGCTCCTGATCCTGGTCGGCCTGCTGCTGACTGGCATGTGGCTGTGGCTGCGCGATCGCCGGGCCCTGACCGCGCGCCTGCGTCACGAAGCTGAGGCGCACCGCGCGGAGGCAGAGCGACTCGGCAGCCAGCTCGAGCAGCTGCAGGCGGCAGCCACGGCCTCGACCGACGCGCTCATCGCTGTGGACGCCAACCTGCTCGTCCGCTACGTCAGCCCGGGAGCGCAGGCTTTGTTCGGCTCGCTCCCCGCCGGGGCCACGCTGATGAGCTACATACGCAATTTGGAGGTCGAGCGGCTGGCCCGCGATGCTCTCCGCGGCGCCGACCCTGAGGGCCTGGTGCGCACCATCCTTATGCTCGATCGACCCTGCCGGGTCCGGGCCGTCCCGCACGCACAGGGGGCCTCCATCGCCGTCAGCGATGAGAGCGAGGTGCGCCGCCTGAGCCGCGCACGCCAGGACCTGGTCGCCAACCTGTCCCACGAGTTGAAGACGCCTCTGACCTCGCTGCGCCTGCTGGCCGACACGCTGCTCACCCGCGCCGGTGGAGACCCACAGCTGGCTCGCGAGCTGGCCACGCAGATCGTCGGCGAGGTGGCGACGCTTGACCACATGACCGGCGAGATGCTCGACCTGGCAGCCATCGAGTCCGGTCAGCAGGTGGTGCGCCTAACGCCTGTCCTGTTGAGGGATCTGGTCCTGCCCCAGATGGCCCGGCTGGCGGAAGAGGCGGAACGCAGGCAGGTGCGGACCGTCGTCGATCTCGGCGGCGATCTCCGGGTCCTGGCCGACTCAGAACAAGCCGGGCGGGCGATCCTGAACGTGCTCCACAACGCGCTCAAGTTCGCCCCCGCCGGCGGCCGGGTGCACGTCTCCGCCGCCCGCCAGCCGGCCGAAGCGCGCGTGCTGCTTTCGATCGCCGACGACGGCCCGGGAATTGCGCCGGCCGACCTGGAGCGCATCTTCGAACGCTTCTACCGCGGCGACCGGGCGCGCGGCACGCCCGGCACCGGTCTGGGCCTGGCCATCGCCCGCCACATCCTGCGCGCCCACGGCGGGCAGATCTGGGCCGAGAACCGCCAGCCTCCCGACTCGGGCGCCGTCTTCCGCCTGGCCTTCCGCGCCGCCTGATCGTCCTCCTTCGCCTCACACGCAACCCCGGTCGCTACGGTTAACCGCGCTTAATCGCGCCTTGACCGCTGCTTAAGCCAGCCGCGCGATCCTGATGGCATGACAAACCGAGAGTCCTACCGAAGCACGACGGCCACGGCCTTCGAACCGTCCCATCGGGTACTGGAGGAGTTGGTCTTCCATTTGAAGCCGACGGCCGGCGAACAGCAAGACCACATGGCCCTGGCCGCCATGACCGCGCCCGGGCGGTCCCCGGCGGGGGGCTTGTCCGAGCCACCCTGGATCGTCGTCGCCGATGAGCGCGCGGGACCGCGCCGCGGCGCCTCCGAGGCGGCCGACCGAGGCGTGGTGCAGACGCTGCGCTGCCCCTACTGCCGATCGATGACCTACGACGTACGCATCTCCGCACACACCCAGGGCTTCCTGGCCGTGGGTGTGTGTTCGCAGTGCGGGACGCGCGGCGAGAGTGTCCGCCCGCGCCGCTCGGGTTGAACCGATCGGGTCTGCCCGCCGCATCTGGCCTCGCCGGGCTTGTCTGGTCGGCATTAAGGTCGGTTAACTCAGGCTTGACCGGCGCTTAAGCCGCTGCCGATAGGATGGCCCAGCAACGGCCAATGAAAAGACAAGAGGAGAGGATCGTTATGGAGTCGAAAACACGTCTGTGGATCGTCCTGGGCCTGGCGGCCGCCTCGCTTGTGGCGGGCTGCGGCCCAGCCGCAACGCAAGCCTCAACCGCGGCGACCGAGGCGCCCAGGGCCTCCGACGCGCCTGCAGATCCGCTGGCGATGTACGCCCCAACCTCCGTTACGGGCGACATCATCATCGCTGGCAGCTCGACCGTCTACCCGCTGAGTGAAGCGGTCGCCGAACTCTTCCGCGATGAGGGCTATTCCGGGAACATCACCATCGACAGCATCGGCAGCGGCGCCGGATTCGAGCGCTTCTGCGTCGCCGGCGAGACCGATATCGCCAATGCCAGCCGCCCGATCAAGGCGGAGGAGATCGCCAGCTGTCAGTCGATCGGCCGCGAGCCGCTCGAGATCCGCGTCGGCACCGACGCCCTTGCGATCGTGGTCAGCAGCGAAAACGACTTCCTGACCGACGTCACCTTCGAGCAGCTGTCCCAGGTCTTCTCCACCGCCCAGACCTGGGCCGACGTCGATCCGGCCTGGCCGGCCGAACCGATCCTGCGCTTCAGCCCCGGCACCGACAGCGGGACTTTCGACTACTTCGTCGAAGAGGTGTTCGAAGGCGATGAGAGCCCGATCCTAGCCGCAGACAACCTGCAGCTGAGCGAGGACGACAACGTCCTGGTCCAGGGCGTCGAGGGCAGCCCGTACGCGATCGGCTACTTCGGCTACGCCTACTACCAGGAGAACGCCGCCCGCTTGAACGTCCTGTCGGTAGACGGCGTGACCCCTTCAGCCGAGACCGTCGACAGCGCCGAGTACCCGCTGGCGCGCCCGCTGTTCATGTACACCACCGCCGAGATCCTGCAGGAGAAGCCTCAAGTGGCGGCCTTCGTCTACTTCTACCTGACGCGGGTCGATGAAGTGATCGGCGAAGTAGGCTATTTCCCGGCCGCCGAAGAGGCCCTGGCCGGCGCGCTGCAAGCCTGGGATGCCGCGGTCGGTGAGTAGCGCCGGGTCGAGGGAAGTGCCGGGCAGGCGCCCGGCGCAGCGCATAGGGAGAGGCCGGCTCTCCCTATGCCCGCTTATTCGCCCGCAAGGGAAGTCGTATGCAGACGACCTCGAGATTGCCTAACGGACCCGATCAGCTGACCGACACCGCCGCGCTGCTGCGCCGGCGGCCGCGCCTGGGCGAAGGCCTGATCCAGGCTCTCTTGTCCCTGGCCGGCGCCCTCTCGATCGTGACCACCCTGGGCATCGTTCTCGTGCTGGGGCGCGAGTCGCTGCTGTTCTTCCAGAGCCCGGACGTCAGCCTGGCCGAGTTCCTGACCGGCACGCAATGGCAGCCGGCCATCCTTCGTTTCGGCTTGTGGCCGCTGGCCGTTTCGACGCTCGTCACCAGCTTCATCGCCATGCTCGTCGCCCTTCCCCTGGGGCTGGGCGCGGCCGTCTACCTGAGCGAATACGCCACACCGCGCCGGCGCGGCCTGCTCAAGCCCCTGCTCGAGATCCTGGCCGGCATCCCCACCGTTGTCTACGGATACTTCGCCCTGACTTTCGTGACCCCTATCCTGCGCTCGATCTTCGGGGCCGACACGGTCAAGATCTACAACATGGCCTCGGGCGGGATCGTCATGGGCATCATGATCCTGCCGCTGATCAGCTCGATGAGCGAGGACGCGCTCAGCGCCGTCCCAAGCGCCTTGCGCGAGGCCGCCTACGCCGTCGGAGCCACGCGGTTGGAGACGGCCGCGCAGGTGGTCGTCCCGGCGGCTTTGTCGGGCATCATTGCCGCCTTCATCATCGGGATGTCGCGGGCGCTGGGTGAAACCATGATTGTCGCCCTCTCGGTCGGCGCCGGCCCCAACCTCACACTCAATCCCTTCGAGTCGGCCGAGACCATCACCGGTCACATCGCCCGTATCAGCGGCGGCGACCTGAGCTACAACAGCCTGGACTACAACAGCCTGTTCGCCCTGGGGCTGGTTTTGTTCCTGATCACCCTCGTCTTGAACGTCATCAGCCGGCGCGTCGTCGCCCGCCTGCGCGAGGTCTACGAATGAGCGCTCCAGCGGCTGAGGGAGTCTTCCGGTCGAACCTCAGCGCGCGGCACCGACGCGGCCGGGTATGGCGGGCCGTCTTCCTGGGCTCGACGGCCGTCGCCCTGATCGCCCTGGCGGCGCTGGGTGGGAACATCCTGCGCGATTCGGTCGGCCTGGTGGCCGTGCAGGACGCGATCGACCCCGGGCGCCTGGCGGACCGGCCGCTGGAGCGGCTGGCACCCGCGGAACTGATGGCGATCCTGCAGGACCACCTCTCCCCGGCCGTCTTCCAGCGCCTGGACAGTGAGCAGCCCTTCGCCGAGCGCAGCCGGCGTGCGCTGCACAAGCTCGTGATCGAGCGGGTGGTCGAGCCGCAGATCCTGGCCAGCTGGCCGCTGGATGAAAGCCTGCTGGAACGCGGTCGCATCGAAGCCGAGGCCGCCCGCGACTACCCGCGCGCCCGCCTCGAGTTCCGCGCCTGGGTCAACACCAATTTCCTCTCCCGTCCGATGTCGAGCGATCCGATGCGGGCCGGGATCCGCACTGCCCTGCTCGGTTCGCTGTGGTTGATCGGCATCACCCTGGTCTTCGCCTTCCCGGTCGGCGTCGCTTCGGCCGTCTACCTGGAGGAATATGCCTCCCGCTCGCGCCTGAACCGCGCCATCCAGACCAATATCGACAACCTGGCCGGGGTGCCGTCGATCATCTACGGCATGCTCGGCCTGGCGCTCTTCGTGCGCGCCCTGGGGCCCCTGACCAGCGGCGCCTTCCTGGGGCTGACCGATACCAACGGCCGGACGATCCTGTCCGGCGGCCTGACCATGGGGCTGCTGGTTCTGCCCCTGATCATCATCAATGCCCAGGAGGCCATCCGCGCCGTCCCCAGCTCGCTGCGCGAGGCGGCCTACGGCCTGGGCGCGACCCGGTGGCAGACGGTCTGGAGTCACGTCTTGCCTCAGGCCCTGCCGGGCATCTTGACCGGCACGATCCTGGCGATGTCGCGGGCCATCGGAGAGACCGCACCGCTGATCGTCGTCGGTGCCAGCACCTTCAACCCTTCCGACCCCACTGGACCCTTCTCACGATTCAGCGCGCTGCCGATCCAGATCTACAACTGGGCCTCCCGGCCCCAGGCTGAGTTCCACAATCTGGCCGCGGCCGCCATCATTGTGCTGCTGGCCGCTTTGCTCGGGCTGAATGCCGCCGCCATTCTGCTGCGCGACCGTTACAGCCGGGGCCTGAGAGGAACATGACCGAGACCCTGACCACCAACCTGCCGCGTCTGGCAACCCTGGCCTCCGCCCGGACGACCGCCGCGGCACAGGCCGCCGAAGGCCTTGCGCTCCAGGAAGGCAGACTGAGCGCCCACAACCTGCAGGTGTACTACGGCGACTTCCTGGCCATCAGGTCCGTCGATCTGGATATCGCCCTTCGGCGTATTACCGCCATCATCGGCCCGTCGGGCTGCGGCAAGAGCACCCTGCTGCGGGCCTTCAACCGCATGAACGATTTCATCCCGACCGCGCGCGTCGAAGGCGAGATCCGCTTCCGAGGCCAGAACATCTACAACCCGGCGGTCGATCCAACCGCCCTGCGCCGCCGCATCGGGATGGTGTTCCAGAAACCAAACCCCTTTCCCAAGTCGATTTATGAGAACATCGCCTGGGGCGCGCACATCAACGGATTTAGGGGCAACCCGGACGAGCTGGTCGAGACCTGCCTGCGGAAGGCGGCGCTGTGGGATGAGGTCAAGGACAAGCTGGATCAAAGCGGCCTGTCCCTTTCCGGAGGGCAACAGCAGCGCCTGTGCCTCGCCCGCGCGCTGGCCGTCGGACCCGAGGTGATTCTGATGGACGAGCCTTGCTCGGCCCTCGACCCGATTGCCACGCTCAAGATCGAGGATCTGATGCGCGAGCTGGCAGCCAACTACACGATCGTCATCGTCACCCACAACATGCAGCAGGCCGCCCGCGTCTCCGACTTCACCGCCATGATGATGATGGACGACCAGCGCGCCGGCTCGGTGATCGAGTTTGATGAGACGCGGACCATCTTCACCCGGCCGCGCGACCGGCGCACCGAAGACTACGTAACCGGCCGGTTCGGCTAGAGGAGTTGCCGTGAAGATCGCCGTTCTCTCCGACATTCACGCCAACCTGCACGCCCTGCAAGCGGTCTGGGCCGATCTTGAATCCCAACGGCCGCAGGCCGTGTACTGTCTGGGCGATCTGGTCGGCTACGGGGCTTTTCCCAACGAGGTCGTCGAGTTCATCCGCTCTCGAGAAGTCCCTACGGTCATGGGCAACTACGACGACGGCGTCGGTTTCGATCAGGACGACTGCGGCTGCGTCTACAGGGTGCCCGGCGAAGCGGAGCTGGGCCGGCAGTCGCTGCTTTGGACACGCCAGACGACAACCGCCGAGAACAAGGTCTTCCTGCAGGCTCTGCCGATCCAGTTGCGCCGGGAGACGCAGCGCTGCCACCTGCTCTTCGTTCACGGCAGCCCACGCAGGATCAACGAGTACCTGTACGCGGACCGCCCGGCGGCCTCATTCGAGCGCATCGCGCGCCTGGCGGGCGCCGAGGTCCTGTTCTTCGGCCATACCCATCTGCCCTATCAGAAGACGGTGGCGAGGACCTTGTTTGTCAATGCCGGCTCGGTGGGCAAGCCGAAGGACGGCGACCCTCGCGCCGCGTATGCGCTGTTCAGCTCAGGTCTGCGGTCCCGTGTCGAGTTCCGGCGTGTGTCCTACGACGTCGCCGCCGCGGCCGCGGCCGTTCGGCGGGTAGGCCTGCCGGTGCACTTCGCCCTGCAGCTCGAGACCGGCGGACAGGCGGCGCTGCCCGCGCCGGCGGTGGTCCCGCTCGAGGGGGCTACAAAGCGAGCTCCTGCAGCCTGAGAGGCCCTTTGGGGACACGTCATCACCGCACTATCCAAAGCGCCCGGTGACGTAGTCCTCAGTGCGCTGGTCTCGAGGATGAGTGAACAGGTCTTTGCCCGGGCCGGTTTCGACCAGCTCGCCCTGCAGGAAAAAGGCGGCGAAGTCGGCCGTGCGGCCGGCCTGCTGGATCGAATGCGGCACCAGGACGATGGTGTAGTCCTTCTTTAGTTCCTGCAGAGCCGCCTCAACCTTGCCGGTCGAGATCGGATCGAGCCCAGAGGTGGGCTCGTCCAGCAGAACCACCTCGGGCTGCAGCGCCAGCACACGCGCCAGGCAAAGGCGCTGCTGCTGCCCGCCGGATAGGGCGATGGCCGGGTCATCCAGGCGGTCGTAGACCTCGTCCCACAGCGCCGCCAGGCGCAGGCTGTGCTCGACGGCCTCGTTCAGGCGCGGCGCATCGCGCTCCCCCATCAGCTCCAGACCATAGGTCACGTTGCCGCGGATGCTGAAGGGCAGAACGACCGGCCGGGCGAAGACCATGCCGATCTTGCGCCGCAGGGCGACCACGTCCACGTCCGGATCGAGCACGTTCAGCCCGTCGAGCAGGATACGGCCCGAAACGGTCTGGACGTCGGCCAGATCGTTCAGGCGGTTGAAGCAGCGCAACAGCGACGACTTGCCGCCGCCGGCCGGTCCGAAGAGCACCGTGATGGCGTTGGCCGGGATGGCCATCGTCACCGCCCGCAGCGATTCGGTCCCATCCTTGTACTGCAGCGTGAGGTTCTCGACGACGATCTTATCCATGCGGCTACCACTGCCGCCGCGCGCGGGCGCGCGAGCGCACAACTGTGGCGATCAGGTTCATGCCGAGCACGAAGGCGATCAGCACCAGGGCCGTGCCGTATTGAATCCGGATCGGCATCTCCGGCACCTGAGTCGAGATGACGAACAGGTGATAGGGCAGCGCCATGGTCGCGTCCAGGGGCGAGTGCGGCAGGCGCGGCAGGAAGAAGGCCGCCCCGGTGAACAGGATCGGCGCGGTCTCGCCGGCGGCGCGCTCGAGCCCGAGGATCACACCGGTCAGGATGCCGGGCAGGGCCTGCGGCAGGACGATGCGCCGGATCGTCTGCCAGCGCGTCCCGCCCAACGACATGCTGACGGTGCGGAAGGCCTGCGGCACGGCGCGCAGCGCTTCCTCCGAAGCACTGATGATCACCGGCAGCGTCATGATCGAGAGCGTCAGCGAGGCAGCCAGGATGCTCGTGCCCAGGTGCAGAAACAAGACGAACAGCCCCAACCCGAACAGGCCGTAGACGACCGAGGGGATCCCGGCCAGATTGATGATGGCGATGCGGATCAGGCGCGTCCAGGCATTCTCCTGCGCGTATTCGGCCAGGTAGACCGCGGCGGCCACGCCCAGGGGCACCGAGAAGACCGCCGTCCCCAAAGTCAGGTAGAACGTGCCCACGATGGCCGGCAGGATGCCGCCCTGGCGCATGCCCTCGCGCGGAACGCCGCTCAGGAACTCCCACGAGATCGCCGGAGCGCCCTGGATGACAATGTACACCACGACCAGGATGATCGGCACCACGGTGGCCACGGCCGTCAGCGTCAGCAGGGTGAAGCCGAGGCGCTGAGTCAGGATGCGGCGGCCGCCGCCGGCCGCGTAGCGGCGCAGCCTGCCGTCCGCGCTCACGAGAGCACCCTCTCCGCCCGCGTGCGCTGGCGGAACACCACCGCCGAGGCGGCCACGTTGACGGCCAACGAGATCAGGAAGAGCAGCATGCCGATGAGGAAGAGCACGTGGTAGTGAACACTCCCGCTGGCCACCTCACCCATTTCGGCTGCGATCGTGGCCGTCATGGTCCGCGCCGGGGCGAAGAGCGAGCCCAGCTGCACGGCCAACACCGGGGCGTTGCCGGTGACCATCATGACCGCCATGGTCTCACCGATGGCCCTTCCGATGCCGAGCATAACCGCCGTCAGGACGCCCGAACGCGCCGCCGGCAGCGTCACCCCCCACATCGTCTGCCAGCGCGTCGCGCCCAGAGCCAGGGCCCCCTCGCGGTACGACTTCGGCACGGCGTCGAGCGCATCCTCGGCGATGGAGACGATCGTCGGCAGGGCGATCCCCGCCAGCAGCAGCGAGCCGGCCAGCGCCGTCAACCCGGTGGGCAGGTCGAGGGCCTGCCGCAGAAACGGCGACAGGAGCAGGATGCCCAGGAAGCCCAGGACGACCGAGGGCAGCCCACCGAGCAATTCGACCATTGGCTTGAGCACCTCGCGCGCCCAGCGCGGGGCGATCTCGGAGATGAACATGGCCGTCCCGATCCCGAAGGGGATGGCCACGGCCATGGCACCGACGGTGACGATCAGCGATCCGCTGATCAGCGGCAGGACGCCGAAGTGCCCCTCGATCGGATACCAGCGCAGGCCGACAAGGTCCGCCAGGGGCACCTCGATCAGCGCCGGGGAGCCCTCGCGGACCAGGAAGAAGAAGATCAGGCCGACGAAGACGATGGCCGAATAGCCGGACAGCCGGACGGCGCGGGAGAGGACCGCCTCTTGCCAGTTGCGCAAAGGCTCGGCCGTTCCCGGCCTGGTGTTCGCGCGCATAGGCTGTATCAGCCCCCTTGACCCGGCTCGGCCGCCTCAGTCGCGACCGGCACGAATCCGAGCTCGGCCACGATGGTCTGTGCTTCGGCCGAGCGGATCCAATCCAGATAGGCGGCGGTCACGCCAAGCGGCTCGCCGGCAGTGTACATGTACAGGTCACGCGCCACCGGATACGAGCCGTCGTTGACCGTGGCGACCGACGGCAGGACATACGGTCCGGAGGCGTCGCGCGCCACGGCGATCAGCCTCAGGTCGGGCGGGACGTAGCCCAGACCGTCGTACCCGATGGCGTTCGGATTCTGACGCACCTCGTAGACGATCCCCTCCGACGAGGGAAGCAGGAGCGTATCGGTCGAGAAGAGCACCTCGCTGTCGGAGTCGCCCAGGCGCAGGACCGTTTCCAGAAAGTAGACGTGGGTCCCGGAGTTGGTCTCGCGCGACAGCCGCACGATCGGCCGGTCCTCGCCGCCGACCTCGCGCCAGTTGTCGATGCGGCCGCTGTAGATATCGGAAATCTCCTGGAGCGTCAGCTGCTCGACCGGGTTGTCCGGGTGGACGATCACGGCAATGGCGTCGCGGGCGATGACGAACTCGATCGGCTCGATGCCTCTGGCACGCGCCTGCTCGACCTCTTCGGGTTTGATCTGCCGCGAGGCGTTGGCGATGTCCACGGTGCCGTTGGTCAGGGCGGTCAGGCCCACCCCGCTGCCCCCGCCGCTGACCGAGATGCGCACTTCAGGGTGCAAGGCCTGGTAGCGCTCGGCCCAGGCCAGGGCCAGGTTGACGATCGTGTCCGAGCCGCGGTTCTCGATGTAGGCCGCCGCCGGGGTAGCCTCCCCGGCGGCCCGGCCGCAGCCGGCCGTCAGCAAGAGCACGGCCAGGGTCAGGATTCGGCGGAAGCGCATCAGGGCAATTATAAGAGAGAACCCTGCCGCGGTCCGCCCGCGGAATTGAGTAGAATGGACGGTGTGGCAGACGAGGCGCCGATCCTTCAGGTGCTGGGGCTGAGCCTGTACTACGGCGACTTTCGGGCGGTGCGGGATATCGACCTGGAGATCCGCCCGCGCCGCATCACCGCCATCATTGGATCGTCCGGCTGCGGCAAGAGCACGCTGCTGCGTTCGTTCAATCGCATGAACGATTTCATCCCGGGCTTCCGTGCCGAAGGGCAGGTGCGTTTCGCAGGCCAGGAGATTTACAGGGAGGGGATCGACGCGGTCTCGCTGCGGCGCCGCATCGGGATGGTCTTCCAGAAGCCGAACCCGTTCCCCAAGTCGATCTACGAGAATGTTGCCTGGGGCGCGCGCGTCAACGGCTTCCGCGGCGACCTGGGCGAGCTGGTCGAGGCCTCGCTGCGCAAGGCGGCACTCTGGGAAGAGGTGGCCGACAAGCTCGACCAGTCCGGTCTATCGCTCTCCGGCGGCCAACAGCAGCGGCTGTGCATCGCCCGCGCCCTGGCCGTCGAGCCGGATGTGATCCTGATGGACGAGCCCTGCTCGGCGCTCGACCCGATCGCCACCTTGAAGATCGAGGACCTGATGCGCAGCCTGGCCAGCGCCTACACCATCCTCATCGTCACCCACAACATGCAGCAGGCGGCGCGCGTCTCGGATTTCACCGCCATGATGGCCATGGGCGAGGATCGGGCCGGGATGCTGGTCGAGTTCGACGCCACCCAGACGATCTTCACCCGGCCCAAGGACCAACGCACCGAGGATTACGTCACCGGGCGCTACGGGTAGACCGGCCGCGGCCCGGCGTGGTGGTGTGCACGCGCCGGCCCGCCCGGAGGGAGGCCTCCATGAAACGCTCATCCCGCGCGGTGCTGGATCGAGAACTGCAGGCGATCCAGGACGACGTTCTGCGCATGGCCCACCTTCTGGACCAGGCGGTCTCGCGCTCCCTGGAGGCCCTCGCCTCTCATAACACCCAGCTGGCCAATGAGATCGTCGCCGGCGACGCCCAAATCAACGCCCTGCGCTTCCGCATCGAAGAAGCCTGCCTGGCCCTCATCGCCACCCAGCAGCCCGCCGCCGGCGACCTGCGCGCCGTCATCGCCGCCATGAACATCGTCGGCGACATGGAGCGCATGGCCGATCACGCCGCCGGGATCGCCCGGCTGGTCCTGGGCATGGGCACCGAGCCTCTCCTCAAACCCCTGATCGACATCCCGCGCATGGTCGAGGTTTGCCGCACCATGGTGCGCGAATCGCTGGAGGCCTTCGTCGCCCGCGACCCCGAGAGGGCGCGTCAGGTCGCCGCCCAGGACAACACCATCGACGGGCTGTACAAGCAGATCTTCCGCGAACTGCTCTCCTTCATGGTCGAGGATCCCTCCACCACCTCGCGCGCCCTGTACCTGCTCTTCGCCGCCCACAACTACGAGCGCATCGGCGACCGGGCCACCAACATCGCCGAACGGGTCATCTTCATGGCTTCCGGCGAGATGCACGAGCTCAATCCCGAGCCGCCCGATACCGCGCACTTGTAGAAGCCTCCCCCAGGCTCCCCAGGCCCGGGCGAGGGCGCCCTCGTCCGGCGGGTGACAGCCCAGTGTCAGTCGGCCGTCGAGGGGCGCATGCTATAATGCTGCGCGGGGCCCTCGGCCCCGATCCTTCTCCGGAAGCAGGAACCTTGGATACCCACGACAAGAACCAACCCGCCCGGCCCACCGGCCAGGAACTGCAGGCACGCCAGGACCCCTGGCATGCCCGCGAACCCGAGGATGTCTTCGCCAGCCTGGGCACGTCACCCGACGCCGGCCTGTCTCAGGCCGAGGCCGCTGCGCGCCTGGCGGAGTTCGGGCCGAACGAGCTGCGCGAGGCGCCGCGGCCGACCTTCTGGCGCATGCTCCTTGAGCAGTTCAACAACTTCATCGTCATCTTCCTGATCGTGGCCTCGATCGTCTCGGCCGTCGTCGGCGACGTCGTCGAAGCCGCCGCCATCTTGGCCATCGTGATACTGAACGCCCTGTTGGGCGTGATTCAGGAGCGGCGGGCGGAGGAGGCCCTGGCGGCCCTGCGGCGCATGGCCGCCCCCGAAGCCCACGTCTTCCGGGACGGGCATCGCCTGCTCCTCCCCGGCCGGGAGCTGGTCCCCGGCGACCTGGTCCTGCTCGAAGCCGGGAACTACGTCCCGGCCGACCTGCGCCTGATCGAGAGCGCCAACCTGCGCGTCGAAGAGGCCGCCCTGACGGGCGAGTCCGTCCCGGTCGAGAAGGACGCCCGCGTCACACTGCGCCAGGACGTCCAACTTGGCGACCGACTCAACACCGCCTTCATGGGCACGCTGGTGAACTACGGCCGCGGCAAGGGCGTGGTCATCAGCACCGGCATGCACACCCAGATCGGCATGATCGCCACCATGCTGCAGCTCGTCCAGGAGGAGCCGACTCCGCTGCAGCAACGCCTCGACCGCCTGGGCAAGACCCTGGGCATGGCGGCCCTGGTCGTGTGCGCGCTGGTTTTCCTGGTCGGCTGGCTGCGCGGCTACCCGCCGCTGGACATGTTCCTGATCGCCGTCAGCCTGGCAGTGGCGGCCGTGCCCGAGGGCCTGCCGGCTGTGGTGACCATCACACTGGCGCTGGGCATGCGCGAGATGATCAAGCGCCATGCCTTGATCCGGCGGCTCTCGTCGGTCGAGACCCTCGGATCGGCCACGGTGATCTGCTCGGACAAGACCGGCACACTGACCCAGAACCAGATGACCGCCACACGGCTGTGGGTCGACGGGCTGGACTTCGAGATCAGCGGCCGGGGCTACGCACCACAGGGGGAGTTCCATCTGAACGGCAAGTCGGTCGAGTTACGCGAGTACCCCGCCGCGCTGACCGCGCTGTGGGTGGCCGTCCTGGCCAACGACGCCTCGCTCGAGCCGTCCGAGAAGGAGGCCTCCGGCTTTCAGCTGGCCGGTGACCCGACCGAGGGCGCCTTGATCGTCGCCGCCGCCAAGGCCGGCGCCTCGCGCGACGCCTTTCACCTGGCCTACCCCCGCATCGACGAGGTGCCGTTCGACTCGGCCCGCAAGCGCATGACCACGGTGCATCGCGTGCGCGACCCGCAGCCGGAGGACTTCAGCCCGTTCTACGACACCTCGGCCCAGGGCTGGATTGTGGCGGCCACGAAGGGCGCCCCGGATGTCGTCCTGGATCTATGCACCCGCTACCAGCGGATTCATGACGAGCCCGCCCCGCTCGATGACGAGGCCCGCCGCCGTATCCTGGATGCCAACGACCACATGACGCGCCAGGCGCTGCGCGTGCTGGCGGTCGCCTACCGGGCCGAGCGGGAGGTCCCCGACCAGCTGGTGGCTGAGCACGTCGAGCGCGATCTGGTCTTCGTCGGGCTGATCGGGATGATCGATCCCGCCCGCCCGGAGGTCCTACCGGCCATGGAGAAAGCCCGGCGGGCCGGCATCCGCACGCTGATGATCACCGGGGATTACCCCGAGACCGCCCGCGCCATCGCCAAGGACATCGGCTTGCTGCAGCCCGGCCACAAAGTCATGTCCGGGAGCGAGCTGGCGCAGATCGACGACGCAACGCTGCAGCACGAGGTCCTGCACACCGACGTCTTCGCCCGCGTCTCGCCGGAACACAAGGTGCGCATCGTCGAGGCGTTGAAAAACAACGGCCAGGTCGTGGCCATGACCGGCGACGGCGTGAACGACGCGCCGGCCCTGAAGCGGGCCGACATCGGCGTGGCCATGGGTATTACCGGGACCGACGTGGCCAAAGAGACCGCCGATATGGTGCTGACCGACGACAACTACGTCAGCATCGTCGCGGCCGTCGAACAGGGCCGCATCATCTACTCCAACATCCGCAAGTTCGTCTTCTACCTGCTCTCCTGCAACGTAGCCGAGATCCTGATCATCTTCCTGGCCACCATGGCCGGCCTGCCCTCGCCGCTGACGCCGATCCAGCTGCTGCTGCTCAACCTGATCACCGACGGCCTGCCGGCGCTGGCCCTGGGCTACGAGAAGGGCGACCCCGACACGATGGACCAGCCGCCGCGGCCGCCGTCCGAACCGATCATCAACCGCTGGATGCGGACCGGCATCATTGTCCAGACGCTGGCCATCACCAGCGTTACCCTGGGCGCCTACTTCATCGGCCTGCGGGCCCACCCGGAGATGCCGGCCTTCGCCGAGACCATGGCCTTCGTGACGCTCTCCTTCTCTGAGCTGCTGCGTGCCTTCACCGCCCGCTCGGAGCGTTACCCGCTGCTGAAGATCGGCCTGCTGACCAACATGCGCATGTTCTACGCCGTGGCCGGATCCCTGGTGGTGCTGGTGGCCGTGGTCTATCTGCCGTTCCTGCAGCGGATCTTCGACACGGTCTCGCTCGGCCTGGCCCAATGGGAGCTGATCCTGCCGCTGCTGTTCGTCCCGGCCGTGGCGGCGGAGTTGACCAAGTGGTTCGGCAGCCGCCGGGCCGCACAGGCCGCCTGAACCGGTCAGCGCGCGGTCGGCGCGCGGGCGACAACCCGACCCGGGCCCGGATGTCATCGGCCTTGCCTGTGCAAGGCCGGTGCGTGCCCGCCCAAGGCCATCGATGAGCGACCTGCGGCAGTCTGAACGGCCGGCTGTCCCCCTGCGGCTCCGCCGCCGGCACGCTCGCGTCCTGTGGTTCTTCGCCCGCACCCTGGCCGGCATCGCCTGGTGGGACCTGATCCTGCCGCGCCTGGGCCTGCGCCGCTGGGCGCGCCGGCGCGCGCCGGAGCGCTACCGCCGGGGGGCGGCCCGCTTCCGCCTGCTGGCCACCGACCTGGGCGGCGTGTGGATCAAAGTCGGTCAGTTCCTGTCCTCGCGCGTCGACGTTCTCCCCGAAGCCGTCACCGCCGAGCTGTCCGGCCTGCAGGATGAGGTGGCGCCCGAATCCTTCGAGGCGATGCGCACGGTCGTGGAGTCGGAGCTGGGCGCGCCGCTGTCGACGCGCTTCGAGGCGTTCGACCCGCAGCCGCTGGCCTCCGCCTCGCTCGGCCAGGTGCACCGGGCCCGGCTTCCCGGCGGGCAGGCCGTGGTCGTCAAGGTCCAGCGCCCGGACATTCACAACCTGATCGCCGTCGACCTGGCGGCGCTGAAGATCGTCATCGGCTGGTTGAAGCGCTATCCGCCCATCCGCCGGCGTGCGGACCTGGACCTGCTTTTCGGCGAGTTCAGCCGGACACTGTGGGAAGAGGTCGACTACCTGGCCGAGGCGGCCAACGCGGTGCGCTTCGCCGAGATGTTCGCCGGGGACCCCGACGTGCGCGTCCCGACGGTCTACCCGAGCCACACCACCGCCCGGGCGCTGACGCTCGAGGACGTCTACTTCATCAAGATCACCGACTACGCCGCGGTCGAGGCGGCCGGAGTCGATCGGGCCGAGGCGGCCTCACGCCTGCTGCGCGTCTACCTGCGCCAGATCTTCCAGGAGGGCTTCTTCCACGCCGATCCGCATCCGGGCAACCTGTTCGTTGAGCCGCTCGGCCAGGCAGGTTGGCGTCTGGTCTTCGTCGATTTCGGGATGGTCGGGCGCTTGAGCGCCCAGGCCAAACACGCGTTGCGCGAGACGGCCATCGCCGTCGGTGCCCGTGACGCCGGGCGGCTGCTGAAGGGGATGCGCGAACTGGGTGTCCTCCTGCCCGGGGCCGACGAAGGCCTGATCCGCCAGGCGATGCAAGCGACGCTCTTCGACCGCTTCTGGGGCAAGTCGGTGCGCGAGCTGATGCGCATCCACCCGCAGGAGATGCGCCAATTCGCCGGCCGCTTTCGAGAACTGCTGTACGAGATGCCGTTCCAGCTCCCCGGCGACATGATCTTCCTCGGCCGCTGTATCGCCATTCTGTCGGGCATGTGCACCGGGCTCGATCCCGAATTCAACGTGTTCGCCGAGCTGACGCCGTTCGCGCGGCAACTGCTGGCCGAGGAAGACGGCGGGTGGCTCGGGGTGCTGCTCGAGATGCTGGCTGGTCAGGGTGGTGCGCTGCTGCGCCTGCCGGCCCGGCTGACCAGCGCCCTCGATCAGCTTGAGCGCGGCCAACTGACCGTCTCGGCCCAGGCCAGTCCCGAGCTCGACCGGCGCCTGCGGCGGCTGACCACCTCTCTCGACCAGCTCGTGGCGGCGGTCGTCTTCGCCGGCCTGCTTCTGTCAGGGACGCTGCTCTTCATCACCGGGGAGCGGGCTGGCGGCCTGGGCGTGGCCGCCCTGGCGTTCGCCGCATTGGCCTGGCTCGTGTCCAGGCGACGGTGATTCGCCGCCCAGCCTCCGGCATCCCCGGGACCGCCGAAGCCGCGCGCGTCGAATAGAACATCTGGTCGGTGATTGACTCCTGCAGGACTTCCGTACTAGGATAGGAACGGACTGGTCCTGACCAGTCATACCCGCGCCTCAGGGGTGGGACGTGCGGCTCGACGCGACGGCAGCCCGCCCGCTCTACCTGCAGCTTCGCGATACGCTCCTGCGCCGCATCCAGGCCGGGGAGTACGGCGCCCATCAGCGCCTGCCTTCGGAGCGCGAGCTGAGCGAGCAATTTCAGGTCAGCCGCATCACCGTCCGCCAGGCGCTCTCCGATCTGACCCAGCACGGCCACGTCTACACGCGCGTCGGCAAGGGCACCTACGTCAGTGAGCCGGCACTGCTCAAACCTCTGGGCTCCTTGTTCGGTTTCAGCGAGAGCGTCCGACAACACGGGCGCAAGCCGAGCTCGACGATCCTCGCAGCCGGCCTGACCCCGGCGTCCAAGGATCTGGCTGACCGGCTGCAGGTGCCGCCCGGCGACCCGCTAGTCCGGCTGCGCCGACTGCGGCGGGTGGACGGGCTGCCGATCGCCCTGGAGCTGACCCATCTGCCGCACAACGCCTGTCCTGACCTGATCCAGCGCCTGGGCGACGACGCCTCGCTCTACGCCGTCCTCGAGCACGAATACGGGTTGAGCATGGCCTTCGCCGAGATCACCGTGGGCGCCGGCCTGACCGACGAGGAGGAGTCGCACCTGCTCGGCCTTTCGCCGTCCTCGGCCGTGCTGCGCGCCGAGCAGACCAGTTTCGTGCAGGACGGCCGCCCGATGGAGGTCACCTGCGCGACCTACCGTGGCGACGGCTATCACTTCAACGCCACGCTGTACCGCACGCGAGCCGCGCAGCCCGACTTCCCGCCGCGCGGCCTGCGGCCGGCGGAAGGGCTCGCCGCCCACAATCCGCTCCAGCTGCGCCCCTAGAGAGGAGGTGCCCGCGAGAGATCCTGCCCGCGATTGTTGACCGCGATGTTCGCGCGCCACATCATCTGAGAGGAGCATGGCAAGATGACAACCGCAACCACCAAGAAGGGTTGGGCGGACCGGCTGGCCGACGCGATGGAGGTCATGGCGCCGATCTTCGACCAGCCCCACCTGGCAGCCGTGCGCGATGGCTTTGTGGCGATGATGCCACTGCTCATCATCGGCGCACTCACCCTGCTGGTCCTGCAGTTCCCCTGCAGCCTGCAGGAGGGCTCCGCCTGCTACCTTGGCGACATCATGAACCAGGATCTGGCCGCCAAGCTGTGGATTCCGTTCAATGCCACGTACGGGCTGCTGTCGATCTTCGTGACCATCTCGATCTCGTACGCATTGGCCAAGCGCCGCGGGCTGGACCCGGTCATGCCGGTGATCTTCACCTTCCTGGCGTTCATGATCATGGCCGCTCCGGTGCTCACCGGTTTCGACGCTGAGGCCGAGCAGTTCATCGACAACCGAGGCCTGTTCACCGCCATCGTGGTGGCGGTCGTCTCGATCGAGGTGTTCCGCTTCTTCGTCAAGCGCAACCTGGTCATCACCATGCCGGCCGGCGTCCCGCCGGCGATCGCCAACGCCTTCATCGCCCTGGTCCCCGGCGTGGTGATTGTTTTCGGCTGGTGGGCCATCCGCTACCTTCTCAACTTCGACCTGGCCGGAGGCCTGTTTGTCGTCCTATCCAAGGTGGTGCCGGCCGCCAGCACGTACACCGCCGTGGCCATTGCCGAATCGTTCCACGCCTTCCTGTGGACGATGGGCATCCACGGCGACCTGACCATCGGCATCGCGTTGCAGCCGGTCTGGACGGCCAACCTGGCCGCCAACGCGATGGCGGTGGCCGAAGGGCTACCGCCGACAGCGATCTACACCAGCGAGTTCCGCAGCTACGTCGTCCCCGGCGGTTCAGGCGCCACGCTGCCGCTGGCGTTCTACTTCATGCGCTCCAAGGCGCCGCGCCTGCGCCGCGTCGGCTGGCTGGGAATCTGGCCGGGCATCTTCAACATCAACGAGCCGATCACCTTCGGCGCCCCGGTCGTCTTCAACCCGATCCTGGCCATCCCGTTCATCATCATCACCTTCCTCAACGCCACCGTCGCCTACCTGGCGCACGTCCTGCACCTCGTCACTCCCACATTCATCACGGCGCCGTGGACCCTCCCGACGCCGCTCCTGATGTTGATGATGACAGGCTATGACTGGCGGGCGGCCGTGTTGGCCGTGATCACCGAATTCGTGATCCCGGGCATCATCTGGTGGCCCGCCTTCAAGGCCTGGGAGAAACAAGTCCTAGAAAAGGAGAAGGTTGAGGTGCCGGCGGGCGCCGCCGCACCTGCCGTAGCTTAGGCCTACGCAGCCCACCCGTCGAAGGGGGATGCGCCCGGGCGCATCCCCCTTCCGCACCAGGAGCGATCCCTTGAAGCTCACGTTTATCGGCGCCGGCGGGGCCCGCACCCCGCTGGTGATCCAGAGCATCTTGCAGCGCCAGCACGACGTGCCCATCGACGAAGTCTGCCTGATGGACATCGATTCCGAGCGCCTCGACTTGATGCGCATGGCCAGCAAGCAGGCCCTGGCCGCCGGCCAGCCCTCCTTCCGGGTCAGCTGGACCACCGACCCGCGTCAGGCGATCGAGGGCTCGGACTTCGTCGTCATGACCTTCCGCGTCGGCCAGATGCAGTCGCGGGTCATCGACGAACAGGTCCCGTTGAAGTACGGCGTCCTGGGTCAGGAGACAACCGGCCCGGGCGGCTGCGCCATGGCGCTGCGCACCATCCCGGTGCTGCTCGAGTACGTCGAACTCATCCGCCAATTGGCGCCCGACGCCTGGCTGCTCAACTTCGCCAATCCGTCCGGCATGCTGACCGAGGCTGTCACCCGCGTGGCCGGCTTCCCGCGCGCCGTCGGCATCTGCGACGACCCCTCGGCTATGGTGCGTGTGGCCGCCGCTTTCTGCGGGCGCGAGGTCGGTCAGCTCTTCCCGGAGTACTTCGGGCTCAACCACCTCGGCTGGCTGCGCGCCGTCAGCGTTGACGGCGTCGACCGGCTGCCGTCCTTGCTGGACGAGGTGCGCCGGGCCGGTGGGCGCGTCCCCGGCCTGCCCTTCGACCTCGACTTCATCGAGATGCTCGGCCTGGTCCCGGGCGAGTATCTCTTCTTCTACTACTACCCGAAGCAGTCGGTCGAGAACCTGCTGCGGGCAGGCAAGTCCCGCGCCCTGCAGATCCTGCCTTTCAACGAAGAGCTCTACGCCAGCCTGCGGCGCATCCGCGACGAGGATGCCGACCCGGCCCAGGTCGACTCAGTCTACAGGCGCTATCTGCAGCAGCGCGGTGAGACCTACATGACGCTCGAGACGGGCGACAAAGCCTCCGCCTGGCACCAGCCGGAGCAGGCCCACCAGATCGCCAGTGCCGCCGAGGGCTACTCGGGCGTCGCCCTGGACCTGATCAAGTCCCTGACCGCCGAGGGCGCCGGCTCGTTGCCGATCCTGAATGTCCCCAACCGAGGCGCCGTCCAGGGCATGGCCGATGACGATGTGGTCGAGGTGACCTGCGTCGCCCGCAACGGGGTCATCCGGCCGCTGGCCATGGGCCGGCCGCCCGATCACGCCCTGGCCTTGATGCAGGCCGTCAAGGCCTACGAGCGTCTGGTGATCCAGGCGGCGGTGGAGAAGTCCTATCGGCTGGCGGTCAAGGCGCTCAGCCTGCACCCGCTGGTGCCGTCCTACGAGACGGCCCGCGCCATTCTGGACGATTACATCCGCCAGCACGGGGATTACTTCCCAGCCCTGCGCTAGGCTGGTATAACAGCCCTGCCTGCGGGGTGCTGCCCGCGCGGCGAGCGCGACCGGGAGAGAAGCGATGGCCGAGCAGAAACCCATCAAGGTCCTCATCGTCTGCGCCATGGGCATGTCCTCCAGCCTGCTGGAGAGCAAGACGATCGAGGCCGGCAAGAACGCCGGTGTCGAGGTGCTGATGCACGCCATCACCACACCCGACGTCGGCGTGTGGGATTGGCAAGCCAACTGGGTCGACATCGTCCTGGTCGCGCCCCAGGTGCGCTACAAGCGCAAGAGCATCGCCCAGGCCGCCAACCCGCTGGGGATCATCGTCCAGGATATCGACGTGGTCACCTTCGGGATGGTCGACGGGGAGAAGCTCTTCGCCCAGGTGCGCAGCGCCATCCAGGCGCGTGATGCGGGCACGCCGGTCGAATCGCTCAGCGGCCGCTGAGGCATGAGCGCCGCGGTCGATCCGCCGGCGGCGCTGCGGGTGCTCCTGGTCTGCGCCGGAGGCATGTCCTCCAGCCTGATCGAGAACCACATCCGCCAGGCAGCCGCAGAGGCCGGGCTGGCGCTGGTGCTGCGCTCCATCAGCGTCTTCGAGGCGGAACAGCTCGAGTTCGACCGATCGCTGGCGGTCGACGTCATCCTGGTCGCGCCTCAGATCCGCTTCTTGCGGCGGAGCCTGGAACGCCGGGCGACGCCGGCCGGCGTCAGGGTCCTGCCCATCGCCCCGATGGACTTTGGCATGGCCGATGGGCCGGCGATCGTGAACATGCTCCAGAGCCACCTGTCTTGGCCCGGCCCCGGCGGCCGCACAGGCTGAGGGAAGGGGAACGCATTGGTCCTTCGAGGCATCCTGGTCGCACTGAGCGGGTTCCTGTTCATCTTCGCCCCGGGCGTGCCGATGGGCATGCTGCGCCGCTTCGGCCGCAGCTTCCCTCGCGAGCACCTGTACTGGGGCATGGGCATCTGGCTGGTCAGCCTGCTGCCGACCTATTTCCTGCAGAGCTTGCTGCGCCAGGCCATCCAGGGGCCGGGCGCGGCTGCGGCCGCCGGCATCGACCTGCCGAGTACGGCCTTGCTCTCCCTGGTTGCGCCGATCCTGGCGGCGTTGATCGTCGTGGGTGGCATGCTGCTCTACCTACGCTGGAAGGCGCCGCCGGCGGACGGACGCATCGAGGCGGGCCTGACCTTGGGCCTGGGCGCCGGCCTAATCGCGCAGGTCTTCCGCGGACTCGACTTCGTCGGCGGCGGGATGCGCCTGGCCTATGAGGGCGCCGGCGACCCGGGCTTGGCGCCCCTGGCGCATGCCCCCATGCTCGATTTGATCACCGCCCTGCTGGCCGAGATCCTCTTCCGCGTGGCGTTCCTGACGGTCTGCGGCGTGGTCGGCATCCTGGTGGCGCGCGCCGCCGGCGATTCGCCGCGCTCGTTCTGGCTGGCGGCGGCCTGCTACGCCGCGTTCTCGATGCTGATCGTCGTCATCCAGCTGGCCGTCGGCGGGGGGATCCCGGGCGCAACCCTGGCCGGCCAGGCCGGCCTGATCACCTCGGCCATGTCAGCCGTCTACTTCGTCGTCACCGCCGGGCTGGCCTACGCTTGGATCCGAGGCCGCCTGTTGGCGGCGGCCGCGGCCGCCCCGGTGCCCGGCAAGCAAGCTCGGCGCGGCCGGGCGGCCAGGAAGTGAGGAAGAACTGCGATGGCTGAGAGCGTGTCATGGTTCATGGGTAAGGATGGACGGCCGATGGTTCTCATCCCGGCCGGAGAGTACCTGGCGGGGGAGGACCGGGTCAAACTGACGGTCGAGGCGTTCTACATCGACCGCACGCCAGTGACCAACGCTGAATACAAGAAGTTCGCCGTTGCCGCCGGCTGGGAAGAACCGGCTCACTGGCGGCGCGGCACCTGGCCGGAGGGCAAAGCCGACCATCCTGTGGTCCAGGTGACCTGGGAGAGCGCGGCCGCTTACGCGCAGTGGGCCGGCAAACGCCTGCCCACCGAGGAGGAATGGGAGAAAGCCGCTCGCGGCACCGACGGCCGCGTCTGGCCCTGGGGGAGCACCTTTCACCGGGACCACTGCAACACCAGCGAGACGGAGATCTGGGACACCACCCCGGTTGGCAAGTACTCCCCGGCCGGGGACAGCCCGTACGGTCTGGTCGACATGGCCGGCAACGTATGGGAGTGGATCGGCGGCAAGCCGTCTCCGCTGCGCATGCCGCTGCGCGGCGGAGACTGGTTGGATGACGCCCAGCAGGCCACGACTTTCTATCGCCGCATGCACACGCCCAAGCGCAAGAACGATTTCGTCGGCTTCCGCTGTGCGCTCGACGGAGCCGTCCAGCTGGCGCCCTACGCCGCCGCGGGCAGCGGGGCCGGCGCATGACCTCCGGGCTGAGCCTGGTTCTGGTCCGCCACGGTGAGACCGAGTGGATGGAGCGCGGCCGGCTGCACGGCCGACTGGACAGCCCGCTCAGCCCGACCGGCCGCAGGCACGCCGAGCTGGCGGCGGCGCGATTGCGCGGCGAGCAGTTCCAGGCACTGTACTCGAGCCCGCTCGGCCGGGCGATGGAGACCGCCGCCATTCTCGGCCGCGCCGTCGGTCTGACCCCGCAGCCGGTCGATGGACTGGCCGAGCTGGACTTCGGATGGCTGGAGGGCGCGCCGGCTCCGTTGTGGCGGGAAGGAGGCTGGCTGGCTGCCGCGTTCCGACCCGTGCGCGCGCTCATCCACCGGGTGAGCGCCGAGCAGCCCGACGACTTCGGCGATCGCATCGCGCGGACGCTGGAATGGATCTCCTCCCGGCACCCGCACGGCCGGCTGCTGATCGTGGGGCACTGGGCGGTGTTCAGCCGCCTGATGGCGGTGATGCTGGCCAAACCCGGCGTGGACTGGCGCAGCTATGGGCCCTGGGAGGCCTGCGGGATCTCCGAAATGCGCCGGGCAGCGGCAGACGATAACGGCCGCAGCCGGTGGGAGATCGTCCGCCTGAATGAGGCCTCCCACCTGCGGGAGGCAGGCGCTCCATGAACATGGATGCCGAATGGGAGCAGACGATTTTCGGTTTGATCCTGCACGCAGGCGAGGCCCGCTCCAAGGCCAAAGAAGCGGGCGAGGCGGCGCGCCAGGGCGAATGGGAGCAGGCGCGGTCGCTGTTCGAGGGCGCCCAGGCCGAGCAGCTCGAGGCGCACAAGATCAACGCCGACATCATCCGCAAGGAGGCCAAGGGCCAGACGCCGGCCTTCTCGGTCCTGCTGGTCCACGCGCTGGACCTTCTGCTCCTGGCGTGGAGCGAGATCGACTACACCGAGCAGTACATCGATTCGTGCAGGCGCATCCGGGCGCTCGAGGATGAGGTGGCCGAATGGCGAAGGCGAGGATCGACAAGCTAGCCTACATCGGCGGCGGAAGCTCGTACACCCCCGAGTTCGTCGACGGTTTCATCCAGCACGAAGGCGAGATCGAGGTCGGCGAGATCGCCCTGCACGATATCGACGCGCGCCGTCTGGAGATCGTCGGCGGCATGGTGCAGCGCATGCTGCAGCATGCGGAGCTCGAGACCCGCGTCATCCTGAATCTCAAGCGCGAGCCAGCCGTGGAGGGAGCGCAGTTCGTCGTCTCGTCTCTGCGCGTCGGCGGAATGGCGGCGCGCATCCGGGACGAAAAGATCCCGCTCAAGTACGACGTCATCGGGCAGGAGACCACCGGTCCGGGCGGGACGCTCAAGGCCTGGCGCACGATCCCGGTCACGCTGGCCATCGCCCGGGATATCGACAAATACGCCCCGAGCGCCTGGTATCTGAACTTCACCAACCCTTCCGGCATCATCACCGAGACCCTGCTCAAGCACACCGACCTGAAGGTGGTCGGCCTGTGCAACAACCCGATCAACATGCAGGCTGGGCTGGCCGGGATATTCGGCGCCCGGGATGACGAGGTCTTCCTGGATTGGATCGGCTTGAACCATGTCAACTGGATCCGGCGTGTCTTCGTGCGCGGCAGGGACGTCACTGCCGACCTGATGGAGATGCTAGAAAGCATGGCCTCTCATCCGGAGATGCCGCACTTCGATCCGGAGCTGGTCCGGGCATTGGGCGTCTTCCCGACCTACTACCTGCAGTACTACTACAACCACGGGGAAAAGCTGGCCGAGGCCAAGGCTGCGCCGAAATCCCGCGGCGAGGTGGTGCATGAGGTCGAGCAGGAGTTGATGCAGAAGTACGCCGACCCGAACCAGGTGGTCAAGCCGCCCGAACTCAGCCTGCGCGGCGGCGCGCGCTACTCCGAGGCCGCCCTGAACCTGATCCTTTCGCTGACGTTCGACCGGCGCGATGTACAGATCGTGGTGGCCCGCAACGGCGGCTCGATCCCCGATCTGCCGGGCGACGCCGCCGTCGAGGTGCCCTGCGTCGTCGGCGCCCATGGGGTCACGCCGCTGCACATGGGCCCGCTGCCGGAAAGCATCCGGGCGCTGTGCCAGCAAGCCAAGGCCTGGGAGAGCTGGACGGTCCAGGCCGGAGTCTCCGGCGATCGCCGGCAGGCCTACCTGGCCATGCTGGTCAACCCGCTGGTCCCTTCATGGCACGCCGCTCGGGCGCTGGTGGATGAGATGCTGGAGGCCAACCGGCCCTACTTGCCGCAGTTCTTCCCGGAGGCTTGAGTCTGGCTTTGGCCGGACCCCGCGTCCGCACGGTTCCTGGAGGCCGAATGACGAAGATCGATCTCAACCAGCCTTTGGCGCTGCCCGACTCGATGCGCGCCCTGGCGTCCATCCTGGCCTCGGATCACGAGATCACCATCGGCGAGGGGCACCTCGAACGCCAGTACGCGGAAATCGCCGACGAGGTCCAAGGCGCGGTGGCGGCGGTCCTGCCGACGGGCAAATACACGCTCGGACCGAATCTGAAGCGCTTCGAGCAGGAATTCGCCGCCTACTGCGAGGCCCGGCACGGTATCGGCATCTCCAGCGGCACGGCCGCGCTGCACCTTGCTCTGGAGGCGCTCGGCGTCGGCCCCGGCGACGAAGTGATCACCGTCGCCAACACCTACATCGCCACCGCGCTGGCTATCAGCTACACCGGCGCCACGCCGGTGTTCGTCGACGTCGATCCACAGACGTTCAACATGACCGTCGAGCTGACGGCGGCCAAGATCACCAAGCGCACTCGCGCGCTTCTCCCGGTGCATCTGTACGGACACGTGGTCGACATGGACCCGCTGATGGCCCTGGCCAAACAGCACGGGTTGGCGGTGCTCGAGGACGCCTCGCATGCGCACGGCGCTCGCTACAAGGGCCGCCGCACCGGCTCGCTCGGCCACATGGCGGCGTTCTCTTTCTACCCGGGCAAGAACATCGGCGCCTACGGCGACGGCGGGGCGATCACCACCAACGACCCGGATCTGGACGAGAAGGCGCGCGTGCTGCGCTACGTCGGCCAGCGCCTCAAGTTCGTGCACGAGGTGATCGGCTTTCAGGATCGCCTGGACGAACTGCAGGCGGCAATCCTGAGCGTCAAGCTCAAGCGCCTCGATGAGTGGAACGACCGCCGCCGGGCGCTGGCGGCGATCTACGACGAGATGCTGGCCGAGACCCCGCTCCAGCTTCCGCACGTGGCCGACTACGCCTACCACGTCTACTACTCGTACGCCACCATCGCCCCGACCGAGGCTGAGCGCAACCGGCTGCTGGCGTTCCTCCTCGAGCGCGGCATCGGCGGCTACGCCATGTACCCGGCCATCGTCCCTATGCAGGGCGCTTATCTGCACCTGGGCTACAAAGAATCCGACTTCCCGGTCGCCTCCGGCTATGCCCGGCGCGTTCTCAACCTGCCGCTGTTCGAGACGCTTCGGCCGGACGAAGCGCGCCGGACCGCCGAGGCGATCCTGGCCTACTACGACCGCGCGGCGGGCTGACGCGCATGGGCCAGCCGATCCGATTGGCGGTGCTCGGCGGGAGCGGGGTGGCGACACCCGGTCTGATCCACGCGCTGGCCCGGGTGCGCGACCGCCCGCCCATGCAGGTGACGCTGCTCGGCCGTTCGGCTGATAAGCTCGACCGCGTCGCCGCCCTGAGCCGCAGGCTGGCCGATCAGGCCAGCGCCCCGTTGGCCGTTACCCACACGACCGACCTGCACCGCGGCCTGGAAGGCGCCGACTACGTCCTCAACCAGATTCGTGTCGGCGGCTATGAGGCCCGCGCCGTCGACGAGACCTTCCCGCACGCCTTCGGCCTGCCGGGCGAGGAGACCGTCGGGCCGGGCGGGATGAACAACGCGCTGCGGACGATTCCGGCGACGTTGGAGCAGTGCCGCGTCCTGGAGGCGGTCGCCCCGCGGGCCCTGGTCATCAACCTGACCAACCCGAGCAGCTACATTCAGTACGCGCTGTCGCGCTACACGCGGCTGGCCTCGGTGGGCACATGCGACTCCCCGATCGGTCTGGCACAGTCGATCGCCGACGCCCTCCAGGCGCCGCTTGAGGCGCTGTGGGTCGGCTACGTGGGCATGCATCACTTCGGCTGGGTGACCGAGGTGCGTTGGAACGGCCGAGACGTCCTGCCCGAGCTGCTTGAACGGCTCGACCAGGTCGCAGGCCTTCCGGTGGACGCCGATCTTGTCCGCGCCCTCGGCGCCATCCCGACCTCGTACTTCAAGTACCGTTACCATGCGGACCGGATGCTGGCCGGTCAGAAAGGCAAGCGCCCCAGGGCCGAGCAGTTGTTGCAGATGCAGGACGATATCCTGGCCGATCTACAGCGCGACGACCTGCAGGGGATGCCCGACAGCCTGGTGCGGCGCGGCGCCGGGTGGTACGACCGCATCATCGTCCCGGTTCTCCTGGCACACGCCACGGACTCGCGCCGCGTTTTCACGCTGAACGTGCGCAACGGAGACAGCCTGCCCTGGATGCCGCCCGAGTCGATCGTCGAGCTGCCGACGCTGGTAACGCGCCAGGGTTTCTACCCCCTCCAGCCGGCGCGCCTTCCACCGGACCTGCAGGCCATGCTGCGAACGAACGCCGCCATGGAGATGCTGTGGGTCGAGGCGGTTGTCGAGCGCTCCTTTGACAAGGCCCTGCGCGCCATGGTGCTCAACCCGATGATCCAGAATCTCGATCAGGCCCGCGCTGTCCTACAGCAGATCTGGCCGAAGTAGGTGCCGGCCGGAGTGCTCGACGAGGTGGCATGCCATCCCGGGGTTCTCGTGGACCGTATGTCCTCGGCCTAGACGGCGGCGGATCGCACACGCAGTCGTTGGTGCTGGACGGTTCCGGCCGAGAGCTGGGGCGCGGCAGCGCCGGGCCGTCCAATCACCAATCCGTCGGCGCCCAGGCGGCACAGGCGGCGCTGGCCGCCTCGCTGGATCAGGCCATGGCCTCGGCCGGGCGGCCGCCCCTGGCGGCCGCCTGCTTCGGCATGGCCGGCCTCGATCGCCCCGAGGATCTGCGCATCCTGCGGGAGATCGCCGATGCGCTGCTGCCCGGCCTGCCGCTGGAATTGGTCCACGACGGCCTGGTGGCGCTGGTCGGCGGCACGGGAGGCCAGCGCTACGGTGTGGCGGTCATCGCCGGCACCGGTTCGAGCGCCGTGGGCTACACGGCGGATGGGCGTTTCGCCCGCAGCAGCGGATGGGGTCACCTGCTCGGCGACGAGGGCAGCGGCTTCGACATCGCCCGCCGGGGACTGAATGCCGCCACGCGCGCGCAGGATGGCCGTGGGCCGCAGACCATCCTGACCGAGCGTCTTCCGCTGGCGGCGGGCCTGCCGTCGATGGATTCGCTGTCGGATCACATCTACAACGAGAGTTGGACGATCCCGCAGGTGGCCAGCCTGGCGCCGGCAGTCCTGGCCGCAGCCGAGGACGGGGACCCATCGGCCGGGGAGATCCGCGACCAGGCCGCGGACGAGCTGGCGCTGGCAGCGCTGGCCGTCATTCGCGCGCTGGGGATGCAGTCGCAGGCCTTCGCGGTGATCCTGTCGGGGGGCATCTTCGGCGGCTGTCCCGCCATCGTCGACCGGGCCCGTCGGACTATCGTCCGGGAGGCCCGGCAGGCGGATGTGCATCTACCCGTGCGCGAGCCAGTCTGGGGCGCCGCCTGGCTGGCGCTGCAGTCCGTCAGCTCCCACAGCAAGTGAACTGCTCCCCCGGGTGTCATTGCGAGCCCCGCACTGTCGTGCGGGGCTTGGCAATCTCCCCGCCATGGAAGCCCAGCCTACGAGGAGATTGCTTCGTCGGCTTTCGGCCTCCTCGCAATGACACCATCAGCGGGGGTCCACGATCCGCCCGTAAAGATCCGGCCGGCGATCGGCGTGGATGTCGATCTCGTACTCGCCGAGGACGAAGACCCGGTGCTTCTGATCGGCGCGTGACAGGTCTACGTCGGCGACCAACAGCGCTTCCTCGGTCTGCCCCGCCTGCGCCAGCACATCACCATCGGGTCCAACGATCAGGCTCCGCCCGAGGTAGCGCCCGCCGCGCTCCCCGCCGACGTGGTCGGCGGCAATCAGAAACACGCCGTTCTCTGCCGCCCGGGTGCGGGCGACGTAGTCGGGATAGAGGCTGGCCGCCTGCGGCCACGCGGTGGGGAACAGGATGGCCTGCGCGCCGGCCAGGCCAAGCACGCGGGCCGGCTCCGGAAAGCGCAGGTCGTAGCAGATGAGCATCGCCAGCCGGCCGAGCGAGGTCTCGACCGGTCCGGGCAGCGATTCCCCTGGCGTCAGGTAGCGATCGACGCCCAGGCAGAGTAAGTGGGTCTTGTGATAGCGGCCGAGGACCCCCGTGCCGTCGACCATCGCGGCCGTATTGAAGCAGCGTCCCTGTTCGTCCTTCTCGATCGTGCCCACGACCGCCAGGATGCCGGACTTGCGGCAGGCATCCGCCAGACGATCGGTGCGAGGTCCCGGAATCGGCTCCGCCACCTCGGCCGCCTCCTCGGCGGTAAGCATGTAGCCGGTCAGCGCGCATTCGGGGAAGACCGCTACCTGGGCGCCCTGTGCAGCCGCCGCCTCGATCCAATGGATCACCTTCTCCAGGTTGGCCTGCGGATCGAGTGGGCGGGTTGCGATCTGTGCTGCGGCGACTCGAATCATCGGCGTCTCCTGGCCGGAGGATGGCAGGCCCGCGCCCTCGGCGGCGAGGGGCGCGCGCCTTCAGTTCATGCGGGGCCGGTTGCCTACTGTATACTCGTGCCGGCAGTCGGACAACACCCGCCCATCGAGGAGTGCAGATGCAGCCCTGGTCGGAGCTCGAGCCCTGGTGGCGGTTCGGCGCCGCCTTGCTGATCGGCGCGCTGATCGGACTGGAGCGCGAGTTCGTCCAGCAGCGCAGCGGCGAGCGGGAGTTCGGCGGCATTCGCACCTTCTCCCTGCTCTCGCTGGGCGGCGCGGCCGCGGCGGCACTGGCTCAGCAGTTCGGTGTGGCGGTGTTCGTCGCCGCCTACGCCGCCATGGTATTGATGATCCTGTCGAGCTTCGTCGGCGAGATGATCCGCGCCAAGGAGGAGGGGATCACCACCGAGGTGGCCGGGGTGCTGATGCCGCTCATCGGGGCGATGGCGGTCTGGGGGCGCGTCGAGATCGCCGCCGCCCTGGGGGTCATCACCGCCTTCCTGCTCTCGCTGCGGCCGCGCCTGCACGGCATGGTGCGGGGCATGTCGGACGAGGATCTGCGGGCCACGCTCGAGTTCGCCCTGATCAGCGCCGTCATCCTGCCGTTGCTGCCCAACCGCGGCTTCGGCCCGTATGAGGTCCTCAATCCATTCCAGATCTGGCTGCTGGTCGTCCTCGTCTCCGGCATCGGCTTCTTCGGCTACTTGTTGATGAAGCTTCTTGGCCCTGAGCGCGGCATCGGCCTGACGGCTGTTCTGGGCGGTTTGGTGAGCAGCACGGCCACGACCGTCAGCTTTGCCGGCCGCAGCCGGCAGGAGGCCGGGCTGTCGCCGCTGTTGACGCGCGGCATCCTGCTCGCTTCGGCGGTCATGTTCCCGCGCGTCCTGGTCTGGGTGGCGGCCGTTCACCGGCCTCTGCTTCCCCTGGTCCTGCTCCCGATGTCGGTCATGTTCCTGGCCGACCTGGCGGTGGCGGCTCTCATCTGGCGCCGCGCTCGGACCGCCCCGGGCCCCGAGCAGCCCAAGGTCGAGCTGGCCAATCCGCTTAAGCTGCGGACGGCGATCACGTTCGGATTGGTTTTCGCGGTCGTCCTGGTAGCCGTACGCGCCGCCAACGAGTTCTTCGGCAGCGCCGGCGTGTACGCCGCCAGCGCCCTGGCGGCCATCACCGATGTCGACTCGATCACCCTGAGCACGGCCCAACTGGCCGGCCGAGCTGAGCTGGACCTGCGCGTGGCGGCCACCGCCATCGTCCTGGCATCGCTGATCAACACCGCCGCCAAGGGCGTCATGGCCTGGACGCTTGGATCCCCGCAGCTACGGCGTTCGGTGGCTATCGGCTTCGGCGCGGTCGTGCTCAGCGGGATCATCAGCGGCGCGGTCACCCTGCTCGGCTGACCTCGCCTGGGGAGCCGGCGCGGCGAATCAAATCGGCCTGCCCGAGAATGGACAGGCCGATCACATCTCGGCCGCTGGCTGTGGGGTCAGGCCGGGCCTTTGTCCTGGAGCCGCTCCAGTGCGCGATCGATCAGGCTGCGCGCTGCCAAGAGCATCTCGCGGCGGGCGGCCCGCCGGTGGGCGAGGAACTCGGGGGGCAGCAGCACCCTGGCGCTGGCGTGCAATTCCTTGTGGGCGGCGCGGAAGTGCTCACGCGTCTCTTCCGGCATCCAGTGACGCGCCTTGTCGCGCATCTTGTCCTTCACGCTCTCTTCTGGCATGGCGACCTCCTTCGCGATTCTTGCCGTTCCGGCGGCCCACGCCGCCTGACGCACCCTCGACAGCCGAATTGTACCTCACCGGCCCAGGGCGAGTCTTGCACACGGGTGCAGCGCCGAGCGTGCCTTGCCTGGATTGCAGACTGGAGCGGGCTGGCGCGAGCCCGGGCGGTCGGGATCTACAGCCTCTCGATCACCGACGCCGTGGCCATCCCGTGCCCGATACACATCGTCTGCAGGCCGTAGCGGCCGCCGGTCCGGCAAAGCCCATGAACCAGCTTGGTCATCAGGATTGCGCCGGTTGCTCCCAACGGGTGACCGTGCGCGATCGCGCCGCCGGTCGGGTTGACGCGCCCCAGATCGGCGCCTGTCTCCGACTGCCAGGCCAGGACGACCGAGGCGAAGGCTTCGTTGATCTCGACGAGGTCGATCTGGTCCATCTTCAGCCCGGCGCGCGCCAGCACCTTGTGGGTGGCGGGGATCGGCCCATCCAGCATCAGCGTCGGATCGGATCCGACGGCCACCCGGGCGACCAATCGCGCCAGCGGCTTCAAGTCGTTCTGCTTGACCGCCCGCGGCGAGGCCAGCAGAACCGCCGCCGCGCCGTCGCTGATCTGGCTGCTATTGCCGGCCGTAATGACGCCGTCCTCTTTGAACGCCGGCTTCAAGGCGCCCATCTTCGCTCGATCGGCCGGGTAGCGCACACCCTGATCTTGTGTCACCAGACGCTGCCCGCCGTTCCCGTCGGGCACACGGACCGGCGCCAACTGCTCGGCCAGGTCCCCGGCCGCCATGGCCTCCCCGGCGCGCGTGTGGCTCTGGTAGGCGAAGTCATCCAGGACCTCGCGGCTCAGGCGGTACTTGGCCGCCATCATTTCGGCGCTGATCCCCTGATGCACCAGCTCGTAAGGGAAGTCGGTCGGCCACTCCCGCGGGTAGTCGCTCCCCAGCGGTTGATGCGACATCATCTCTACCCCGCCGCCGATGGCGATATCGGCATCGCCCGCCAGGATTTCCTGGGCGGCGAAGTGGACCGCTTGCTGCCCGGAACCGCACATGCGATTGAGCTGGACGCCGGGGACTTCGACCGGCAGCCCGCTCTTGAGCGCCGCCAACCGGGCGATGTTGGCGCCTTGATCGCCCACCGGCGTGACGCACCCGAGGATGACGTCCTCCACCATGGCCGGCTCAACCGCCGCACGCTGCACCACCTCGCGCAGTACGTGCGCGGCCAGGTCGACCGGGGCGACCGGGAACAGCGCGCCGGTCTGTGGCTTGCCCACGCCAATCGGCGTGCGGACCGCGGCGATGATGTAGACTTCAGGCATGGGACGACCTCCCGGGAATCGGAAGCAACGGCCGGCGGGGCCTCAACGATCCCAGAATACGCCGCCCGGCACACGCCGTCAACAGGCAACACCCTCAGCCAGCGGCAGGAGCATTTGAGGACCTACCGACGGAAGGTCGGGGAGCAGACGAATGAGACGGTGCAGGTACATTCTATGGATCGGCGTCGTGCTCGCGGCCTGTGCACCGGCGGCGCCGCGCCTGGTAACCGCCGAGGACATTCTGGCCGCGCTGCAGGAGGCCGGCGCCACCCTGGCCGAGACCGAGTTGATCGCCCATCCCAGCCTGGAGGCTGTCGGCCGAGTCTGGCAGGTCAACGAGTCGCTGATCCAGATCACCGAGTACGAGAGCGTCGCTGCCCGCCAGGCTGTCTCCGATCGCCTCTCCCCGGACGGCCTGGCCCTGGGCGGTGTTCCGCTGCTCTGGTCCGATCGGCCCCATCTCTGGGCGATCGGACGCGTGATCGTCGCCTACGAAGGCCTCGACGGCCCAACGATCCTGCTCCTGTCCGGCCTCCTGGGGGATCCTCTGACCGGGCAAGCCGCGGCGGAGGGGCCGTATCCGCCGGCGGTGACGGCCGCTATTGCTGCGTTGGCTGGTGACCTGGCGGTGGACCCGGCAACGATCGAAGTGGTCGCTTTCGAAGAGGTCGAATGGCCGGACGCCTGTCTGGGGGCAGCCCAAGCGGGAGAAACCTGCGCCGGGGTCGTGACACCGGGCTGGCGCGTGACCTTGCTGGCCGGCGATGAGGCTATCGAGCTGCATACCGATCAGGTCGGCGCCGTGGTGCGCCGACCCTGAGGCAGCCGGCGCCCAAGCCGAGCCTCAAACGGAGCGCGACCCGGCCACGTAGGCGGCGAAGACC
>DAIRVC010000005.1:0-42360 GCA_036803025.1 Anaerolineales bacterium
GCCCGAGCGGCTCGCCCGCCGGCGCCATCCCATGCGCGACGATGGCGGCGCCCTCCGCCACAACCGTGCCAGGATTGAGATCGAACCGAAGATCGATTTCGCGGCCCGGGCAGCGCGCGCGCAGCCGGGTTGTGGCTTCGGTTCTGGAGCAGCTAGGCGTGCTGGGTGCGTCGGAGATCGAGCGGCTGTCAGCCTTCCTCGAGACCCGCCTGACGAATTGGCGCGGGTTGGTCGTGGGCGAGATGCGCCCCTGTCTCCAGTTGGAGCGGACGGGGTTGTGACGGTCGCGGGCACGCGATTCGACCTGACGGCAGCCGTGTACTCCCTGCTGGGGTTGCGGCTGACGCGCCGTCAGACGGAGGCGCTGGGCTGGTATGCGACCGAGCTCATCTCCTGGAACCAGCGCTTCAACCTGACGGCGATCACCGACCCGGCCGAGATCGAGAGCAAGCACTTCCTCGATTCACTCTCCTGCCTGCTGGCGATGCGGGAGAGACAAGCCGACCGCGTTGTCGATATCGGCACTGGGGCGGGCTTCCCCGGTCTGCCGCTCAAGATCGTTTGTCCTCAGCTTCAGATGACCCTGGTCGAGGCGACCGGCAAGAAGCTGGACTTCTGCCGCCACATCGTGCAGGGGCTGGGGCTCGAGCATGTGGACCTGGTTCACGGGCGGGCGGAAGATATCGGCCACTCGCCGGCCCATCGTCAGTCGTACGACTGGGCGGTCGCTCGCGCAGTCGCATCCATGCCGGTGCTGGTGGAATACTTGCTGCCGTTGCTGCGTCTGGGCGGCCGGGCGGTGGCGCAGAAGGGCGAGAGCGGCCCGGCTGAGGCGCATGCCGCGGAGGCCGCACTGAAGGTCCTGGGCGGCCGCACGCATCAAGTCATTCGCGTGGAACTGCCCGGTGTCGCCGAGGTGCGCTTCCTGGTCGTGGTGGAGAAGGCGGCTGCTACGCCGCCGGAGTATCCACGCCGGGCCGGGCTCCCGGCCAAACGTCCGCTCGGCTAGGGGCGATGTGCGGGCGGACGCCCGGGTCTCAATCCGGGGGCGCGCTGACAGCGGGTTCCGGCCAGGGGATTGCCGCCCAGCGCGTGTAGCCGTGCTTCTCGACGGTGTAGATGCGTCCGTGTGAAGGTTCTGAGCAGCCCGGCTCGTCAGGTATGAAAGCCAGCGTCTGATCCCAGCGAGTAGGATAGAAGACCAGCTCACCGGCCTGGCACACCCAGGCCTCGATCAGGTACCCCCGGTAGTCATCCTCGCTCATCCATACCGGCTGCCAGGAAACCACAACCTCATCGCCCTCGCGTTCGGCATGCACACCCCGCGGCGGCTGGTAGAGACGCGAGTAGGGCAGCGGGGATTCGTAAACGTCAAGCGCGATGATGTCGCCCGTGATCTCCAGCAGGGAGGCATTCACCCAGCAGTAGTCCATGTACGAGTTCGGGTCGACGTACACCCACGTTCCGGTCTCGTTGCGGTGGAGGATGCGCACGCGCTCGCGTGGATAGAGGGTCCATTCGTGCAGGTAGACGGCGCCAGGGCCGAAGCGGCAGTTGGACATGACCTGCACCACGCCGCGCGGGTAGTTGATTGTCGGGGTGAGCGTGATCGTCGGCGTGCGCGTCGGCGTGGACGTGCGCGTGGGCGTGAGGGTGATCGTCGGGGTCTCCGTCGCTGTCGGTGTCAGGCTGGCGGTCGGTGTTCGGGTGGGGGTTGAGGTGTGGGTAGGCGTTGGTGTGGCGCTGGGTGTGATGGTGGCGGTCGGCGTCTCGGTCGGTGTCGGCGTGGGTGAGGCGAAGAGCCCGGCCAGTGCGCCGGACGGAGAACAGGCGCTGAGAACGATTCCAGCCAGCCAGACTGCCAGGCTCGGTCCCCGGCGAACTCGCTTGACAGAGCCTTCACCCCGCTGGTTCACATCATCTCTCTCGGCTGCGCGCATTCTAGAAGGCGGCGCTTGAGCTGGCAAGGGAACCGAGGTCCTGGGCGCCGCCCGCAGCGAGAATCGGAGCCGGCCGCGCCGATCGGCGCGGCCGGCTCCGATTCAAGGAATCCTCGCACTGCGTGGTCAGGAGGCCTGTGCAACGAACTCGAACTCCAGGATGACCTCGTCTGAGACGTCGGCGACCGAGGGTACGGAGGGAATCGTCAGCCCGAAGTCCGAGCGCAGGATGGTCGCCCGGGCCAGGCCGGTCAGGCGTGTGGGCGACTCGGCGGCCAGGTCGATGTTGAACGTCACCGGGACCGTTACGTCACGGACGGTCAGATCCCCGCTGACTGTGAAGGACAGGCTGTCCCCCGGTGACACGGCCGCCGGCAGTCCGCCGATCGAGGTCGGTGCGAAGGTGATGGTCGGAAACTCGCCGGTCTGCAGGATGAAGTTGTTGATGGCGCCGTTGCGGAAACCGTTGTCGGTCGAAAGCGTGGCAGCCTCGATCTCGACCGGCCCGAGCGTGCTCTGCGTCGGGCTGGCCGTCTGGATGCGGATTTCGCCGCTGACCGCGTTGGTGACACCGACGACGGTATTGGGGGAGCCTCGCAGGATCTCATCGATGAAGAAGCGCGCCTCGCTCTCCTCGGCCAGGATGTGGAAGACCACTTCGGGCTGCGCGGCTGCTGGCGATGTGGGGACGTCCGTCGGATCCGGTTCAGCTGGCGCGAGGGTGGACGTCGCCGGGCTGGCGGCGATAGGCGTGGAGGTCTGGCCGGCACAGGCTGTCAACAGCGCGGCGGCGGCCAGGGCGACGAGAGTGAATCGAGGGACTGAGACGTTCATTCCTGCCTCCTTTGGCGAAGGGCGCATCCTACCATACGCAAGGGGGGCGCGGAATGGATTTCCACCTTAGCGGGTGATGAGTATCCGTTGGGAATCGAGTGGCCGTCCGTCGCCCGGCCGGCCCGGTCACGGCGGGAGCATGGCGGGGAGCTACTTGCGGCGCAGACTCCCGGCCTCGACGTGCCAGATGGTCGACTGCTGGCGGAAGGTGCCGGTGAACATGTCCACGTCGGCGCACGTCAGGATGGCCTGCTCGGCCCCGGAGAGTCGCTGCAGGAGCGCCTGACGGCGGGGGATATCCAGCTCCGCCAGGACTTCGTCCAGGAGGAGCGCCGGCCACTCCCCGCTGCGAGCGTGCATCCATTCAACTTCGGCCAGCTTGAGGCTGAGCATGGCCGTGCGGTTCTGGCCGCGCGAGCCGTACGTCCCCAGATCGACGCCGTTCGACCACACCCGGAAGTCGTCACGGTGCGGACCGAGGAGGGTCACACCGCGGGCGATCTCTTCGGCGCGCGTCTCCTCGAGGGCCCGGCGCAGGCCGTCGCGGATGTCCGCCTCAGCGATGCCGGTCCGGTCCAGCGGCGCGGCCAGCGGAAGGCCGAGCTGACCGGCGGGACGGGGCAGCGGATCGAAGGCGGGCTGATAGTCGAGGCGCAGCCTCTCCAGGTCGTTGGTCAGTTGGGCGTGGAGGGGAGAAGCCAGGCGGTCGAGCTCGCTGAGCGCCAAGGAGCGGCCGCGGATGAGCAGCGCGCCGGTCTCGGCCAGTCTCTCGTCCCAGAAGGCGAGCTGCGGCGACGCATGGTTGGCCGGAGCGCCGTTGCCGCGCTCCTGGAGCTGTTTGAGCAATGCATTGCGCTGCGCCAGGATGCGGGCGTATTCGGCCAGGGCCTCGGCGTAGTGCAGATCGGCCTGACACACGGTCGCGTCCAGATAGCGGCGCCGATCGCCGGGCGAGCCCTCGATCACGCGCAGGTCCTGTGGCAGGAACAGCACCGCGTTCAGTCCGCTGCCCAGGTCGCGCGACCGGCGCCGAATGCCGTTGAGCAGGATCTCCTTTTGCAGGCGCGGTTCCTCGGCCGGGGCGGGCGGCTCGAGCACCAGGCGGATCTCGATGCGATGCGGTCGGCCGCCGCGCACGATCTCGCCGATCAGGCGGGCGAACGGCGCCGGCTCGCGCAGCGCCAGGAAGTTGATCAGTTGGCGGTCGGTGGCGGTGTGCGGGGAGGAGGCCCCGGCCAGATAGTAGATCGCTTCCAGCAGGCTGGTCTTGCCCTGGGCGTTTGCGCCCACGACCAGCACCGGGCCGGCCGGAATGTCCGTGTCCAGGCGGATGAAATTGCGAAAGTTCGTCAGGGAGAGGTGGGCCAGGCGCATTCGCGGCGATTGTAGCACACGCGCCGCCGCCTCAGCCGGGAGGGCTGACGTCAGTCGGCCGGGGGGACCTGCTCGCCCTGGGCGTCCTCGACGCGCCACATGCGCGTGGCCCGGTCGGTGTACAGAACGCCGTCCAGATGATCGATTTCGTGCTGGAAGATGCGCGCCAGCCAGCCCTCGGCCTTGATGCGTACGGCCTGGCCCTTGCGGTCGAGGGCGCGGACGCTGACGGTTTGGGCGCGCTCGACCTCGCCGAAGTAGCCGGGCACGGACAGGCAGGCCTCATTGGCCACGACGGTCTCGGGCGAGCGGCGCACGATCTCGGGATTGACCAGCGCGTACAGCCGGGCGGGCGGGGCGGGAGCTTCCGGATCCTCAGGCGGATCGGCGTACTCGATGACGATCACGCGCTGTCCGACTGCAATCTGCGGCGCCGCCAGGCCCACGCCCGGGGCGGCGCGCATGGTCTCGATCATGTCGTCGATCAGCGTCTGGACTTCGGGGGTGATGGACCGGACCTTGCGGGCCCGTTGTCGCAGGGCCGCGTTGGCCGGGGTGATGATCTCTCGGACCGCCATGCTACTCTCTACCGCTACGATTGGCGCGCCTGCCCTCTTGACGCTGCCCAACTTCCCGATGATAAGCGCTCAGCCATTCTACCATCTCTTGCTGACGACGCTGACGATCGCCGGTCTTCTTGCGCTCGAAAAGCGCCTCCTGATAACGGACGATATCCTGCTGGACGCCGGATGGATCGAAGACGCCCTCGAACACGAACTCAGTCGTCCCGACGGAGGCGATGACGTTCCCGTAATTCAGCAGCAGGCCGGCCAGGCCCTTGCGCTCGACCTCCGTTCCCAGGATGTTCTCCAGCGGGGCGACCTTGCGCTCTTCACGCGCCAGCGGCTTCTTGTAGATATCCAGGATCTGGTCGGCGGTCAGCTGGTAGATATCGTTGATCCAGTCGACGTATTGATACAACCACCACAGGCACTGCGGGATCAGGAGCAGCACCCCGGCGGCCAGGGCGGCGCCGCTGGGCGAGGTGCCCAGCAGCCCGCTCAGGCTGGCACCCAGATAGCCGGCCGTGAGCAGGATCAGCACCGACGGGGCGAAGGTGGCGCGCAGCAGCACCGCCCAGTGCTTGCGATAGGTAATCACGCCCTGATCCTCGAAACGGACCTGGAAGGTCCAGCGATCGAGTCCGGCTGTGCGCGTCGGCGCCGGGGCGACCGCGGACGGCGGGCGGGTCATGGGCGTGCTCTCCGGCGGCGCCTCCAGCCTCTGCTGGAGCGCCTGCTCGATAGCCTGGCGGTCGGCCTGTTGCTCCTGAGTCTGCATGCGCCGCCAGTGCTCTTCGACCATCGCCGCCATCGCCGCCGGGTTGCTGACCGAGCGGAACACGATCTTGCCGGTGTAGGTTCTGATGGTGACGTCGCCGTAGTCGATCAGGCGTCCGACAACCTCGGTCGCCACGCTGACCGACAGCACCATGCGCAGCGGCGCTTCCTGGCGGCTGTCGTACAGTCCGATGACCTTCTCCAGCCACACGGCGCGCCGATTGGTGACCATGTAGTAGTCATTGGTCCAGTCGATCCACTGCCAGGCGGCGAAGGCGAGGGCGACAAGGCCCAGTCCCCCGCCCAGCCAGCGCAGGCCGAGGCGCTCGCTCAGAAGCATGGCGATCGCCGCGGCCAGCAGGACCGCCGGGAGCACGAGGCCCTGCGCCAGCTTGAGGGGATGGCGCCGGGCGAGGGCGTAAACGACCTCGTCCGGCTCGAGCCAGCGGAAGCGCTGCCGCTGGGCAAGCCGCCGGCTCTGGGCGGCGAACCGCAGACTCGCCAGAGCGGAGGGATGGGCGTGCAGGAATGCCCCGAGCGTGTTGCGGTCCCAGCGGTAGATGACAGCCGGGCTGACTGCCCGGGCCGAGGTGTACAGCGGTTGATGCGTGAGAAGCTCGTAGTCGGCCAGCGTGTCGCCGGCGACCAACTGCGCCAGCCGGCCGGCGTCCTTGCCCGGCTCCTGGCGCAGGATCTCGACCGTCCCACTGCCGATCAGGTACAGGGCGTCGGCCGCAGCCCCCTGCCGCAGGAAGGTTTCACCGGGGGCGAATTCTCGGCGCGTGAGCGAGCCGGCCAGGGATTCGAGCTCCTCGTCCGACACGTCGCGCAGGAATTGCGACCGGCGCAGGATGGTCAGCAGCACGGCGTCGCTCATACAACCGATTCTAGCACGCCGGCACGTGTCGCACCCGCGAGCGGGGCGCGACCCACATGCTATAATCCCGCGGCACCGGGAGACCAGCGTTCGTGGCGAAGCAGAACGAGCATCAGACCGCGCGTCGCCGCCGGGCGAGCTCGACGCGCAGCACGCGCAAGAGCGCGGCCGGCCCGACTCGCCGCTCTTCGGCGACGCGCGGCGCGCGCGCCGGCCCGGCCGCGTCCTTCAATCTCTCCCCGGATCAAAAGCTGGACATTCTGGGCGTCTTCTTCGCCGCGGTCGGGCTGTTCACGCTGGTGAGCATGTTCACGACCGGCCAGGGCATGGTGACCACGGCCTGGCTGCGCCTGCTACGCGGCGGCTTCGGGTGGGGCATGTTCGTGCTGCCGCTGAGCGCCATCCTGGGCGGCACCTGGCTGGTGCTGCGGCGATTTGGCGACCGGCTGCCGCGCCTCGAGCCGGAGCGCATCGTCGGCCTGATCCTCCTCTACTTCGCATTGCTCACAATCCTGGACGCGATCCTGGGCCCGGAGAGCTGGGAAGAAGCCGTGGTCCTGTCGCGGCTCGGCCGGGCCGGAGGCCTGGTGGGCGGGGCGATCTACCGGTTGCTCATGAACGGGCTGGGCGGCATCGGAACAGGAGTCGCGCTGGCGGCCTGGGTGTTGGCCGGGCTGGTGTTCACGGCCGGCATCTCGCTCCCCGACCTGATCGGGTTGGTCGGGCGCGGATTGGGGGCGCTGCGGCGACGCTTCCTCCCGGCCAAGTCGCCCCCGCGCCGGCCTCGCCCGACGGGCCGACGGCCGATCGTCGCGGCGGTGGGACCCGGGCAGGCCTCGACCGCGGCGGCGTCAGCGGCGCTGCCTGCAGGGGCCGCCATCCCCGTCGCGGCGCATGCCCAGCTGCCCCCCCGCCCGGTGTGGACGCTCCCGGCGATGGAAGAGATCCTCGAACTGGGTGCGGTGGGCAAGGCCGACGACGACTTCGACCAGCGGCGCGGCCGCCTGATTGAGGAAACCCTCTCGGCTTTCGGGGCGCCGGCCAAGGTGGTCGAGATCAACCGCGGCCCGACGATCACCCAGTTCGGCGTCGAGCCGGACTTCATGGAGGGCCGCGCCGGCAAGCGCATCAAAGTCAAGGTCAGCAAGATCTCCGCGTTGGCCGATGACCTGGCCCTGGCGCTGGCGGCGCCCTCTATCCGCGTCGAAGCCCCGGTACCCGGGAAGGGCTACGTCGGCATCGAGGTCCCCAACCCGGAGATCTCGTTGGTCTCGCTGCGCGACGTCATGGCAGCCGAACAGTTCAAGAAGCATCGCACACGGCTGAGGTTGGGGTTGGGACAGGATGTCTCCGGCCGCGCCGTGGCCGCTGATCTGGGGGCCATGCCGCACCTGCTCATCGCCGGGACGACCGGTTCAGGCAAGTCCGTGTGCGTCAACGCCATCATCGCCTGCTTGCTGCTGCAGAACACGCCCGACGACCTGAAGTTCGTCATGGTCGACCCAAAGCGGGTCGAGCTGACCTACTTCAACGGCATCCCTCACCTGCTTGCCCCGGTGGTCGTCGAGTTGGAGCGCGTCGTCCCGGCGCTGCAGTGGGTTTCGCGCGAGATGGATGAGCGCTACCGGCGCTTCGCCAAAGAGGGCACGCGCAACATCGCCGACTACAACCAACGCATGGAGCAGTCCGAACAGCGCCGGCTGCCGTATCTGGTGGTGGTCATCGACGAGTTGGCCGACCTGATGATGTTGGCGCCGGATGAGACCGAGCGCGTGATCACGCGCCTGGCCCAGCTGGCGCGCGCGACCGGGATCCATCTGGTTATCGCCACGCAGCGTCCTTCGGTGGACGTGGTCACCGGCCTGATCAAGGCCAACTTCCCGGCGCGCATCGCTTTCGCGGTGGCCTCTTCGGTGGACAGCCGGGTGATCCTCGACCAGCCCGGAGCGGAGAGGCTGCTCGGGCGGGGCGACATGCTCTTTCAATCGCCCGACTCGGCCTCGCCGGTGCGGATGCAGGGCGCCTATGTCTCGGAGCGCGAGTTGACGCAGTTGATTCAATTCTGGAAGGAGGCCGCTTCCGGCCAGCAGCCGGACGAGGGCGCGGCGGTCTCGCAATTCGCGCCGATCCCGGCCAGCATTCCCATGAAGCAGGCACCGCTGTGGGAGGAGGCCGGTCAGGAAGAGGCCGAGCACGGCGACGAGCTGTTCAGCGAAGCGGTCAGAATCGTGCGTGAAATGCGGCGCGCCTCGATTTCCCTGCTTCAGCGGCGCCTGCGCATCGGCTACACGCGTGCCGCCCGCCTGGTGGATGAACTCGAGGAGGAGGGCATCGTCGGGCCGGGGCAGCAAGGTTCGCAGGCGCGCGAGGTCCTCGACTACGGCGAACTGGATATCGGCAGCGCTGCGGATGTGGATGAGTAGCCCAGCTCAGGCGGCCCGCGGCCGGGTGAGGAGGCTGGCAGCGTTGGCGGGATTGGCGGCGGCCATGGTGGGCTGCGGCCTCCTCCCGGCGCCGGCCGGCCCAACTCCCACGCTCGCTGCCACGCCAACCCCCACGCCCGTGCCCACGCCCCGACTGCTCCTGTTGGGCGTGCCCGCTGGTTCGGCGCTGGGAGCCTCGCTGGTGGACTGGGCGGGGCAACGCGGCTGGCTGACGGATGCCTTCGAGGCCGGTCAGGCGGGCCTGGAGGCGGGGTTGACCCAGCCGGGCCTGCAGGCAGTCGTCGGTCTGGGTTGGTCCGCGGGCCTGCAGAGTGCGTTCTCCGGGCCGCTGATCGTTGTCGACGCGCCGGATGCGACGATCGGCCCGCGGCTGAGTGTGGTGGGGGAGCCGGGGGCGCGCCATGATCAGGTCGGTTTCCTGGCGGGCGTTCTGGCCGGGCTGGTCAGCCGGACGGAGCGCGTGGCATTGCTGACCGAGACCGGCGGCGCACACGAGTCGATCTACCAGGCAGCCTTCGATCACGGACTGCGCTACGGTTGCCCGCGCTGCGCACTGATCCGCCTCGCCGCCGCCCAGGCGTCGGCACAGGCCGTCGCGGGCGAGGGGGCTGATGCAGCCTTTGCGGTCCCGGGTCCGGCGGCGGCTGCGGCGCTCGTCCCGCTGGCGGAGGCCGGGCTGTGGGTGGTCTGGAGTGGGAGCGAGCCCGCTCCGCTGCCGGAAACGCGCCTGGCGGGAGAGATTCGCATGCTTCCCGAGGCGCTGGCGGCCCCGGCGTTGACGGCCTTGTTGGATGGCCAGCCGGGAACGGCGTGGCCGTACTCCGTTGAATCGCGGAGCATCGCCGTCGGGAGCCTGAATAGCGAGGCGCTCAGCCCCGGGCGCGAGCTGCGCTTGCAGCAAGCCTGGGAAGGTTTGGCCTCGGGAGAGTTGCAGATCGGCGTCGATCCGCTCACCGGCGCCGAATCATAGGTGGCCGCCGAACGGGGCGGCGCCGGACAGGCCGTGACGGCGGTCACACGTTGGAGGGCGCCGGCGCGGGCGGAGGGATATCGGGAGTGCGGTTGTCCGGTTGCTAGCCGCAAGCGCGTCGGCCGCAATTGCGTCGCTCCCTGACTCGTGCTATCATTTCAGAAATGTCCCTTAAGCATTGAGACATCGGAATCTAACGGCCTGTCTGGCCGCTAACGAAAGGGGTGATCGCGGCTCGTTTCAGTCTCTGACCACTTCGCACTACCTGTCCATAGGGACAATGGCGTTTCCCCACACTCGGAGGAGAGAAAATGCAGAAGAAGATGTACGCCGCCCTGTCGCTGCTGGTGCTCCTGGCGCTGATGCTGGGTGCCTGCGGCGGCGCCGCCACGGAAGAGGTTCCGCCGGAAGAGCCGGTGGCGACCGAGGCGCCGGTTGAGACCGAGGCGCCGCCGGTAGAGCCGCCCGCGGAGCCGTTCCGGGTCGGGTTCGTGACCGACACGGGCGGCATCGATGACCGCAGCTTCAACACCACGCAGTGGAACGGCGTGCTGCGGGCGGTGGATGAGCTGGGCATCGAGGCGCAGTTCATTCAGTCGGATGAGGCCACGCAGTACGAGCCCAACCTGACCGAGTTCGCCAGCCAGGGTTATGACCTGGTGATCGCCTCCGGCTTCTTCCTCGGCGGCGCGCTGGCGAACGTGGCCGCGCAGTATCCGGACACGATGTTCTCGATCGTTGACTACTCCTACCCGGATCCGTTCGGTGTTCCGGAGGGCGTGATCGGCAACGCCGAGTGCGTCCCCAACGTCCAGGGCCAGGTCTATAAGACTGACCAGGCCGCCTTCCTGGCCGGCTATGTTGCTGCCGGCATGGCCATTCAGCTCGATCCGGAAGGTCCCGCGCTGGGCTACTTCGGCGGGGCCAAGATCCCGACCGTGACCATCTTCGGCGTCGGGTTCCAGGCCGGTATGGAGTACTACAACCAGGTGCACGGGACGACGGTTGAGCTGATCGGCTGGGACAGCGCCACTGGTGAAGGCCTGTTCACGGGCGACTTCAGCGACCTGACCAAGGGCCTTGAGTCGACCGAGTCGCTGTTCGACGAGGGCGTCGACATCTTCATGGGCGTCGGCGGCCTGATCGGCTCGCCCGGCTTCGATGTGGCCCGCGAGCGCGGCGGCTACGGCATCTGGGTCGACGTTGACGGCTACAACCTGCTGCCGGAAGCGCGCGACGTCCTGCTGACCAGTGTCATGAAGAACATGGACAACTCGGTCTTCGACGTCATCCAGGGCTCTATGGAAGGCGCCTTCGACGGCTGCGGCGTGTATGTCGGCGACCTGGCCAACGGCGGCGTGGGTATCGCCTCGTTCCATGATCTCGAGGGCGCCGTGCCGGCCGAGTTGGCGGCCGAGGTCGAACAGCTGCGCCTGGACATCATCAATGGCGTGATCACCGACACCGGTTGCATCTCCTACCCGGATTGGTGCCCCGGCGGTCTGTACTAGTCTCCGGCTGCACCCGCTTGTACGTCCGATACGTGGGCGGTGCCAGGGCTGACCTGGCACCGCCTTCGGCGGAGCCGCTGCGGCAATGCACCTGCGGCCGCCGTCCCCCAGGAGTGTGCCGATGCCCCCTATCCTCGAACTGCGGGGGATGACCAAGGCCTTCCCCGGCGTCCTGGCCAACGACCACATCGACCTAACACTCGCTCAGGGTGAGATCCTGGCTCTGCTCGGCGAGAACGGCGCCGGCAAGACCACCTTGATGAATGTCCTGTACGGGCTGTACGCACCGGACGAAGGCGAGATCCTGGTGCGCGGCGAGAAGGCCGAGATCCGCGATCCGAATGACGCCATCCGGCGCGGGATCGGGATGGTCCATCAGCACTTCATGCTCGTGCCGGTCTTTACGGTCACAGAGAATGTGATGCTCGGCGTCGAGTCGATGCGTGCCGGCGTCTTCCTCGACCGGCAAGCGGCCGCCGAGCGCATCCGCGAGATCTCCGGCCGGTTCGGCCTGGAGGTCGATCCCGAGGCGATGGTCGAAGACCTGCCGGTCGGGCTGCAGCAGCGCGTCGAAATCATCAAACTTCTCTATCGCGAGGCCGAGGTGCTCATCCTGGATGAGCCCACGTCGGTCCTCACCCCGCAAGAGGCCGATGAGCTCTTCAAGGTGATCCGCTCGCTGGTGGCGCAGGGCAAATCGGTGATCTTTATCTCCCACAAACTCAAAGAGGTGCTGGCGATTGCCGACCGCATTGTCGTCCTGCGTGGCGGGAAGGTGGTCGGTTCGGTGCCGGTCGAGCAGGCGACCGAGCAATCCCTGGCGAAGATGATGGTCGGGCGCGATGTCTTACTGACTGTCGAGCGCAAGCCGGCAAAACCCGGAGAGGCCGTGCTGGATGTGGCCGACCTGCAGGTGAAGGATGACCACGGGCACCCGGCGGTGCGCGGCATCACTTTCCAGGTACGCGCCGGGGAGATCCTGGGCGTGGCCGGGGTGCAGGGCAACGGGCAGACGCAGTTGGTCGAGGCGCTGACCGGGCTGCGCCGCGTCGAGAGCGGCCGCATCCTGATCACCGGGCAGGACATGACGCGTGCTTCGCCGCGGCAGGTTGAGGCCATCGGCACCTCGCACGTCCCCGAGGATCGTCAGCGTGATGGTCTGGTGCTGCCTTTCCCGGTGGTCGAGAACCTGGTTCTGAATACATACTATGCGCCGCCGTATGCCAAGGGGGCGCTCCTTCAGGAGAAGGCGATTGCCGAATCGGCCACTGAGCAGGTTGAGAGATACGATGTGCGCACGCCGTCCATTTACGAGCCTGTCTCCAACCTTTCCGGAGGAAACCAGCAGAAGGTGATCGTGGCGCGCGAGTTCTCACGCCCGACGCGGTTGGTCATCGCCTCACAGCCGACGCGCGGTCTGGACGTCGGCTCGATCGAGTACATCCACGGCCGCCTGGTCGAGAAGCGCGACGAGGGGGCGGCGGTGCTGTTGGTCTCGTCGGAGCTGGACGAGATCCTCAGCCTGTCGGACCGCATCGCGGTGATGTTCGGCGGCGAGATCCTGGACATCATGCCGGGGTCGGCCGCCACCAAGGAGCAGCTGGGCTTGTTGATGGCGGGCGTGCGCCAACCTGCGCCGTCGGCCGCCTGATGCCCGCAGGCCGGCACACCAAGTGGGGAGGATCCCCGTGAGCGACAAACCCGAAGACGCGCCGGCGCCGGTGGCGGCAGAGGCGGAGACGGGCGTGACCAGCGTGCAGCGCGTGGCCGCCCGGAGCGGCAAGTTCGAGGCACTGCTTCTGCCTGGGCTGGCCGTTCTGACGGCCTTGATCCTGGGCGCCGTGTTCATCCTGGCGGCCAACCCCATCTCGCGCGGGAGTTGGGGGGCAATTGCCCAGGACCCGTGGGGCACGATTGGGACCAACTGGACCGTCCTGCGCGACTCGTATGTGGCTCTTCTTCAAGGTGCCTTCGGCAGTCCGGCCACTATCGGCGAAGCGATTCGGGCTTGGCAGGACACAGGCGAGACTCGGCCACTCCTGGATGCCTTCCGCCCGTTTGCCGAGAGCCTGACGATCAGCACGCCGTACATCTTCCTGGGGCTGGCCGTGGCGCTGGGCTTCCGCGGGGGCCTGTTCAATATCGGCGCTGAAGGGCAGCTTTTTGTGGGCGGCCTGGCCTCAGCCTTCGTCGGCTACTCGCTGACCGGTCTGCCCTGGTACGTGCACCTGCCGCTGGCGCTTGGCGCCGGGATGGCTGCCGGGGGGATCTGGGCCGCCATCCCGGGCTTCCTCAAGGCCCGCACCGGCGCGCATGAAGTGATCAACACGATCATGATGAACTGGATTGCCTTCCGGCTGACAGACTACTTACTGACCGGCCCGATGGGGCGACCGGACGGCCTGCCGATTACCCCGCTGATTCGAGAGAGCGCCTTCCTTCCGGCGCTCTTTCCCCGCCCGATGCGCGTGCATGTGGGTTTCTTCCTGGCCCTCGGGGCCGTGCTCCTGGTGTACTGGTTTCTGTGGAAGACGACTTGGGGCTTCGAGATCCGCATGGTCGGCGCCAACCCGCGGGCGGCCAAGTACGCCGGCGTCAAGATCGCCCGCACGATAGTGCTGACCATGGGACTGAGCGGAGCGCTGGCCGGGTTGGCCGGGGCCAGCCAGATCCTGGGGGTCGACCACCAGATGGTGCGGGCCTTCTCGAGCGGCTTCGGCTTCGACTCGATTGCACTGGCCTTGTTGGGCAACAGCCATCCGGTCGGTGTACTGCTGGCGTCTCTTCTCTTTGGATTCCTGCGCGGCGGCGCGGCGCGCATGCAGTCGGTCGCCAGTGTGCCGGTCGAGCTGATCCGCATCATCCAGGGAATGGTGATCATCTTCGTGGCCGCGCCGGAGATCGTGCGCGGGCTGTACCGGCTGCGGGCCCCCCGCCAGAAGGAAGCCCAGCCGGCGACCAGTCAGAGCGGATAGAGGCAGCCATGGCTCAAGCGACGCTGACAGTAGCCAAGCCGCGCGCGCTGCGGGAGTACATCTTTGGGGCGGCGTTTCTGATCGCCGGCCTGCTTCTGATATGGCCGCTGTCCAGCGGCACCGGCGGGCTGATCTCGACCTTTGTCCTGACCAGCCGCCGGGCCGGGGTGGAGATTCCTGCGCCGGATCTGGTCTTGCCCACTCAGGTATCCCTGTATGTCTTGGGCGCGCTGGTGATGCTGACAGGCGTCTGGCAGCTGCTGCGCGGCTTCAAGCGGGTCACGCTGGTCCTGTCGTTGGTGGCGCTGGCGGTGATCGCCGCGTTCCTGGTGTGGGCCACGCGGGACAAGTCTCTCAACCTGACGGGCATGCTCGTCTCGAGCCTGGTGCGGGCAGCGCCGATCGCCTTCGCCGCGTTGAGTGGCCTGTACGCCGAGCGCTCGGGCGTGGTCAATATCGGCATCGAGGGGATGATGCTCGGCTCGGCCTTCACGGCGGCCGTGCTTGCCAGCGTGACCGACAGCCTGTTCCTGGGCGTGGTCGGCGGGGTGATCACGGCCATGCTGCTGGCGCTGCTGCACGGCGTGCTGTCGATCCGCTACCGGGTCAACCAGATCATCAGCGGCACGATGGTGATCATCCTGATGCTCGGCCTGACCAGCTACTTGCAGCGCGCCATCCTGAACGAGAATCCAAGCCTGAACGAGCCGGGCACGATGTCGGAGCTGGCGATCCCAATCCTGTGGCGCATCCCGGTCATCGGGCCGCTGCTGTTCAACCAGACGATCATGATCTACCTGCTCTTCGGGTTGCTGATCCTCACACAGGTTCTCCTCTATCAGACGCGCTGGGGGCTGCGGGTTCGGGCGGTGGGTGAGCACCCGCGGGCGGCCGACACGCTGGGGATCAACGTGTTCCGCACCCGCTACATGTGCGTGCTACTGAGCGGCTTGATGGCCGGATTGGGTGGCGCGCACATGAGCATCGGCGCGGTCGGCCGCTTTAATGAGGGTATGACCTCCGGCAAGGGCTTCCTGGGCCTGGCGGCGATGATCTTCGGCAACTGGAACCCGGGCGGCTCGTTCCTGGGCTCGATGATCTTCGGCTTCTTCGACTCGTGGCAGGAGAAACTGTCGATCCTGCAGGTCGGGGTCCCCCCAGATCTGCTCGGGATGGCGCCGTACCTGGCGACGATGGTGGTCCTGGCCGGCGTGGTCGCCCGGTCGCGCATGCCGGCCGCCGACGGGGTGCCGTACGAGAAGCAGTAGCGCCGAGGATTCTCCGGGGATCACAGGGCCGCCCATGCGGGCGGCCCTGTTCGTTGTTGCCCCGGCAAAGAGCGGATGGTGCTTGGCGGGCGAGGAGATTGTTACGTCGGGCTTCGCCCTCCTCGCAATGACATCCGACCTGGAATGTCATTGCGAGGAGCCCCGCGCACTGCGCGGGGCGACGTGGCAATCTCCTCGCAGTCAGACTCGCTGGCAGGCGAGCAGACTAGAGGCGAGTGGCTTCGCGCAGCTCCGGCCACAGGAACGGCAGCGTGACCAGGAGTCCGGCCAAGACGGCCAGGACGCCGCCGGCCAATGGGGCGGCCGAGAGCAGGCGCAGGACCGCGAATGCGGCTGCCCCGCCGGCGGCGGCTGCCAGCAGGCTGCGCAGCGCCGGTCTGGCCAATTCGGGCAGCAGGCGGAACCGCCGTGACAGCAGGGCGATCAACAGGGCGGCCTCGAGTGTGAATGCCAGGCTGTTGCTCAGGCCGATCCCGGCCGACCCCAGGCCGCGGAACAAGGCGACGGCCAGAGCGACGAAGACGGCCGCGCGCAGGAGCGCCGCCAGGAGCGGGGTGCGCGCGTTGTGCCGCGCGTAGAAGGCGCGGGCGGAGACCTCCAGCAGCGAGTGGCCGGTCAGACCGACCAGATAGGCGCGTGCCGCCCAAACCACCAATTCGGTGCCCCGGGGGTCGAAGTCGAAGGCGGACTGTACCAGCGGACTGAGGGGAATCATCAGGATGACGGCCGCGGGCACCGTCAGTGCCAGCAGAAAACGGCCGGCGCGGGCCAGGCTGGTCTGGAAGGCCGGATCGTCGCCGCGGGCGAAATGCTCCGAAAGCGTCGGAAGCAGGGCGGTCCCCAGCGCCGTTGCCAGCAAGGTCTCGGGCACCTGCATGATCAGCCAGCCGTAGGCCAGCGCGGTCACCGAGCCGACGTCCAGCCGCGAGGCCAGGTTGTCCTGCACAACGAACATGAGCTGGAAGGCGGCCATGGTCAGGATGCGTGGGCCGAGCAAGGCGAGCACCTTGCGCACGCCCGGATGGTTCCATCCCAGCCGTGGCGCCCAGCGAAAACGGTAGCGGATCAGACCCGGGATCTGAACGGCGAGATGGAGCGCCGCGCCCAGGATGACGCCGTAGACCAGGCCGTGGACGCCCAGGCCGAAGGCTGGCAGCCTGAACCCGCCGAGTTGCAGGCCCTGCGAAGGGGAGAGCACCAGCGCGCCGAAGATCTGACCCAGATCGTAGACCACCGGCGCCATGGCCGGCAGCAGGAAGTGCTTGTTGGCCTGGAGCCCGGCCATGACCAGACCGCTGAGCGAGAAGAGCAGCGTGGCGATCAGATTCAGGCGCATCAGATCGGCCACGAGCGCCTGAAGAGCGGGGGTGAATCCCGGCGCCACGCCGAGCTCGGCGCGGACGAGCGGGCCGGCGAAGATGGCGATCACGATGGCGAGAACGCTGGTCACCAGAAAGGCCAGGTTGGCCACCCGGCTGAACAGGTCCCAGGCAGCCTGACGGCCTTCCCGTTCCAGCGACTCCGACAGCACCGGGATGAAGGCGATGGCCAGCGCGCCGCCGGAGATCATGGCGAACAGCAGATCGGGCAGGTTGTTGGCGACGTTGAACGCGTCCAGCTCGGCGCTGACGCCAAACTGCCGTCCGATGACTACCTGGCGCAGGAGGCCCAGGGCTTTGTCGATGGCAAAGAAGAAGCCGATCATCAAGGAGGAGCGGGCGATGTGCGAGAGGCGCGGCCTGGCCGGCGCGGCGCGAGGAGTATCCAGGCTCATTCCGCCTCTCCTTGGCTGGGCAATATCGAAGGCTAAGGCGTGGCGCCCAAGCGGTCGAGGGCCGCCACACTCGGTCCGAAGTCGGTGTGGTAGGTCAGGCTGGTGCGCAGGTCTTCGATCGCGCCGCTGATGTCTCCAGCCTGCTCGCGGGCCAGTGCGCGCCAGTAGTACGACTCTTCCAGGACCGGCTCCTCCATGGCGCTGAGCGTGTTGGTGGCCAGACCCATGACGTCGTAGTAGCGGCCGGAGTAGAAGTAGGCGAAGTACGGCCCGGTCTGATACCAGACCATCCGCCACGGACGGGTCTCGGGGTCCAGTTCGGCGTAGACCTGGAAGGCCATGTCGTACGCGGCGGCGGCGCCGGCGTAGTCACGCAGGGCGACCAGGCTCGAACCGCGGTTGAACCAGGCGAAGAACACGTCGCGGCCGGTCAGCGCGAAGATCTCATCCGAGGCGCGTTGGGCGGCAATCTGCTGCGCAGTGGTCTCATCCGCCAACGGGCCGAGCAGCTCCAGGACCTGCGCCTCGTCTTCCGGCGGGTAAATGACCAGGAACGTGTAGTTGAAGTGCCGCCAGTAGCTTTCGACCTGGTCGTAGGGGACGGGCAGGTCGGGAAGTATGTAGGAATCCTGCGCAGTGAAGCGCTGGCGCGCGTCGTCGTAGCCGGTGAGAAGCTCGTAGTGTCCCATCCAGCCGTCGAAGCCTGGTCCCTCGAATCCCTTCTCGATCAGGACCGGGTAACCGGCCGCGATCAGCCGGCGCAGGAGGTCCAGGTCGCCTCCGATGCGCACGATCACACTCAGGCCGGTGTAGTCCTCAACATAGCCGGCCATCTCATACGGCATGACGTTCTTATCGCGCGGATTGGGCTTGAGGATCGGTGCGGTGTCGCCCTGGTCGCCGTCCCATCCCCAAAAGGAGAGAGCCATCGACAGGTTGGCCGGGCCACAGTTGTTCCAGCGTTGGTACTCGTGACGGACGCCGGCGAGTTGGACGGAGGTCGGCAGCGGTGTGGGGACCAGAGTCGGCGTGGGTGTTGGCGCGGGAGTCCCGGTCGGGCCGGGCGTGGGCGTAGCGGTCGGCGTCGGCGTCAACGCTGCCAGCGTCCGCTGAACCATGGCGACGACGGTCGGATCGGGGGTGAAGACGGCTTCCTCGGGCGGGAACAGGGCGTACTTGATGCGGGCGCGCAGTTCGGACACGCGCCAGGCGAGGCGGTCTTGAACGAAGGGCAGGTTGTAGGCCAGCGCGCTGGTGAGGACGCAGAGCAGGATCCCCACCGCGAGCGCGGCCACTGCGGTCGAGCGTCGAGATTGTCGCAACGCCAGGCTCCTGCGTGGCGGCGATTATACCCGAACGGGGTCCGTCTCGACCGTTTCCCAGGTGACGCGGGCTCGCAATCGGAACCGCTCGAGGGCCTTGATCAGCGGAGGGGACAGGAAGCCGACCAGCAGCAGGTTCCCCAGGGCGGCCATGGTGTCCCAGACCAGGGAAGTCACCAGGTAGAAGCGAGCATAGCGCTCCAACACCCCCAGCGGCGTCAGGCCGGGTGACCAGGCCAGATCGGGCGCCAGGACCGCATAAGGCCAGAAGTACAGGTTGGTCAGACCGCCGTACAACCAGCCCCACACCGTGGCGTAGACGGTGAGCAGGAGCACGCGGCCTCTGCCGGACGGGATCCAGGCCGCGCCCATGCCCACGTAGCCGGCCGCCAGCATCTGGTACGGCGTCCACGGCCCGAGGCCTCCGGCGGTCAGCGGACCCGAAACGAGCATCGTCAGCGCGCCCATCAGGAAACCCAGGCGGGCGCCGAACGTGTGACCGACCAGCACGATCAGCAGGAAGACCGGAGAGAACCCGCCGGGCATCGGTACGATCGTCTCGATGACGCGCAGGATCGTGTTCAGCCCGACCAGGGTCCCGAGCATGGCTACGGTGTGGGCGCTCAGGCCGGCCTGTGCCTCGCCCACCAGGCCGATCAAGAGCAAGCCGGCGGCGCCGCTGACGGCCAGTAAGACCAGGCGCGTCTCCGGGATCGGCGAGTCGGCCGGCGCCCAGAAGGGGTAGAGGAACGTCAGCAGGCCGGCCAACGCCAGCAACATGAACACTGCGTTGGAGGCCGTCAGGCGTGCGCGCAGGCGCGCGGCCGGCAAGCTCATGTGGCTGCCTCGCGGTCGATGATCTGCTCGCGCTCCGGCCCGACCGAAATCAGGCGGACGGGAACCCCCGCCACCGATTGCACGCGTTCGACATAGTCGCGCGCCGCCGATGGAAGGCTTCGCCAGCTCCGGCACGTGCGCACGTCGTCCGGCCACCCCGGCATGTCGACGTAGGACGGGATCGCCGCCTGCAGTTCGCTCAGGTCCTCCAGTACGCCAGCCTCATAGGCGATGTTCATGCGCAGCGGGTTGAGTCCGGAGAGGATATCGAGCTTGGTGATGGCCAGTTCGGTCAAGCCGTTGAGGCGCGCCGCGTAGCGCAGCAATGCCCCGTCCAGCCAGCCGCAGCGGCGAGGGCGGCCTGTGGTCGTGCCGAACTCGTCCCACGGGTTTTCGCCCGAGCCCCGCAGACGCTGCGCCGCGGCGCCGTGGACCTCGGTCGGGAAGGGCCCGCCGCCGACGCGCGTCTGGAAGGCCTTGGTGACGCCGATGATGCGGCGCGTGTGCCGCGGCCCGATGCCCAGTCCCTGCAGGGCGCCGGCGTATGTAGGGTGAGAGCTGGTGACGTACGGGTAGGTGCCGTGGTCCAGATCCAGAAGCGTTCCCTGTGCGGCTTCTGCCAGCACGGTCTCCCCGGCTGAAAGGGCCCGATCGAGGATGGCTCCGACGTCGGCCAGGTAGGGACGCAGGCGCTCGGCGTAGGCGGCATAGGTTTCGGCAGCGGAGTCCAGATCGGGGATGGCCTGGGCATGATCCATCTCCAGCCGCGCGGCGGCGGCGCGGCAGTCCGTCTCGATCTGGCGGCCGAAGGCGGTCGGGTCGCGCATCGCCCCGGCGCGGATCCCGAGTCGGGCGGCTTTGTCGGCATAGGCCGGGCCGATGCCCCGGCGCGTGGTGCCCAGGCCGCCGCCCGGGCGGAGCGCCTCCTCAGCGCCATCGCGGGCGGCGTGGGCGGGCGTGAGGATGTGTGCCGCGCTGGAAAGCCGCAGGCGTTCAGGTGAGACGTCCAGCCCGCGCGCCGACAGCTCGTCGATCTCGGCCAACAATCGGGCCGGATTGATGACCATCCCGCCGCCGAGCAGGCAGCCCACGCGCGCATGGATGATACCGGAGGGGATCAGATGCAGCCGAAAGACCTGGCTGCCGGAGGTGACGGTGTGGCCGGCGTTATCGCCGCCGTTGAAGCGAGCGACGTGATCGGCAGCCGCGGCCAGCAGGTCGACGATGCGCCCCTTACCCTCGTCGCCCCACTGCGTCCCGACGATGACATCCAGCGGCATATCGTCTCCACGAGGAGTATAACATGCGGGTCTCAGCCACCCGCGCCCGGGAAGGGGCTATAATCGGGATGCCTGAGACGGTGTGCGGCATGCAGATCCGACGACGGGCGCTGTTCTCAACTCTCCTGGTGGTGCTGACGACGGGCCTGCTGTTGGCGCCGGCGGCCGCGGCTCGCCCTGCGCTGCAGACCGGGCCGTTTTCCACGCCCACCCCCGGCCCCGACGGTCGGATCATCTACATCATGCAGGAGGGGGACACGCTCTGGACCGTCGCGGCGTTGGCCGGCATCACGCTGGAAGAGCTGATGGCTCTGAACGGGATCCAGGCCAGCGACGCCGGCTTCATCGCCCCCGGCACCGAGCTGCAGCTGGGGCTAGCCGGCCCCGTGGTGGCGACGCAGCCGCCCGGCGCGACGTCGACCCCGCCGGGGCCCGTGCCGACACCGACGGCCATCACCGGCACGGGGGAGATCTGCGTCCTGCTCTTTGGCGACGAGAACGGCGACGCCCGCTGGTCGGAAAGCGAACTGCCGCTGGCGGGCGGCCAGTTGAGCGTGGCTGACGTCAACGGGACCGTCGTCGGGGAGTGGACGACAGACGGCTCTACGGAACTTGACCTGAATGACGTGGCCATCGGGCACTGCTTCACCGAACTCCAGTTCGGCGACTACAACGTCAGCGCCGGTGTACCGCCGGATCACAATGCGACTACGGCGATGAACATCGGCGTGCGCATCGAGCCAGGTGAGACCAAGTTTGTCGCTTTCGGTGCGCAGCCAAGCGGCGCCTCGGCCGGGGGAGGCGGGGGAGGCCGATCGACGCTGTTGGGGCTGGTGGGGGCGGCCCTCATCCTGGCAGCCGCCGGCCTGGCGTTCTACGCCAGCCGCTTCAACCGAACCCGCTCGCGCCTGCTGCGCTGAGCCCGGGCGCGGCCGGCGGTTCCTCGGCCAGCCCATCCGTGCTATCATTGCCCTGTGACCGCCTCTCAGCCGCGCGAGAAGGTCCTCGTTGTCGATGAGGATCTGGATGTCCTTGATCTGCTGGCGCGGCAAGTCCTGGAGCCGTTGGGCTTCGAGGTGGCCACGGCCGACGACGCCGGCGGCTCCGTCCAGCAGACCGTCAGCAATCGCCCCGATCTGATCATTTGCAGCCTGACCCTGCCCGGCCTGAGCGGGAAGGACCTGTTGGTGGCGCTGCGCTCGCAGGGCCTGGAGATCCCGGTGATCGTTACCGCCGGCGAGGGCATGGAGGCGGACGCGGTCCAGGCCTTTCGGCTGGGGGCGCGCGACTACCTGGTCAAGCCCTTGCGCGAGGCCGAGGTGGTCGCGGCGGTGGAGAGGGTCCTCAACGACGTGCGCCTGCGCCGGGAGCGGCACCGCCTGGCGGACGAGTTGGCCGAGAGCAACCGCCAGTTGGAGCGGCGCGTGCGCGAGCTGACCACCCTGTATGGCATCGGTAAGATCGTCACCTCGACCACCAAACAGACGCAGCTGTTCGCCAAGCTGATGGAAGGCTCGCTGTACGTCAGCGAGGCGGACGTCGGCTGGGTGTTGCTGCGCGATGAAAGCTCGGAACAGCTGGTGCTGCGGGCGCAGAACAACATGCCGCCGACGGTGGCGGGCCGGCTGCACCAGCCTTGGGATGACGGAGTCAGCTCGTTGGTCATGCTCTCGGGCGAATCGCTGCGCATCCACGGCGAAGGCCTGGCCCAGTTCAAGCTGTCGCGCTTCGGCCGTGCGGCGCTGATTGCGCCGATCCGGGTGCGTGACCAGCCCATCGGAACGATCGCCGTCGTCCGCAACAGCGAGCGCCCGTTCGCCGAACGCGAGCAGGCGATGCTCGAGGCGGTGGCGGACTACGCCTCGATCTCGCTGGTCAACGCCCGGCTCTTCCAGGCCTTGGAGGCGCGGGCGCAGCGGCTGCAGCAGATGGTCGACCAGATCAACGCCGGGGCTTTGGTGGATGCCGAGTGGTTGGCGCGCCTGAAGCGTGGGTTGCGGGCCGCCCGGGGCGACATCGCCAAGCTCGAGCAGAGCGCCGGCGAGACACCCGTCACGGCGGCGCTGCGCGCCGTCCAGGCCGACCTGGACGCCCTGCTTCAGCAACTGAGCGAGGTCGAGAACCGGCCGCAGGTCGAGCGCCCGGCCGAGAGCCCAGGGGCAAGATCCTCGTGAGATCGCGAACCCCGTCCTTGCCATCCGGAACCGATGGTTCTGCGATGCCTGCGCGACGTGAATACAGCCATGGCTGACGAACTGGTGCTGGTCGCCGAAGACAGTGAGGAGATCCGCCGCTTCGTCGAGGAGAGCATCCTGGGGCCGGCCGGATTCCGGGTCACCGCTGTCGGCGACGGGATGTCGGCGCTGACGTTGGCCGGGGAGCTGCTGCCCGACTTCGTCCTGACGGATGAGAACATGCCCGGCCTTTCGGGGCTGGATCTGATCCGGCGCTTGCGCGCCGAGAGACCCGACTTGCCCGTGATCCTGATGTCGAGCGAGGATTCGCAGGGCCTGGCGGCGGAGGCGGATCGGGCCGGGGCGGCGGCCTTTCTGGTGAAGCCCTTCACCTCCGAGCAACTGCTAGCGGCGATCGAGAAGGCGCGGCTGGCATTGTTCGCGCGGCAGGCTGCCGATGGCGTGCGCGAGACGGCTTCGCCGGAGCAGCGCATCCGCGAGCTGGAAGCCCTGGCACGCATCGGCCGGACCGTGACCGCCATGCTCGATCTGGACCAGGTCCTGACGACGGTCATCGACGAGGCGGTGCGGTTGACCGGGGCCGAAGAGGGCAGCTTGCTGCTGTTAGACGAGAGCACCAGCGAGCTGTACATGCGCGCCTCCAAGAACTTCGACGAGGGCTTCGCCCGCACCTTCCGGCTGCGCGTCGAAGATTCGCTGGCGGGCCAGGTGATCGCCTCGGGACGTCCCTTCTTGATGGATGAGCGCGCCCCGCAGAAGATCAAGACCGCCTATCTGGTTCAGTCGCTGGCCTACGTCCCGCTGCGGGTGCGCGGCCACACCATCGGGGTTCTGGGCGTCGACAACCGCGCCGCCCGCAAGCAGATGTCCAAGCGCGATCTGACCGTGCTCGAGGCGATGGCCGACTATGCCGCCATCGCCATCGAGAATGCGCAGTTGTACAACCGCAGCGAGAGCGAGCGGCGTAAGCTTGAGACCGTGCTGACTCAGACGGAGGATGGGGTCATTCTGGTGGATGCCGACGGCCGACTGCTGCTGGCCAATCGCACCGCCAGCGAGGCCTTTGGCATCCCGGGGGATATGCTCGGGCGTTCGGTGGCCGAGGCGCTGGACGACGGGATGCTGCTCGGGCTGCTGCGCGCCGACAGCGACCACCCGCGGCGCGAGGAAATCACGCTGCGCGACGGCCGCGTGTTCAACGCCCAGCGGACGACGATCGCTGGCATCGGACAGGCGGTCGTGATGCAGGACATCACGCACCTGAAGGAGCTCGATCGGATCAAGTCGGAGTTCGTGGCGACGGTCTCGCACGACCTGCGCTCGCCCTTGACCGCCATCCTGGGCTACATCGAGCTGATCGGCAGAGTCGGGCCGGTGACGGAACAGCAGCGCGAATTCATCCGGCGGGTGCAGCTGTCTGTCCAGCAGATTACCAGCCTGGTGACGGCCCTGCTGGATCTGGGGCGGATCGAGTCCGGGCTGGATAACGCCAAGGAACACACCTCCCTGGGGGTGCTGGCGGGATATGCAGTGGACAGCTTGCGCGGCGCGGCCGAGGTGAAAGGACTGACCCTCGAGACCGATCTGCCGCTCGATCTCCCGGCGGTCTACGGCGTGCCGGTGCGGCTGAGGCAGGTGGTCAGCAATCTACTCGAGAATGCCATCAAGTACACGCCCAGCGGCGGACGCGTGCGAGTCGAAGCGACGGCTGAGGCGGGTCAGGTGGTCTTGCGTGTCATCGACAGCGGCGTGGGGATACCGCCTGCAGACCAACCCTATCTGTTCGACAAGTTCTTTCGCGCCGGAAATGTGCCGGCCGAGGTGGCCGGCGCCGGGCTGGGGCTCTCGATCGTGCGCTCGATCGTCGAGAGTCATAATGGCCGCATCTGGGTCGATTCTAAGCTGAACGAGGGGACAACCTTCGTGGTGGTGTTGCCGGCGGCGACTGACTGACAGCTTGCCCGGACTGCGAATCAACACGGGTTCGGCGCACGCGCCGAACCCGTCCGTTAAAGGTGCCTCCGCCGGGGCGGTGAGGGGGGAGCCCGGCGGAGGCCTTCGCCAAAGGAGGAGACAGCGATGAGCGTTGGGGTAAACCCCCCGCTTCTCGTCTCCACCGCTATAATACCCCGCCGGTCGGAAGGCGGACAATGAAGAAGGTCACCGTGCAATCGTGACTTTTGTCCACCCGGAGAGTCTGAGGCGGCAATGCCGGGTCCCATGCTGAAGGCCGGGTTCTGGTGAGCATGACCGAGTCGAGCGAGCTGCGGCGACGATTGGAGCGCCTGGGCAGGCGACGCCCGTCGCAACGGCCGCCGCCTGAAGGGCGGGGGTCGGGCCAGATGCCGCCGGGTGAGGAGCTGGCTACCGCCCGGGGGGCTGCCTTCCGCATGCAGCGCGCCTACCCCCTCGGGCACCAGCACGGCCCGACCCCGCTGGCGGCGATGCTGACAGTCGAGCCGGAACTGGCGGCGGAAGTCGCCGGTCAGGCGGCGCTGGCCGGGGTTCCCCACAGCCGGCTATGCTTTCTTGACACGGAGACCACCGGGTTGGTCGGCGGGGCCGGGACCCTCGTGTTCCTGGTGGGCGTCGGCACCTTCACTGGATCTGAGTTCCGGATTCGTCAGTACTTCCTGCGCGATCCGGGCGAAGAGCCGGCCATGCTCGAGGCGCTGCAAAGCGACCTGGACGAGGCGGGAGGGTTCGTCACCTTCAACGGTCGGGCGTTCGACCTGCCGCTGCTGGAGATGCGCTATCGCATCGGCCTGCGGCGGGATCGGCCGCTGAGTCGGCTTCCGCATCTGGACCTGCTCTTCCCCTCCCGGCGGCTGTGGCAGGCGGTACTGCCGGACTGCAGCCTGGGCACGCTCGAACGGCACGTCCTGGGGCTCGAGCGCCAGGAGGCCGACGTCCCGGGCGCGCTGATCCCCGCGCTGTATCTCGAATACCTGCGCAGCGGTGACATGAGCGATATGGCCCGCGTGGCTTATCACAACGCCATGGACGTGCTCTCGCTGGTCAGCCTGGCCGTCCAGGTGTTGACCCGCTACCGCCAGGAGCAGCTGGGCAGCCTGTCCGCAGCCGAGGCACTGGCCGTGGCGCGTTGGCATCATGCCGCCGGCCGGAACGAATCTGCCGAAACCGCTTATCGAGTGGCCCTTTTGGGCGAATCACATCACCGTGTACGGGTGCAAACGCTGCGACGGTACACGCGCCATCTGAAGCAGGGCGGGCGCTGGGACGAGGCGATCGTGATGTGGCAGGAATGGCACTCGCTCTCGCCCGAGGATCCGGTGCCGTGCCTGGAAATCGCCAAGTACTACGAGTGGCGCGCCGGTGACATCGATCAGGCACAGCGCTGGGCCGAGGCGGCGCTGATCTCGTTGACGCACTGGGACCCGGATTGGCGGCGCGATCAGGCCTGGGCGGCCGTCGAGCATCGGCTGCGCCGCCTTATCCAGAAGTTGAATCAGCAGTAGCGGCCAAGGGTAGTCGAGGACAGCCAACGGTCGGGCATGAGCGCTGCCCGGGTCATGGAGCGTGCTTCCCTTGTGACCGGAGGCGACCTCAGCCGCCGAACAGGGTGAAGGCCTCGCGCACCGGGCGACCGGTCATGCCTTCAGGAACCGGCAACCCAAGGACCCACAGGGCTGTCGCGGCGGTGTCGTAGATGTGAACCTCGGAGGTCAGCGTCCGACCGGTGGCGACGCCCGGCCCAGCCACGATCCACGGGATGGTCATATCCTCCGGCCGGGATGAGCCATGGCTGCGTTCGTGCCCGCCGTGATCCGCCGTCAGAACAACCAATGTTGAATCCGCCAGGCCCTCGGCCGTCAGAGCGTCCAGGATGACGCCGACCTGCCGATCGACTGCGCCGACTTCGCGGATATAGGCGGGGGACATCCAACCTTCCCCGTGACCGGCATGGTCGATACCCAGCAGATGCACGAACATCACGCCAAAGCCGGAGCGCATCTGAGCGACAGCCTGAGCAGCTACGGCAGCATCGCCGTCGGGGATATACATGAAGATGTCCACGGTCCCCGGGACGGCGATATGGACAAGCCGCTCGACGGAGACGATCATCACGGTCTTGTAGCCCGCCGCTTTCGCCAGTGTGAAGACCGTTAGGCTTCGCGAGAAGCCGTTCTCGGGCTCGTAGCTGTTCCATGACAGGCCATGCGATTCGACTCCGTAACCGGTCAGCATGGAGGCGTGAGTCGGCAACGTCACAGAAGGCAGGACGGTCTGGGCCGACCACGAGGCCGCCCCACGTGCGGCCAGGGCCGAGATGCTGGGCGCCGAGTCGGACGTGATGGCATCCGGCCTGAGGCCGTCAAGGCTGAGGATGAGCACTCGAGCGGCGGCCGGATGGTCGGGTGTCGGAGTCGGCGGGACGGGAGTCGGCGAGGGCGTGGGGGTCTCGGTCGCCGTAGGGCTGGCCGTCTGCGTAGGCGAAGCCGGGAGGGGGGTTGCGGTCGGCGAGGGAGAGAACGGAAGCTGGCCGGTCCAGGCGCAGGCTGCGCTGAGAATCGCCGCAATGGCAAAGGCCTGCGCAGGCGCCGGAGCACGCCGCTGGTGCGGGGGCCGGGCGGGCGTTTCCCTGGCGCGCCAGCAGCGTGTCATCTGAGTCGGTCTCCTCGCATCCAAGAGAACCTGATCGCGGCGCGGGACCGCGGGCGAGGTCTCAACCGCGCGGCGTGATCAGGCGGCGTCGATTTCCTGGCGCACGGTCTGGTAGAGATGTTCGGCGCGCAGTTGGTGCAGCGTGTAGCACGGGCAGCCCAGGCGGTCGGCCAGGGACTTGGCCAGACCCTGATCGAATGCGGCGTGTTCCATGTTGATCACAATCGAACGGATCTGCGCCTGGCGAATGCGATCGGCGACCTGGTGGGCTTCCTGCTGGGGCGGCAGGCTGCTCATGGATACGTTCCCGGCGCCGTCGGTGAGCAGGATCATCAACGGCAGGACGTCGGGGTGGGCGATCTTCTCCTGTTGGAAGAGCTCGAAGGCCAAAGTCAGCCCGGCCGAGAGAGGCGTCTTGCCGCCGACGGGGATATCCGCCAAGGCGCGTTGCGCCAGCTGAACTGAGTTGGTCGGAGGCAGCACCGTCAGGGCACGGTCCTTCTGGAAGACGACCAGGCCCACGCGGTCGCGGCGCTGGTAGGCGTCGGTCAACAGCGACAGAATGGCGCCTTTGGTGGCCGACATGCGCTCGGCGACGGCCATCGACCAGGAAGCGTCGACGACAAACAGGATCAGGTTGGCCGCCCGGCGGACGCGCACTTTTCGCTGCAGGTCATCCGGCTGGATGGCGAAGGCCACCCGCTGGCGCTGCTCCGCGCGGCGCCGCTGGAAGGGGGCCGCCGCTCGGATGGTGGCGTCGAAGGCGATGTCGTCGGTCTTTCCCTGGGCGGGGCGGGCGCGGATGTAGCGGCCGCGGCGCAGGTCCGTGCGGGTCAGCGTCCGTCGGCCGCCATGACGGCGTGTCATGCGATCCAGCGGGCTCTGAATGCGTCGCGGGGTGAAGATCGGGCCGGACTTGACCTTCTCGCCGCCGTCCCACCAGTGCGCCTCGAGCGCCTCGGCTACGTCCTGGCGGGTGGGATCGGGTTTGTCTTGCTGGCGCTGTTCTTCGTCGACCTCACGGGCTATGGACGAGCTTTTTTTTTAGCCTCGGCCTTCTCGTCGGCGGGGGTGGTCTCGATCTCCTCGCCATCTTCGCTGACCTGGGCCTGGGCCTGCTCGATGCGCGCCTGGAGTTCCTGCGGGTCGACGTTGACCTGCTGGAAGGGGCCGCGGCGCAGGCGGTGGGGGAGCGCCAGCTCTGCGGCCAGGGCGATATCCCGGTCGTTGACGTGGGTGCGGCCTTCGAAGGCTGCATGCGCGCGGGCCGCCTTGAGGATGACCAGGTCGGCGCGATGCCCGTCGACGTCCAGCGACGAGGTCAGCGCGGCGATGGCCAGCAGGTCGCGCTTGGTGTAGGTGACCTTCTCGACCAGCTCTCGGCCGGCCTCGATCTCTCGGGAGAGGGCCTCTTCGCGCAACATCCAGGCCAAGCGGAAACCTTCCGGATCGGCTTCGTAGGCCAGGTTGCGTTCCATGATGGCGACCCGGTCACGCGGATCGTGCAGGCCGCGGATGTCGACCGAGAGGGCGAAGCGGTCGAGCAGCTGCGGGCGCAGGTCGCCCTCCTCCGGGTTCATCGTGCCGACCAGGATGTAGCGGGCCGGGTGGGCGAAGGAGATGCCCTCGCGTTCGACGATGTTCATTCCCAGCGCCGCCGAATCGAGCAACAGGTCGACGACGTGGTCGTCCAGCAGATTGACCTCATCGATGTAGAGCAGGCCGCGGTTGGCGGCGGCCAGCACGCCCGGTTCGAAGCTGCGCACCCCTTCTTTGATGGCTTTCTCGATATCCAGCGTGCCGACCACCCGGTCTTCGGTGGCCGAGACGGGCAGATCGACGAAAGAGGTCCGCCGGCTGTTGACCGGCAGGCGCTCGTTGCGCGCGGCGCGCTCCTTGCAGTCGGTGCACCAGGTCGTCGGCCGGTCGGGGTCGCACCCGAAACGGCAGTCCGCCACGACCCGCACCTCGGGCAGCAAGGCGGCCAGGGCGCGGGCGGCGGTCGACTTGCCGGTGCCGCGCTCGCCGCGGATCAGCACCCCGCCGATACGCGGGTTGACTGCATTCAGGACCAGCGCGCGGCACATGCGCTCTTGTCCGACGATGGCAGTGAATGGGTAGACGACGGCCACGGCAGTGATCTCCGGCGAGATTATACCTGATCCGTCTCGGCCGGCTGGGCCGAACCTTCGTTCTGGGAGGGGTGCGGCCGGCGACGCCGTGCTCATGGCGCCGGGAAACAGGCGGGAGACGGCCCGACCGAGGCCGATTCAACTCCGGTTGTCAATCGGCCGGTTCACCTTTATAATCAACCTATCCTACTGTCGTCGGAGAACCGAGTTCCATGGAGCCTAACGAGAAGCCCATCGGGGCACAGGCGGACGCTTCGGGGGATGCCGGCGCCGCAAACGCCCACCCGATGGACGCCATGCTGGAGGGGGAGAACTACGAACTGGACATGCCCAAGCGCGGCGAAATCCGCGAAGGGACGATCGCGCGCATTGCCGATAACGACATCCTGGTGGACATCGGCGCCAAGTCGGAAGGCCTGATCCCCGCCCGCGAGATGGAGCAGATCCCGGCCGAAGAGCGCGAGCAGTTGGCGGTCGGCCAGAAGATCCTGGTCTACATCGTGCAGTCGGGTGAGCGCGATGGCGGGATCCTGCTGTCGCTGGCGCGCGCCGAAGAGGAGAAGGACTGGCTGGACGCCGAGAACCTGCGCCAGAGCCAGGAGCTCTTCGAAGGGAGTGTGGCCGGCTACAACAAGGGCGGGTTGATTGTCAAACTTGGACGGCTGCGCGGCTTCATCCCCGCCTCCCAGGTCAGCCTGTCGCGCCGGCGCCGGGCGGAGGGCGAGACCCCCGACAAGCGCTGGGCGAAGATGGTCGGCGAGCCGATCGTCGCCCGCGTGGTCGAGGTCGATCGCCGCCGCAACCGCCTGATCCTCTCGGAGCGGGCGGCCGCCCGCGAGGCGCGCGAGGCGCTCAAGGAGCGCCTGATCACCGAGTTGCGCCCGGGCGAGGTCCGCCCCGGACACGTCATCAGCCTGGCCGACTTCGGCGCCTTTGTCGACATCGGCGGCGCCGACGGCCTGGTGCACCTGTCGGAGATCTCCTGGCGGCGCATCGCCCATCCCAGCGAGGTGCTCAAGGTCGGTCAGAAGGTCCAGGTGAAGGTGCTCGGCGTCGACCCGGCCCGCAAGCGCATCAGCCTATCGATGCGCGAGCTCGAGTCCGACCCGTGGGCCGGGATCACCGAGCGCTTCGCCGAAGGCCAGCTGGTCGAAGGCACGATCACCAAGCTGATCAAGTTCGGGGCGTTCGCCAGCCTCAAGCAGGCGGACGGCTACGAGTTCGAGGGATTGATCCACATCTCGGAGCTTTCTGAGCGGCGCATCGAGCACCCGCGCGAGGTGGTCAAGGAAGGCGACACGCTGCGCCTACGGGTCATCAAGCTCGATCCGGAGCGCCGCCGCATCGGCCTGAGCCTGAAGCGGGTCGATTCGTCCGAGTATGCCGACCTGGACTGGCGCACCGCCGCGGCCGAGCTGAACGAGCCGGTCGAGGATTTCGACGCCGCGCTGGAAGAGGACCTGTCGGCCGAGGCACCGCCGCCCGCCTCTGTCGAGGAAGGTCCGGCGACCGAAGTGCCGCCGCCTGCCTCAGTCGAGGAAGGTCCGGCGACCGAAGCGCCGCCGTCTGCCTCGGTCGAGGAAGGTCCGGCGAGCGAAGCGCCGCCGGCCGAGACGCCGGAGGCGGCCTCGCCCCCCGAAGAAGAGGGGGCAGGGACGACGCCGGAAGCCGAGTGACTTCTGGGCCGGGTGTGGAAGCCAGCACGCCCGGCCTACTTCTTTCCTACCCCAAATCGCACGCTCCGAGCGCGGTGGGACTCGAAACTCTGGTAGAATCAGACAAGGGTAGTATGAGTTAGGGTAGTCGAGCGCGGAGGGTGACCGTGGCCGACAGCAAAATGGAACGGTTTACGCAGCGGGCGCGGCGCGTGCTCAGCCTGGCGCATGAAGAGGCTGAGCGGATGCGTCATAACTACATCGGCACCGAGCACCTGCTGCTCGGCCTGATCCGCGAGGAAGGCGGCGTGGCTGGCCGGGTCCTGCGCGAACTCGACCTCGACTCGGAGCGGGTCAAGGAGATGGTCGAGCGCCTGACGGCGGCAAGCCGCCCGCCGGCCGGCCGCATCGAGCTGGCGCCGACCACCGAACAGGTGCTGCAGTTCGCCATCGAAGAGGCGCGCCGCATGGGGCACCACTACATCGGCACCGAGCATCTCCTGCTCGGGCTGGTGCGCCAGGACGAGGGCGTGGCGGTCGACGTCCTGAAGCGCATGGGGGTCACGCCCGAACAGGTGCGCCGGCAGACGCGCCGGGTCCTGCAGGAAGGTACGGCCCGGCGATCGATCACGCAAACGAGCGGGACGGCCAAGAAAGAGCCGCAGGCCAAGACACCGCTCGTCGACCAGTTGGCCACCGACCTTACCGGCCTGGCGGAAGAAGGCAAGCTCGACCCGGTCATCGGGCGCGAGATGGAGATCGAGCGGGTCATCCAGATCCTGGCCCGCCGCACCAAGAACAACCCGGCCCTGATCGGCGAACCGGGCGTGGGCAAGACGGCCATCGTCGAAGGCCTGGCGCAGCGTATCATCCTGGGGGAGACCCCCGAGCCGTTGCTGGGCAAGCGCGTGCTGCAGCTGGACGTCGGTTCGCTGGTGGCCGGCACGATGTACCGCGGCCAGTTCGAGGAGCGGCTGAAGCGCGTCATCGACGAGCTGAAGTCCTGCGGCGCGATCCTGTTCATCGACGAGGTTCACATGCTGGTCGGGGCCGGGTCGGCCGGGTCGTCGGTCGATGCGGCCAACATCCTCAAACCGGCGCTGGCGCGCGGCGAGCTGCAGGTCATCGGCGCCACCACCCTGGACGAGTACCGCAAGCACATCGAGAGCGACGCCGCCCTGGAGCGGCGCTTCCAGCCGGTGATGGTCGACGAGCCGACGGTGGCCGAGGCGATCGACATCCTGCGCGGGGTCAAGAAGCCCTACGAAGAACATCACCGCCTGATCATCACCGACGAAGCGCTCGAGGCGGCTGTGCACCTCTCGGCCCGTTACGTCAGCGAGCGCTTCCTGCCCGACAAGGCCATCGACCTGATTGACGAGACCGCTTCGCGGGTGCGCATGTACAAGAGCCCCGAGGCGCGCACGATCAAGGAGACCCTCGAGGCGCTGCGCAAGACGCGCCGCGACCATGCCCAGGCGGTCGACGAGGCCCGCTTCGACGACGCTCAGGAGCTGGTCGAGCGCGAGGGCGAGCTGGAGGGCAAGCTGTCGCAGATGCGCGCCGGCTGGGACCGCAGCTCCGCCAGCGTGCGCGTCACCGCCGACGATATCGCCGAAGTGCTGTCGATGTGGACCGGTGTCCCGGTGATGCAAATCGCCCAGGAGGAATCCGAGCGGCTGCTGCAGATGGAAGAAGCGCTGCACCGCCGCATCGTCGGACAGGACGAGGCCATCGAGGCTATCGCCAAGGCGGTGCGCCGGGCTCGGGCCGGGCTCAAGGATCCGCGCCGGCCGATCGGTTCGTTCGTGTTCCTCGGCCCGACCGGCGTGGGGAAGACCGAGCTGACCAAGGCGTTGGCGGAGTTCATGTTCGGGAGCGAGGACGCCCTGGTGCAGATCGACATGTCCGAGTTCATGGAACGGCACACGGTCAGTCGCCTGGTCGGAGCGCCGCCCGGCTACATCGGCTACGACGATGCCGGCCAGTTGACCGAGGCGATCCGGCGCCGGCCGTACTCGATCGTGGTCTTCGACGAGGTCGAGAAGGCCCATCCCGAAGCGCACAACATGCTCCTGCAGATCATGGAGGAGGGGCACCTGTCGGACGCGCGCGGCCGCAAGGTCGATTTCCGCAACGCGATCATCGTCATGACCTCCAATGTCGGTGCCGAGATGATCCGCCGGCAGACGCAGCTTGGCTTCGCCCTCAAGCGCGACGAGGTCAAAGAGGAGCGCCTGGCCTACGAAGACATGCGCAAGAAGTTGATGGACGCGCTGCGCAAGGTCTTTAGGCCGGAGTTCATCAACCGGGTCGATGCGCTGATTGTCTTCCATGCCCTGACGCGCGAGCAGATCGGGTCGATCGTCGATCTGGAATTGGGCAAGGTCATGCTCCGCCTGGAGGAGCACCAAATCAAGCTGCGGGCCACGCCGGCGGCGCGTGAGAAGCTGGCCGACCAGGGCTTCGATCCGGAGATGGGCGCCCGGCCGTTGCGGCGGGTGATCCAGAACAAGGTCGAAGACCGCCTGTCGGATGGGCTGCTGGCCGGCGAGTTCCGCGTGGGCGATCACGTCGTCGTCGATGTTGACGAGGAAGGCATCGTCCTGCGCCAGGAGAAGGATGAACCGCAGGCGGAGGCACAGGCGGCCGCCCCGGCAGGTTGAGGCGGGGCAGCCGGCACTCGTGAACTGACCGGCCCGACGGATTCTCGTCGGGCCGGTTGTATAATGCCGGCGGGCTTCCCGTGGCGAAGACACCTAAGATCCAGTACGTCTGCCAGCAATGCGGCCGCAGCGCGCCCAAGGCGCTCGGGCGCTGCCCGCAATGTGGGGCCTGGAACAGCATGGTCGGCGAAGCCGCCCCGGCCGCCTCGCGCCGCCCGGGCCGGACCGGCCCGGCACTCTCGCGGCCGCGCCGCCTGGTCGAGGTGCAAGCGGGCGTCGATGATCGCCTGCGCCTGCCGATCGGGGAGTTCGCCCGCGTCCTGGGCGGGGGCATTGTCGCCGGCTCGGTCGTACTGATCGGCGGCGATCCGGGCATCGGCAAGTCGACACTGCTGCTGCAGATGGCGCTGGCCATGGCCCGTGTCGGGCGCGTGCTGTATGTCTCAGGCGAAGAATCGGAGACCCAGATCAAGAGTCGCGCGCTGCGGCTCTCGCCCGAGGGGGAATCGAGCCTGCCGCAAGAGCTCTTCCTGGTCACCGAGACCGATCTCTCCGCCATCCTGCAGCACGTGGACAGCCTGGAGCCGCAGTTGCTGGTGATCGATTCGATCCAGACGGTCTATCTGCCCGAGCTCGATTCGTCGGCCGGCTCGATCACCCAGGTGCGCGAGTCGGCCGCTCGCCTGCAGGCGCTGGCCAAGGCCACCAATGCGGCCGTGTTCCTGGTCGGACACGTCACCAAAGAGGGTGCCATCGCCGGGCCGCGTGTCCTGGAACACATCGTCGATACCGTCTTGTACCTGGAGGGCGATCCGTACCACGCCTACCGACTGCTGCGGTCGGTCAAGAACCGCTTTGGGGCAACGGCCGAAGTGGGCGTGTTCGAGATGCGCGCCTCGGGCATGGCCGAAGTCGCCAATCCGTCCGAGGCCTTCCTGGCCGAGCGGGTGATCCACGCGCCCGGCTCGGCGGTCGCCGTCACCATGGAGGGCACGCGGCCGCTGTTGGTCGAGGTGCAGGGCCTGACCAGCGAGACGGCCTTCGGCAATCCGCGGCGCACCGCCAACGGGTTGGACTACAACCGTCTGCTCCTGACGATCGCCGTTCTCACGCGGCGCGTCGGCCTGCGCCTGGGCAACCAGGACGTGTTTGCCAACGTGGTTGGGGGGCTGCAGGTGAGCGAGCCAGCGGCCGACCTGGCTGTGGCGGCCGCGATCGCCTCGTCGCTCAGGGACCGTCCGCTGCCGGCCGATCTGGCGCTGATCGGCGAGGTCGGGCTGTCCGGTGAACTGCGCGCGGTCGGGCAGATGGCCGCCCGGCTGCGCGAGGCCGGCAAGCTCGGATTCCGACGCGTCATCGTGCCGCAGACGGTGCGGCGCGGCGAGAGCTGGCCGTCGGAGGTGCGCGCCCTGCCGGCACGCTCCGTTCAACAAGCCCTCGAAGAAGCCTGGCGCGAGGCCTGAATCGTGTCTCGACCCCTGTCGCTCGATGTAAATCACCGAGGGCAGGGCGGCGCGTGCCCATTTTCACTGATTCGGGCGAAGGCTGAGAATCGCGCTTCGGGCTGGTCCCACGACCCCCGGCCCACGGCGGGCATCCTTTAACATTCCCGGCGCGGTACAGACAACCTGCAGGCCAGCGGGCGTGTAGCCCCAAGGCTGGCGGTGAAGGGAGGGACTCCCCCAAGATGTCGGGGGGGTCCAGCGAGCCTCTCGCACAGGATCGGGCGCCGGTTGGCCGCGCCGGGCGGCATGCGCCGGTCCCGCCTTTAACATTCCCGATCCTTAAAACATTGATTCTTTTTAGGTTAAAGACGTGCCCGCGTCTTGAAGATGGGTGTTCCTTCTGCTAGAATGCGGGGCGTCGTGGAAGATCACGGCCACGGAGTGATCTCCCCCGCGACGCCGGACCGGCAGAGGACCACGCCGGGCAGCACCAGGGAGACCAGAATCAATCAGGGTACGAATGGGTTGGCGCGCAGCCAGCACAGTCGAGTCTACCTTGTAACAGGTGTGGACGCGCACAAGATGTCGGGCATGAATGCGGATCAGTCCTGGCAGGCGGCACTCGGGCAGCTCCAGATGGAGATGCCCAGGGCCACGTTCGACACTTGGGTGCGCGATACGGAGCTGCTGGCCTGCGAGGATGGAACGTACATTCTCGGCGTGCAGAACGCCTACGCGCGTGACTGGCTCGAAAGCCGCCTGACGGGCAGTGTCAAACGCGTCCTGAGCGGAGTCGTCGGGCGCACGGTCGAGGTGCGCTTTGTGGTCTGGCAGGGCGAGGCCGGCGAGGAGGACGCGCTGGCTTCTGCCGCGGCCTCCCCGAGCAAGGAGTCGGCGCCCGGCGTGCGCGTCCGCCTCAATCCGCGCTACCAGTTCGAGACGTTCGTGGTCGGGCCCAGCAACCGGTTGGCGCACGCTGCCGCCCAGGCTGTGGCCGAAAGCCCGGCCCGTTCGTACAACCCGCTGTTCCTGTACGGCGGTGTGGGATTGGGCAAGACCCACCTGCTGCACGCGGTCGGAAATGCCTGCGCCGGGCGCGGCCTGAGCGTCCTGTACGTCACCTCGGAAGAGTTCACCAACGATCTGATCAACGCCATTCGCAACCACACGACCGAGATGTTCCGCGAGCGCTATCGGCGCATCGACGTCATGCTCATCGACGATATCCAGTTCATCGCCGGGAAGGAGTCGACCCAGGAGGAGTTCTTCCACACCTTCAACGCTCTGCACGGCCAGGACAAGCAGCTGGTCATTTCCTCCGATCGGCCGCCCAAGGCGTTGGTCACGTTGGAGGAGCGCCTACGCTCGCGCTTCGAATGGGGCTTGACAGCCGACATCCAACCGCCAGATTTCGAGACGCGCGTGGCCATCCTGCGCTCGAAGGCCGAGCGGGCCGGACGGCAGGTCGAGCCGCAGTACCTGGAGATGATCGCCCGGCGGGTGCAGAGCAATATTCGGGAACTGGAAGGCGCCCTGACGCGCGTGCTGGCCTTCAGCGACCTGAGCGAGATGCCGATGACCCCCGAGCTGGTGGAGAACACGCTGACCGATCTGATGCCGCGCGCCAGCGCGCTCTCACCCGATCGGATCATTGCCGCGGTGGCCGAGCATTTCAGCGTGGACGAAGACCGGCTGCTCAGCCGCGATCGCTCGGCCCTGGTGGCGCTGCCTCGGCAGGTGGCCATGTACCTGATCCGGGCCGAGACCGACGCCTCGCTGCCGCAAATCGGGAACGCGTTGGGCGGGCGCGATCACACCACGGTCATGTACGGCTGCGACAAGATCACAGACCTGCTTGAGACCGACGAAGGCCTGCGCCGCAAAGTGCTGGCGATCCGCGAGCGCCTGTACAACGCGGCCCATCTGCCGGCCTGAATCGCTGACTCCCCGGTGGCACGGGTGGAGCCGCCGCCTTCGGGCGGCGGCTTCGCGCCTACCCGCAGAGCCTCGGCCGGTTGTGAAGCTGTGGCCTCGCTCGGTAGTCCGGCCGCCGCGGAGGCGTCGAGCGCTTAGGGGCCTCCGCCCCGTTGCTCGCTGCCCCGCTCTCCGTGCCGGCCATCGCCTCGTTCACCATTTTGCAGTTCCTGTGGATCTGGAACGATCTGCTGGTGGCGCTGGTCTTCCTGGGCACCAACCCCGATGTCGCCATCGTCACCTCGCGGCTGACGGCCATGATCGGCACCAAGGGCGAGGACTGGCACCTGCTCACCGCCGGGGCTTTCGTGACGATGGTCATCCCGCTGCTGATCTTATTCGCGCTGCAGCGCTACTTCGTCCGCGGCCTTCTGGCGGGATCCGTCAAGGGCTAGGGCCCAAGCCGAGGTCTGGGACCAGGTCGGCGGCTAGGCGCCCGGCGGCGAGAAGGGTGCGTTCCAGGCGGGGGATTTGTGCACGTGAACGACTTTCCAGTGACCGGCCTGACGCACGAGCACCCGGCTCTCGTTATGGCTGCGGACCGTCACGCCGGATGGCGTTCCACTGGAGACTAGCAGCGTGTACGAACAGATGGCGGCGTCGCCGTAGACCTGCTCGTCGTAGTTGGCCAGGTCGAAGCGCACGCGCGCCTTGTCGCCTGAGGCGCCCGAGGCCGGCGTCGGGTCGAGAGCCTGGGCGGCGCTGTCCGGTCGAGCGGCCTCGGTCATGAGGAAGTCGTGGAATGGCAGGCCGTCGATCCGGTGCGGGGTCACATACCACTCGTACAGCCTCAGATCCTCAGCCGTCGTGGCGTGATAGGTTGCCAGGTCGGCCTCGATGATCGCCTGCAGGTGCTTCTCCAGGGTGCGCCGAACCTCCGACATCGTCAGCCTCTCTCACAGCAGGGTGACCGGATCGACATCCACACTCCAACCGTCGGGGAGAGTGTCAGGGATGAGCGCGGCCGGGTCCGCCGCTCGGATGACGATTTGCCAGCGGTGCAGCCCGCGCACGCGGGCGTAGAAGCAAGGCGCCGGTCCGATCAGGTCCGCTCGGACATCCTGCCTGGCGATACGCGCCCGCAGAGAGGCGGCCAGGCGGGCGGACTCGCGCGAGGCCTGCTCGAGGCGCGGGTGGCGCAAGATCAGGCGCGCCAGCCGACGAAAGGGCGGGTAGCCGAGCTCGCGGCGGTTGTGGATTTCCGCCTCGTAGAAGGCTCGGTAGTCGTGACCGGCGGCGGCGCGGATCACGTAGTGATCGGGCTGGAATGTCTGCAGGATGACACGGCCGCCGAGCAGGCCGCGGCCGGCCCGTCCGGCGACCTGTGTCAGCACCTGGAATGAGCGTTCGGCCGCTCGGAAGTCGGGCAGGTTCAGGCCCGTGTCGGCCGAGACGACCCCGACCAGCGTCACCAACGGCAAGTCGAGCCCCTTGGCGATCATCTGCGTCCCGACGAGCACGTCGGCGCGATGGTTGGCGAAGTGCGCCAGGAGGACGTCGTGCGCGCCGGCGGCGCGCGTCGCATCCCGGTCCCAGCGCAGCGTGCGCGCCGACGGGTGCAGGCGCTGAACCTCCGATTCGACCCGCTGCGTCCCGGCGCCGAACTGCTTGATGCGGGTGCTTCCGCAGGCGGGGCAAGTCTCGGGCATCTTGCGCCGATGGCCGCAGTGATGGCATTGCAGTTCCTGCTGTGGACCGTGGAAGGTCAGAGGCGTCTCACAGCGCCGGCAGCGCAAGGCCTCCCCGCAGTCGCGGCAGAACACGTACGTGGCCGAGCCGCGCCGGTTCAGGAACAGGATCGCCTGCTGATCGGCGGCCAGAGTCTCAGCCAGGGCCTGCTGCAAGGCGCGGCTGAAGAGCGAGGAGTTGCCGGCGCGCAATTCCTGACGCAGGTCGACGATCTGGACCGGCGGCAGGGCGATACTCTCGGCTTCGGCCTCCAGCGGCGAGTAGCGTGAGGCGATGCCGAGGCGGGCCGACTGCTGCGCTACCCGCACGCGGTGGCCGAGGATGCGCTGCGGCAGCGCCAGGAGAGCGACCCGACCCTGCGCGGCCTGGTAGGCGCTGACCACGTCCGGCGTGGCCGTGCCCATCAGACACAGCGCGCTCAGCAGGCCGGCATACGCTGCTGCGGCCCGGCGGGCGTCGTAGCGCGGCGCCTGGGCCTGCTCCTTGTAGGAATCGTCGTGCGCCTCATCCAGGACGATCAGGCCGATGTCGGGAAGCGGCGCGAACAGCGCGCTGCGCGGCCCGACGATCACCCCCAGGCGGCCGGAGCGGGCGCGACGCCAAGTGTCGTAGCGCTGCCCGGGTGTCAGCTGCGAGTGCAGCAGCCCGACCTGGCCGGGAAAGCGGGAGAGGAAGCGGCGGACGGTCTGCGGCGTCAGGGCGATCTCGGGCACGAGGACAATCGCCTGGCGGCCGCGTGCCAGGCAGTCGGCCACGGCGCGCAGGTAGATCTCGGTCTTGCCGGAGCCGGTCACCCCGTGGAGAAGATGCGGTCGGACGGTCGCGCCGGCGGCGCACTGGTCGAGTGCCTGCCGCACCGCTTCCCACACCCTGGCCTGGTCGTTCGTCAGCACCGGAGGCTCGGAGGTCACGAAGTCGATGTCGGCCAGCGGGTCGCGCCACACCTGGCGGGCGCCCAGGACGACCAGGCCGCGCGCCTCCAGAAAGCGCAGGTCGGCCAGGCCGGCGCCGGTCTCGGCATAGATCCAGCTCACCTCAACCGCGCCGGCTTCGCGGCCGAGCATGGCCAGGATGGCGGCCCGTCGCCGGGCGGCCGGGCTTCCCGGTCGGCCGAGGCTCGCTGCCGCGGTCGTCGTGTGGCCGGCGTCAGCGGACAGAGCAGCCGTGTGCACCTGACGCGGCTGGACTCGCGGGGTGTCCAGGATCGGGGTGCGCAAAAGCGCACCTCGATGGACCAGCGCCTCGGCCGCCTTGCGCCAGGCAGCCCGCGGCAGGGCGTGCTGAATCTGGCGACCGCGCAGCGGGCCGCGTTGGGAGAGCAGCTGCAACAGCCGAGCTTGTGTCGGATTGTCCTCGGCGGTCTGGGGATCTACCAGGGTGTAGAGCGAATCGGCCGGCTGACTCAGCCCCGGCGGGAGCATGAGCGTCAGGCAATCGATCAGCGGGGTGCGCGTCGACTCGGCCAGCCAGCGGCCCAATTCCAGCTGGGCGGAGGTCAGGACCGGGACGGAATCGACCAGGGCTTCGACTGGACGCGTCTCGGGCACGTCGGCCAGGGCGAGCAGACGCAAGACTACCCCTTGGACGCGCTGTCGTCCGAAGGGGACGGTGACCAGGTGGCCGGGGCAGAGCCGGCCCTCCAACTCCGGCGGCAAGTGGTAGTGAAATGTCCCCCGCACCGGGGGGACATTGACGGCGATCTCGGCGAAGGTCACCTTGGCGGCGTCCCGGCGCCGGCGTCGGGTAGGCGGAAGAGGGACAGGCGTTCGATGCGTTTCCCGTCGAGCGCCTCGACGCGCAACCGGACGCCTTCGGCGGTGAGGGTATCGCCGACCTTGGCCATCCGGCCCAGGCGTCCAAGGACAAAGCCGGCGATGGTGTCGTAGGAGGGGTCACCCAGCTTCAGCTGGAAGTAGTCGTTCACCGCTTCGATCAGGGTCAGGCCGTCCAGGAGGTAGGACCCATCGGGCAGAGCCTGAATCTCGGAGCCGGAATCGAATTCGTCGTTCACTTCCCCGACGATCTCCTCGAGCAGGTCGGCCAAAGTGACCATGCCGGCCGTGCCGCCGTACTCGTCGACGACGATGGCCAGGTGATGGCGGCGGGCGCGGAATCGGCGGAGCAGCGTGCCAATGCGGGCGGTCTCGGGGATGAAAATCGCCTCGCGCATCAAGCCGCGTGCCGTGGCCAGGCCGGCCCCTTCGCCGCGGCGGGCGCGCATCAGATCGCGCAGATGGATAACACCCTGGACGTGATCAAGGTCGCCCTCATAGACCGGGTAGCGGGTGAAGGGATGGCGCAGGACCAGGGCGGCGATCTCGTCCAGTGAGGCCTCCGCCGCGATGGCGACCATTTCCGTGCGCGGGACCATGACCTGGCGGACGAGCGTATCACCGAAGTCGAAGACCGCCTGGAGCATGTCCTCTTCATCGGCCTCGACCACACCGCTGGCGGCGCTGGCTGTGACGAGCATCTTGAGCTCTTCGACCGAGTGCGCCAGTTGGTGGGCCGAGGCGGGTTGCATGCCGACCAGGCGCAGCAGCAGATTCCCGGAGCCGTTCAGGAGCCAGATCAACGGGCGAAAGAGCGCGGCTGTCCAGGCCGTCGGCTGGGCGACGAACAGCGCCGTGCGCTCGGGATTCTGCAGCGCGATCGACTTGGGGGCCAACTCGCCGATGACGACGTGGAGAAAGGTGATCACGCCAAAGGCCAGCCCGGCCGACAGGCCGTGCGAGACCTCTGCGGAGATCGACTCGGGGAAAAGGCTCACCACAGGCTGGAGGAGGTGGGCAAGGGCGGGCTCACCGACCCAACCGAGTCCCAGGCTGGCCATGGTGATGCCCAGCTGTGTGGCAGCGATGAAGCGATCGGGATCGCGAATCGCTCGCTGGACCCAGCGGGCGGCCTGGCTGCCTTGGGAGACCAATTCCTGGACGCGCGTGCGCCGGACGCTGACCAGGGCGAATTCGGCGGCCACGAAGAAGGCGTTGATGGCCACCAGTGCGGCCATGATCAGCAGGCGGAATAGATCGGACAGGAGGTCGGAGTTCATGTGGGAAGGTGCAGCGCCGCGGCGGGGAGACCGACGCGCGTTGCAGTGAGCGAGCTGACGGAGGCGTTCATCCGGCGGCCGCGGTGCGGTAGATCACGGCGGCCCCGTAGCCGACTACGGACGACTCGTCGCCGGTGACCTGGCCGGAGGTGGCATAGC
>DAIRVC010000006.1:0-38812 GCA_036803025.1 Anaerolineales bacterium
CTCGGACTTCCGTCTGTGCATTCTAGCACGCGAGCACAGCCCGGGTCAATCAGGCGCAGGACACGTCACCCGCAGCCCTCTCGTGCTCCAGAGGGAAGAGGCAGGCAGGGGCCGGCTCTTGCAGCGGTCCTACAGAATCCGCAGCGGCACGGGTGTGAAGACCAGGACGAAGATCGCGAGCCCCAGGATGGCGAATGCGCGCCGACGGGGATCGAGCGGCGTGATCTCATCCAACGGCTGTGCATGCGTGCGCCCCAGGAAGAAGATCAGCCCAGCCCACAACCACCAGCCCGACCAGACGACACCCAAACCGGCCAGAGCAACCACGATGAAGGGTACGATGCGCGCTGCCCGCCGGCCGAGCAAGACGTAAAGGAGGTGGCCGCCGTCCAACTGGCCGGCAGGGATCAAGTTGAGCGCGGTGACCAGCAGCCCCGCCCATCCCGCCCAGGCCAGCGGATGGAGGATCACGTCACGGGCGCCGAAAGGCAGCGGAAGTCCCAGCAGCAAGTAGCGTGCCCAGTACACCACGGGAGCGACGCCGCCGTACGAATCCGGCGCCGGCAGAAGCTCACCGGTGACGGCATACTTGGCCGCCAGGTACAGGAGCGAGTTGCCCTCCAGCCCGGCGCCGACCGCGGCCGCCGAGGACGCCGGCAGCCGCTCTATCGAGGAGAGCGCCAGCCCGATGAGCAGGACCGGAAGGGCCACGACCAAGCCGGCTAGCGGGCCGGCCAGCCCGATATCCAGGAGCACTCGCCGATTGCGCGGCGGCTCCTTGAGCTGTTCGAACGCCCCCATGGTGCCGAAGGTGCTTCCCGGGAACGGCAAGAAGTACGGCAGGCTTACGGCGGTCTTGTGGTAGCGGGCGGCGAAGTAGTGGCCGAATTCGTGGGCGAGCAGGATCGCCATCAGGCCCAGTGCGAACGGCGCCCCGGCCGGGATGGAGCGCAGCACCCCGTAAAGAATCTCGGGCAGTGTTCCGTCCACCGGGCCCTGATAGGCGTACAAGGCGCCGGCGAGCACGACACTCATGAGGGTCAGAATGAAAAGCACGATATTCGGCAACGGCTTGGATGGGCGCGGCGTGATGCGCCCCGGCGCCGCGGCAATGACATGCCGATTCGCCTCTACCCGGAACAGGAGGGTTGTATCTTCACGGGCGAAGGCCGGCTCGAGGCGGGAGTAGGCTTCCAGCGAATCGATGACCAGCCGGCCTCGAAAGCGAACGAGAAAGCCGTCCTTGGCTGTCCCGGCCGTCACATCCTCGACGGCCATGACCTGCCGCACCGCGCCCAGCAGACGAGTCTGCAGATCACCTTCACCGAATACCGTCGCCATCGCGTTCTCCCAGGACCCAAAGCAGGCGGGGGTGGATGGGAGTCGAACCCACCGCGGCCCGTTGAACGGCCCGCCGCCGGTTTTGAAGACCGGGGAGCCCACCGGGACCCAACCACCCCCGAGGCGGCAAAGGATACCGTACTCACCAGCACGTGACAAGAGTCCGCCGCTGCGAGCCGGACGCGCGGAGTCTGGCGGGAGAGTGAGGGTTCCTGCTAGAATCTACGCCGGTGAGGGAGCAATGCGTCTGGAGAACAAAGTTGCGCTTGTGACCGGCGCCGGGCGCGGGATCGGCCGGGCGATCGCGCTCGGGTTCGTCCGTGAAGGTGCGGCTGTCATTCTCGCCGCGCGGACGGAAGCGCAGGTCCGGCAGGTCGCTCAGGAGGCCGAACGTGCGGGACGGCGCGCGCTGGCTATGGCCTGCGATGTCTCCGATGAAGAGCAGGTGAAGGCCATGGTCTCGGCCGGGCTGCGTGAGTTCGGCAGGGTCGACGTACTGGTCAACAACGCCGGCGTGGGCAACATTCGCCCGGTATGGGGGATCCCGCTGAGCGCCTTCGAACGCGTGCTGGCCGTGAACCTGGTCGGGACATTCCTGTGCACAAAGCACTTGTGGCGACCGATGATTCAGGCCGGAGGCGGGTCGATCGTCAACATCTCCTCGCTGGGCGGGGTGCGCGGCTATCCGCTGCTGAGCGCTTACTGCGCCAGCAAGTGGGGGCAGATCGGCTTCACGCTCGCCTGTGCTGAGGAGGGCAAGCCGCACGCCATCCGCGTCAATGCTCTGGCGCCCGGCAAAGCCGATACAGCCTTTCGCGCCCAGATCCATGAGGACAAGGAACACATGCTCAAGCCGGAGGACCACGTCGGGGCGTGCATCTTCCTGGCCTCCGACGAGTCGCGCTTCGTCACCGGGCACGTCATCCCACTGGATTGGTTCGGGCCGCAGGCCCCGGCCCAGTGAGCGCCGGCGCTTTCCACCGCTCGCCGGAGGAGTACGCTCGTTCGCGGGCCTTCGCGCCCGAGGCCGAGGCGCAGATCCGCCAGTCACTGGCTCAATTGCTCCCGGCAGGAGTCCGCGTGGCGGACCTGGGGGCCGGTACGGGCCGGGTGACGCACTTGCTCCTGCGGCAGGGCTACCCGGTCGTGGCCTATGACCTGTCCCGCCGTATGCTGACCTACCTGGTGGAACGCCGGCCGCCCTCCTCTGCGCCGCTGACGAGCATCGAGGGCGATCTGCTGCATCTCCCTTTCGCGCGGCGCGCATTCCCGGCCGCCGTGTGCGTTCACGTCCTGCATCTGCTTCCCGATTGGCGGCTGGGGCTGTCCGAGGCGCTGCGCGTCGTCGAGGCCGGGGGCATCCTGCTCCTCGGTTGGACAGACCATGTAGCGTCGGATCCCAGGCAGCGTATTTCGTTGAAATGGAAGGAGCTGCTCAGCCAACGCGGCCTGCCCCGGACGAATCCGCTTTCGATCGCAGATGAGGTTGTCCCCTGGCTGCAGCAGCGAGGCTTGCCGTGCCGTGCGGTCACGGCGGCTCGATGGACACGCGAACGATCCCCGCAAGACCACCTGAAGCAGATCGAGGAAAGGCTCTATCCATTCTTCCTCGACATCCCCGAGCCCGCCTTCGACGAAGTGTTCGCTGAGCTGAAGTCGTGGGCGGAGCGGAACTTGGCCCCGCTCGACCGCACGGCCCACACGCAGGCATCGTTCGTGTGGCAGGTCGTGTCCGTGGGACAGGGCGGAGGAGGCCAGGGTGAGAGGGCCGGTTGAGACGATGAAACGCCGCCTGCTTGGCCTGCTCGCCGCGCCGCTCGTGGCGGCAGCGTGTGCCGTCCAGCCCGGGGCGCTTCCGGCGAGCGCCCCGGCCCTGCCGCCTCCAACCGCCAGCCTGGCCCTGGCTCCTCAGCCGGCGAGCTCCGCGACCCCCCTTCCCGCGGCGGGCTTCGTGATGGCGGCGGGGGATTGGGGCCGCGGGCCGGAAGACGCGCCCGTGACCCTGGTCGTCTACGTCGACTTCCAGGCCGCGCAGTCCGCTGTTCTGGCGCCGGTCCTCTCGCAGCTCGTGCAGGATCACCCGCAGGACCTGCGGGTCATCTACCGCCCCTATCCGCTCCTGGCCACGCACGACAAGGCCTCCCTGGCCGGTCAGGCGGCCGAGGCCGCCGGGGGGCAAGGCGCATTCTGGGAGATGCACGATCTGCTGTTCGATCGTTGGGGTGAATGGATTGACCTGCCGGAGGACTTCTTCGTGGCGTGGCTTGCCGGGGCGGCGGCCGACCTCGGCCTGGATGTCGCCAGATTCCGCAGCGACCTCTCCTCGGGACGCTATGCAGCGCTCATGGAGCAGGCATTCGATCAGGGCCTGCGCGACGGCATCCCCGGCACTCCCGTGGTGTACCTCAACGGCGCGCTCTTCCAGATGGGCCCGACCCATGAGAACCTCGAGGCTGCCCTTCGCCTGGAGGTGCTCGCCCTCCACCAGTACGACGGGTTTCCCGCCCTGGAGCTCGATCCAAGCCTGAGCTACCGTGCACACCTGTCCCTCTCCAGCGGCGAGGTCGTGCTCGAGCTGTATGCCGATCGAGCGCCGCTGGCGGTGACCAGCTTCGTCTTCCTGGCCCGCCAGGGGTGGTACGATGGCGTACCCTTCCACAGGGTGGTACCCGGAGTCCTGGTCGAGAGCGGCGATCCGAGCGGGACCGGACTGGGCGGGCCGGGCTACGTCTTCGATATCGAGACGCGCCCCGGGCTGAACTTCTCGCAGGCGGGTGTGGTCGGGATGAGCAGCAGCGGTCCGGGCGTCTGCGGCAGCCAGTTCTTCATCACCCTGGCGGCGCTTCCGGAGTTGGATGGATCCCGGACGGTCTTCGGTCGGGTGATCGAAGGTCTCGAGCTCCTACAAGGGCTCGAAGCCCGCGAGCCTCTGACCGACCTGCTCACCCCGCCGCAGACGACCATCGCGCAAGTGACGATCGAGGAGCGATGAGCAGACCAACACCGACGGAACAGCGCAATGACGCGCTCCTACTCATCGGGTCGCTGGCCGGCATATCTGCGGGTCTGGCGGCTGCGTTCGGGGGAGTGGCGCTGGCGCTGGTGGCCAGCGTGCAGGGGGAGAATGAGCAGGCGTTGGCCGGCATGTGGTGGGCGGCCTGCGTGCTCGTGGTGGGCCTGTGCGGCATTCCCCTGGCCTACTGGTCCGGACGGGGCCTATTCGGTTTCCCGAGGCCTGCTGCCGCTATGCCGTCTCTTGCTTGGGCCTGGACCGCTCTGCTCTTCCCGGCCGCCATCGGGTTGGGGTACCTGGCCTTCTCCGAGAAGGTCGCCCCTCAGCTGCTGGCCCCGCTGGCGCAGATCCTCGCCGCCGGGATCCCGGTCGTGGTCCTGGCTTTGGTCGTCCGCCGTCTCTCGCCAGCGATCACGCCCAGGCGGGCATGGGGGCAGTTCCTGATCGGCATGTGGGCCACGCCGGCCGCGGCGTTGGTGCTGGAAGCGATACTCCTGATCCCGCTTGGGCTGCTCGTCGTCATCGGGCTGCTGGCGTCCCCGCAGGGCGTCAGGCTCCTTCAGCTGCTGACGGAAAACCCTGGCCCGACGCTTGAACAGATCGCCCCGGCCGAGCTCTTGATTGGGCAGCCATGGCTCATCGCCGTCCTCTTGGGATTCGCTGGGCTTCTGGTGCCGCTGATCGAGGAAGCCTTGAAGACAGCCGCGGTGTGGCCCTTCCTGCGTCGGCCGATCTCCCGCGCGGAGGCTTTCTTGGGCGGGGTCCTCTGCGGTGCAGGCTATGCGCTCTTCGAGGCGCTGTTCCTCCCGCAGCCGGGAGCGGAGTGGACGGTCACCATGGTCAGTCGGATCGGGACGACCATAGTGCATGCCTTTGGCGCCGGCATCACCTCGCTGGGCCTGGTTCGCGCCGCGGCCGAGCGCCGTCCCATACTGCTGCTGCCACCCTACCTGTGTGCGGTACTCCTCCACGGTCTGTGGAACACCACGGTCATTGTCGTGGGCATCGGGCTGGTGACCCTGCCCGAGATCGCCGACGAGGCGGTCCGCCACCAGATCGAACTCTGGGCAGACACGGTGGGCCCGCTGGTTCTGCTCGCCTTGAGCCTGGCCGCGCTGGTGAGCATCATCGTGACGGCGCGCAGGCAGCGCCACGAGGGCGCTGAAGCACAGCCATCGGCCGAGGGACGCCCCTTCGCGGACTGAGCAATCCAAAAGATCGGTCTACAAGGAGTGGGCCGGCGCGCCGGGCCCGGCTAATCAACCGCGCGATCGCCAGAGACGGCGGTCTCGACAGGCAGAGCCTCTCGCCGCTTGCGCAGCCGCGAGGCGACGAACTCGTATCCGACCGGAATGACGGATATCAGGATGATGGCGATCACCACCAGACTGAAATGGTCCCTGACGAACGGGATGTTGCCGAAGAAGTAGCCCAGGAAGAGGAAGCCGGCGGTCCAGACAAAGCCGCCGATGACGTTGTAGGCAATGAACCGCCCATAGGTCATCTCCCCGACGCCGGCTACGAAGGGTGCGAAGGTGCGAATGATCGGGATGAAGCGAGCCAGGAAGATCGTCACGCCGCCGTGCCGCTCGTAGAAGCGGTGGGTCCTCTCCAGGTATTCTCGCTTGAACCAGCGCGAATTCATCGTGAACACCCGTGGACCGATGGCGTGGCCGATCCAGTAGTTGGCCGTATCCCCCAGGACCGCCGCCGCAAACAGCAGAATGAACACGAGCCAGATGTCCAGAGCCCCCAGCGCGGCGAAAGTCCCGGCGGCGAACAGCAGTGAATCCCCCGGCAGGAAGGGGGTCACCACGAAGCCTGTCTCCATGAAGATGACGAACCCCAGGATCAGGTAGGTCCAGGTGCCGTAGCGAGTGATGATCTGGCTGAGATACTCATCCAGGTGCAAGAACAAATCGATCACCGTCGCAATGACTTCCATGGGCGGCAGAACTCCTGAGATTCGTGCAGCGCCGGGGTTCGGCTGGGCGCCTGACGCCGGTTGCGTCGGCCCGGCCCAAGGCGGCCGGCGGGGGATTATAGCACGCTCGCTCCCGGCACCGGGGTGCCCTTGCCCGGCGGACCTCGCTATGCTACATTAGCCTCGCCTTCCAGCCCGAGCCTGCGCGACGACTGCGCCCCAGGAGTCCAACTTGACAAAATCGCGCACCGAACTGATGGTGGACCGCTTGCGCGATCTGCAGGCCTCTTCGCCTGACGTGGAGGCCTCGGCCGTCGTCAGCGTCGACGGCCTGACGATGGCCTCCGCACTGCCGGCGAATGTCGAGGAGGACCGCGTCTCGGCCATGTCCGCAGCCATGCTTTCCTTGGGGGAGCGTATCGCCGGGGAGCTGGGTCGAGGCACGCTCGACCAGGTTTATATCAAGGGCGAGAACGGCTACGTCATCCTGATGTCCGTGGGCAACGAAGCCGTACTGACGGTCCTGGCCCGCCAGCAGGCCAAACTCGGCCTGCTTTTCCTGGACATGCGGCGTGCGGCGGAAGACCTGGAGAAGCTGCTGTAGCCTGACAGCAGAGCGATTGTGGCTATTCCCAAGAGCGGCTACTTCATCCCCAACCGATACGCCCGGCTGTTCATGCTTTCCCTCGAAGACGTGATGGGCAAGAATGGCGTAAGCGCCATCCTCAACCTGGTCGGACTGCCGGCCTGGATCGAGGGCTATCCGGCGGACGACCTTGAACGGCAGGTCGATTTCGCCGACTTCTCGGCCGTGAATGGCGCTCTGGAGGAGATGTACGGCCCGCGCGGCGGGCGAGGCCTCGAGCGGCGAGCTGCCTGGACGACGGTCGATCGGCTGCTGCGCCGCTATCGGCTGGCGGCGGCTGCCGGCGGCCTGCTCCTGCGCTTCCTTCCCGTCCGCACCCGCGTGCGCTTAGTTCTCCAGGGAATCGCCCGCGTCCTGACCCAGACCAGCGATGAGGAGTGCACGCTGCGGGAGGAAGGCAGCGCTTTGGCCCTGACCATCCACCGCTGCGCGGTCTGCTGGGGGCGACTCTCCGATCGCCCGGTGTGCAGCGCTACGGTCGGCCTGCTCGAGCAGTTGCTGCGCTGGGCCTCGACCAAACCCGAGCATCACGTTCAGGAGACGCGCTGCATCGCGGTCGGCGACCGCGTGTGCGAGTTCCGGATCGAGAAGCTGCCGCCGGGCTGACCCGCCGGGAACGGCGGGGCCGGCGCCCCCCGCCCGCGTTCGTGCGCCCCAGGAAGAAGATGCGCTCTCTGACGGTCGTGATCCCCACCTACAACGAAGCGGACAATCTGACGCCGCTGACGGCTGAGCTGTGGGGTCTGCCGATTCCTGACCTGCACCTGCTAATCGTCGACGACGGTTCGCCAGACGGCACCGGCGAACTGGCGGAGGAGATTGCGGCCCGCAACCCGGGCAAGCTGGAGGTCATCCGGCGTGCCGGCAAGCTGGGTCTGGGCACCGCCTACATCACCGGCTTTCGGACTGCGTTGGCTTCCGGCACACAGGCGATCGCCCAGATGGACGCCGACTTCTCGCACTCGCCCGCCTACTTGCCGACCTTCCTGGAGGCGCTCGAATCCTCCGACGCGGTCTTTGGATCGCGCTATGTCCCGGGCGGCCAACTCGATGCGCGTTGGGGTCTCGGGCGGGTTATGCTCTCGTGGTTCGGCAATTTCTACGCCCGCACTATCCTGGGCTTGCGTGTTCTGGATGCGACGGGGGGATTCCGCGTCTGGCGCCGCGAGACGCTGGCGGCCATGCCTCTGGAGCGCATCCTCTCCAACGGCTACGTGTTCCAGGTTGAGATGGCGTTCGTCGCCCAGCGGCTCGGGTTCCGCCTGGCCGAGATGCCAATCTACTTCGAGGACCGCCGCATCGGGCAATCGAAGATGACGCTGCGGATTCAGGCCGAGGCGGCGCTGCGGGTCTGGCAAGTCCTGCGCGCCCACGGCCGGCTTTCGCCGGCCGATCGGCGTCCGCTAGTCTGAGACCGCTTCGGCCAGCATCCCCCGGCGGCGAGCGGTCTGCGCCAGGCGATCCCAGTCTTCCCAACGCAGTTCCTGAGCCCGCGCCCGCGGCGGCAGCCCCGCTTCCTCCAGCAGCCCTTCGACTTGGGAGGCCTGGATGTGCAGGCCGCCGGCCAGCGCATTGCGAAGCTGCTTCCTCTTCTGATTGAACCCCAGCCGGGCCAACCGGAAGAGATCGTCGATGCGGCCGGCCGGAAGGCGCGGCTCCGCCAGCACATCCACGCGCAGCACGGCCGAATCGACCTTGGGCGGCGGAACGAACGCACCCGCCGGGATTCGGCCCATCACCCGCGCCTTTCCGTAAAGCTGGACACTCAAGGCCAACAGGCTCATCTCCCCGGCGGAGGCGACGATCCGCTCGGCGACCTCGCGCTGGATCGTCAGCACCAGCGCGCTCGGCGGGCGGCGGGCCTCCAGTAGCCTGCGGATGAGCTGCGAGGTGATCTGATAGGGGATGTTGGCGACCACCACGTAGGACTCGCCGCCGACCAGCGGTTCGAGGTCGAGTGAGAGGATATCGCCTCGGATGATGTCGACATTGGTGAACCCCGTCAGCGCCTCTTCAAGCGCCGGCAGGAGACGTCGATCGATCTCGACCGCCAGGACACGACCGGCGGAAGCGGCCAGCCGGCAGGTCAACGATCCGACGCCGGCGCCGACCTCGAGGACCGTCTCGTTCCCGTGCAGCTCCGCAGCGGAGACGACCTTGTCCAGTGCGGACAGGTCAAACAGAAAGTGCTGGCCCAGTCGTTTGTCCAGCCGCAGAGCGTGACGGCGCAGAAGCGCTGTGAAATCGGGGAGCCGTGGTGGCGCAGCCCCACGGCCGGGGAGGCTCATGGGAAGATCCAGGAGATGCTTTCCGCTGATGGGACGGGGGTCAGGAAGTAGACGGTGACGGTGTGGTGCCAACCGACGAAGTTATCCTCATCGTAGCCCAGGTCGATCCGGCGGCCGCGGATCGCGCTGCCCGTATCGGCCGCATCGGCGAAACCGTAGCCGGGCACGTACATGCGCGTCCCAAACGGGATGTAACGACGGTCGATCGCCACCAGCCCTTTGGTCAGTCGCCGCCCCGAGGCAGTGATCCCGTACCAGGGCGCGTCGACCGGGGTCCCGGCCGTCGAAGCGGTGTAGGAGGTTGCATACATCGGGATCGCCCGCCAGTACTCGATGGTGCCGTCATCGGTCGCCAACGTGCGCACCACGATCTGGGTGCCGTAGCCGACGAGGCGCGGCCGCGGTTCGACCGCCACCCAGGAGCCTTCGACTTCGCGCCCGACCTCCTGCCCGTCCTCCAGTCGGACGCGGATCCGGCTGGCGGTGACACCGTAGGCCCCCGATTCGATCAGACGCTGGTTGTCGATCTCCAGGTCCGTCACGGGCTGATAGACGGTCTCGAACTCCAACGGAATTTGCTCGACAACCACTTCCTCCAGGACGCGCACCAGGCGGATGCGGCCGTCTTCGGGCAGCGGCTGGTCCAGCGCGGGGATGGTGAAGTCAAGGCCGACCGGGATCAGTCCCGAAGCCGACAGCGCCTGGCGGACGGTATCGGCGGTTGCGCGAGTGTGCAGTTCACGCCCGTCGGCGGCGATGACCAGATCCGTCGAACGCTCCAGCGCGGGCCGGCTCGCCGATTGGGCCGCCGGACCGGGCGCGAAGCGGTCGCCGCCAAAGAGCTGAATTCCGGCGTCGGCGACCTTCTGGGCAAGCGTCGGCGCGGCCGAGGCGATCTGCGTTGAGGCGCCGTCCATGTCAAGGGAAACGTGCTCGGGCGAATCAAGGCGCAGCCGCGTGGGAACGGCGGGCAGCGCCTCGGCCGGATCAGCCACCCGCACGCCGTCGGCCCACACCCAGGCTCCCGGCAGAAGCCGAGCGCCGGCGGCGGCGAGGATGTTGGCCGGCACCCGATCCGGGGACCAGATCCGCCGCGTCTCGCCGTCTGTCTGCAGGACCACGGGCTGGGCACGATCGAGGTGGATTCGCGCGCCGGGGCCGATCGGCCGGTCCGGATCCGGGGAGACTCGATCCGACGCCTGTGCCGGCCAGCCGCCATCCCTCAGCGCGGCCGCCACCGTCCGGGCGTGCGTGCGGATCTGCGTCGTTCGCCCGTCGACCACAAGCGTGACCGTCTTCAGGCCGGCGAAGTAGAGCAGCAGGATGCCTGCGGCCGCCAGTCCATAGGCTGCAGCGGCCCACATGGATACGCCCAGTGCCCGAAAGCGTGACACCAGCCTCATCGCCGGGCAGTATACCAGACCGCCCAGAAGGCTCAGGCCGGGCCGTTTTGCGCAGGTAACCTTCAGCCCTGGCACGCATCGAATCCTTTGCCGCCCCTGACCGCGGGCGTCGGAGACTGTGCAGATGCCGATCTACGAATTCCGTTGTGACACTTGTGGGACGGACTTCGAGGAGCTCGTTCGCAGCAGCCAGACTATTTCCGAGGTCGCTTGCCCCGCGTGCCGCAGCCGGGAAGTCCGCAAACAGATCTCGCTCGTCGCCTCGCGCTCGAGCAGCCGCCCCTCAACGGCTCCGTCGTCCGCTGCCTGCGCGACCAGCACTTGAGGGATCCCACGCTGAGCCCGGCCGTGCGCCGGGCGAGATCCTCGAGTCGCCCAATCGATCGCCCGCCGGTTAACGGTGAGCGCCGGGCAGGCTAGCCGGCGGCACCCGGAGGCTCCTCCTTACCGCTGCTGCCTCTCGGCCCTGACGGGGTTCGAAGGACTCCGCCGCGCCGGACCCACCCGGACGCTCGAGGTCAGCATAACGCCCGCGCACGCGGCTGTCAACTCAGGGGAAGCAAGAGGACTCCCGCTGCACCAGCCGCACGGAAGTCCCTCAGGCGGAGAGGGTGGGATTTGAACCCACGGAGCCTTTCGGCTCACGCGCTCTCCAGGCGCGCGCGTTAGGCCAGACTACGCTACCTCTCCGGGAACGGAACGGTCGAGTTGCCGGCGGATTATACCATTCGGGCCGTTCAGGGCGCCGGGAGCGGCATCACCCACAAGCTGCGATCGACGGCGGACAAGAAGACGAGGTGCGTTCCATCCGGCGAGACCTGCCACTCGTTCCCGCCGATGGCGAAGATGGTCTCCTCTGGTACGGACAACAGTACGACCTCGCCACTGGAGGTATCGATCTGAAGCAACCTGAGGGGCACTTCTTCGTCCAACTCGAGCGGCACGACGAGCAGCTGGCCTTCCTGCCGCCAGCGGTAGGCGCCGAACACCTCCAGTCGAGTGTGTTGGCTCCCGTCGGTGCGGACGACGTACAGCCCGTTCGCGCCGGGGCCGGAGTCGAACGCGCTGAAGTAGGCCAGCCAACCGCCTTCAGGTGAGAGCAGTGGATCCTGCGGGCTCTCCACCTCGGCCAACAGCACCGCCCGACCGTTCTCCGGCTCGATGCGCCACAACCCGGAGGGTCCCTCGGCCTGGACACGACCGGACACGATCAGGTGCTCCTCTGCCTCCCCCCAGCCGATGATGCCGCCGCCGCGCACGCGAATGACCACGTGCGCGCCGCTTCCGTCAGCCGCCGCAGTCCAGATGATGCGTTCGCGGAGATCGGGATGCGTGATGCCCTGCGAGCCCATCGTCCAGGCCAGGCTTGCGCCGCTGGGTGAAAGGCGCACCGCCCGGCCCTCATTGGGAACGTTCCAGCGTTGCCCGTCGGCGAGGCGCTCGACCACCGTCTGCCCGGACCGGTCGTAGGCCATCGTCGTCCAGCTGGCCGACAGGATCCCGGGAGTCTGGTTCACCAATTCGGGCGGCCCGCCGCTGACCGGAACGGCATAGATCCCAGACGGGCGGTCTTCGGACGGGCGATCGATGAATGCGATCCAGCGTGAGTCGGGCGACCAGAAGGCGCGTGTGCAGCAGCCGGACTCGGTCAGACGCAGTGCAGGGGCCGACACCGGCGAATCGGTCGCGCTGAGCAGAGGTCGCTGGGTCGGGGTGGCTGGCGGCTCGGTTGGGGGACGCACGATGGCCGGCCCGGCGGCTTGAATCGGCGCCGTCGGCGGCGGTTGAGTCAGCCCCGCCCCGCAGCCGATCAAGAGCAGCGTGAGCAGGCCGATCGAAAGCAGGTCGAAGGGCGCCGGCCTACCAGTCCGGGGGCCAGGGTGCATCGTAGTCATTCACCAATGGGTAGCCGAAGTACGTGCGCGGCTGGTCGAGCGGATCCGTCCACTGACGCGGATCCTCAAGATCCTGCTCGAACTCGAAGCCGCCGGTGCCTGCCAGCAGGATGCGGTCCCAGTCCGCCTCGATCAGTGCAAGCGGGTTGTACGCGACCACGTGGTCGGGCGCGTCACGAATCTCCAGGTGCAGGTGCGGCCGCGAGGTGCAGGTCAGGTCCGGATCGCCCGTAAACCCGACGGCCTCGCCCTGCTGCACCTGCTGGCCGATGCGCAGCGTGGAGCGGGCCAGCAGATGGCCGTAGAAGGAGGCGTATCCGTTGGGATGATCGATCATCACATTGTGCGGGCCGGCACCGTGGTAGCCGCTGTCGACCTCGCGCACCACGCCGTCGCCGATGGCGATCACCGGCGTCCCGCACCTGGCCGCCAGATCGATCCCGAAGTGCAGCCCCTGTCCGTCGACATACACGCTATGGCGGTAGCGATAGGCAAAGACGGTGTTGCCGTATGTCTGAATCAGGAGCCAGGAATCCAGCCCGGGCGGATCGTTGAACGGCAGGCTGAAGGGCCTTGGCGTGGCCTGCGCCAGCGCAGGCGATCCGAGACTCAGGGCGCAGGCCAGGGTGACCAACGACAGCAGACGGGCGAGTATGGGCCCTCTCACGCGGCCCTCGGCCGGGCCGTGTATTGCTGCCATAGGAGAGTGCTGGCCAGTCCGATCCACAGGTGTACGAGGATCAGCGCGTCGCCGCCGTCGAGCGCCGCCAGCGCGCCCTGGGAGACTACGCCCCAGATCCCGGCTGCCAGCGTCACAACCGCCGCGGCGACGCTTCCCAGGCCGAACCAGCGCGGCCAGGCGGCGAATCCTGGAGCAAGTCCGGCCGTGCTCACGGCTGTCATCCAGCCCGCCAACAGCACCAGGACGGCGATCGAAAGGACCTGGTCGATGCGCCAGAGCAGCGTGAACCGCTCCAGCGCGCCCTGGTCCAGTCCGCCAATGACCCCCGACAGGACCACGCTGGAGGCCGTGGCCTCCACGACGTTCAGGCTGAGGGCGATGGCGAAGAGCACGAATCCGAGCGCACCGGCTGCTGAGCCGAGCCGCATCTGCCGCGGGTCGCGCGAGGCATAGGTCCTATGGAACAGCAGGATGGCCAGGGGAAGGAGGCCGGCGTAGAAGATCAGCGGGAGCCAGATCAATTTCCCCGGCCCGAGCTCGTTGATCGCCCGCAGCGCCGCCTGCGCGTCGGTGGCGACGGGAAAGGTGCCGAGTAGTCGGCGCGCGAACAAAGACAGCCCGGCCCAGATGGCTACGATCGCCGCGTCGATGCGTCTCAGCGCCTTCTCTGTCGATGGATCCATCGGCTCATTCTCCTGGGCCACCGGGGAAGAGGCGCCCCAGCACCTCGGGCGCGTAGGTCGCGACGATCTCGGAGGACAGGGCATTGGCCTTGCAGATCGCTTCGAATAGATCGGCGCTGCGGCGCTTGCGCCGGGCCTGCGTGGAGACGTCCAGCTCCCACAAGCCGAATCGCTGGGTCCAGCCCCGCTCCCATTCGAAGTTGTCGACCAACGACCAGTGGAAGTATCCCCGGACCGGCCAGTTGAAGTTGACGGCACGCCAGACCTGGCGCAGATGCTCCACCAGGTAGCGCGGGCGTAACTGATCGGCATCGTCCTCGACGCCGTTCTCGGTGATGTAGATCGGTAGCCCATACGCTTCGGCCCAGGTCAGCGCCTGCCACAACCCCTCGGGCTCGTTGGCGATGAATCCGGTTGGGCTGAGGTCCGCGCCGGCGGGATAGAAGCCCCGCCCGAACATCTCCCCCGCATGCCGGACGTCGAATGCGATGCGCTCGACCGTGTAGTAGTTGAGGCCGAAGAAATCCTGAGTGCCGGCAGCCTGCGGCAGACGCTCGCTGCCGAAGATCGACTGGAACCGGCCGGAATGGACGGCGCGAGGCACCAGGGCGTTGACGAAATCGGAGCGCGTGCGCGCCGCCCAGCGGTCCCACGGGCTGCGCGGATTCGCCGGCTGGAAGCCGCGGTAATGATGAGCCAGCCCCACCTTGGCCTGCGGCTGAAGCGAATGAATGGCGCGGTACGCGGCCGCGTGCCCAAGGACCATGGCGCGCGCCACGCGCAGGGCCTTGCGCACGTCCTTCTCGCCCGGAGGAAACTCGCCCGTCACGTAACCAGAGGCCGTGTAGACGTTGGGTTCATTGATGGTGACCCAGATCTCGACCAGATCCTGAAGAGCCGCCACGGCCTTGCGGACATAGCGCTCGAAGAGTGTGACGATCTCCGGGTTCAGCCACCCACCCTGCTCGGCGATCCACAGCGGGCTGGAGAAGTGATGCAGCGTGACCATCGGCAACAGCCCGCGTTCGCGCGCGCCGCGCAGGATCTGGCGGTAGGCATCGATCGCAGCGTCGTCCCACACCGCCGGGCTGGGCTCGATGCGGCTCCACTCGATCGACATCCGGTGCGCGTTCTGCCCCCCTTGCGCCGCATGATCGAAGTCCTCCTGCCATCGTCCGCCCCACCAATCACAGGCTTTCCCGGATTTGTGGCCCTGTCGGATCCGACCGGGCTGCTGCTCCCAGGCCCACCAGTCGTTGTTGAAGTTGTCGCCTTCGACCTGGTGCGCAGCCGTTGCCGTCCCCCACAGGAAACCGCGTGGAAATCCGTGCGAGGCACGTATCATGCTTGGCGCTCCGGCATGGGCTCGGCCTCGAGCAGCAGAGCCTGTGCTTCAAAGGTGCGCACCCCTGTCGACCGGAATCCCAGACGGCGAGCCTCGGCTCGTCCCAGCGGGTCGTCGTCTGGCACCCGGTACAGGGCGATGATGCTCTCACTCAACAGTCGCCCGGCTATCGCTGCCAGCGCGGAGCGGCCGAAGGCGCGGCCGCGCACCTCGGGGTTGACGTCCAGGTAGACCTCGGCGAATGCCGGGCCCTTCCAGTTCAGTCCCGCGGCGACATGGACTACCTCGCCGGAGCGGATCTCATAGCGGGGCCAACCGGCCGGGGTGCGCGCCTCAACTACCAGCACATTCACGATCGGTTCGAAGGCACGCAGGTCGAGCCGCAGGAGCTCGAATACCCTGACGTGGCTCAAGGTGGCCGTCGCCTCTACCCAGGCCCGCTGCTCCAGCGGGGCATGCACGAGCACCGGGCGGCCGGCGCTCAGCGCCGCCTTTAGAAGCGCTTGCATGCCGGACGGCTGAGCCACGAAGGGGATGACCAGCGGACGGAACAGGTCCACACCGGTCCTGGCGACCGCCAGGAAGGCGCTGGGGACCCCGTTGGAGGCGTAGTAGGCGAAGATCGAGACTCGCTCGGCAGGGTGGTGGAGCGCGTAGTAGCCCGCCATGGCATCCGCGGCCGAGCGCTCATCCAGGAGCCGGCTCAGTTGGGTGCGCTCGGAGGGGACGACCAGTCGCACTGCGGCCATACGGGGGCGGATTCTAACCCGCCCGACGGAGGCGGCCAAGTGCCGTCAGCCGAGCCGCCTTGGGGCTACCCCCCCGCTTCGGCCGGAGGTTGCGCCTCTGCCAGGACCTCGACCCGATCGATCGGCGGGCCGAGACTGAAGACGGTCAGGTCGAATGGCATCGAGGCGCCGGGGGTGAGCCCTGGGGACAGCTCCTCGGCGGTGAACCCGGCCAGATCGCCGGCCTCATCGAAAGCGAGGAGCAGCACCACCAGCCGCCCGGCCTCGCTGGCGGCGGCCTCAGCGAGCCCCACGCTGCCGCTCACCCGCCAGTGCAGGCCGTCGGCGCCGGGCTCGTCGGCGGCGCGCTCGACCTCCACGGGCAAGTAGCGTTCATCCACAGCCCCCACGGCCAGGGCGCTGACCGGCCGGAACTCAGCACCCAATGGCGCCGACGCGGGCAGCGGGAAGTAGGCGGCCAGGGGCAGTGACCCGCCAGCCGCCAGGAGGTTCAGGGGCGCGACTGCCGGCGCGCTGGCCATGGCCGCGCCGGCCGTGTCGACCAGCGTCACCAGCGCCGTAATGCCCTCCACAGCCGTCTGGGATGGATTTCTGACTAGCACCAGGCACCAGTACGCGCCTGCGGGGGTCCGATAGCAGACCGGCGTCGAGTAGTCCAGCGCCAGCGGCGTCGCCGTTGGCGCCAGTACGCCGACCGGTTGGCCTTCCGGCCCAGGGATCAGAATCCCCTGACCGATGCGAAGCAGGCCCGGGTCGATGCCCGGATTGGCGAGGAGCAGGCCATCCAGGGAGACCCCGTACTCAGCAGCGATGGCCTCGAGCGTGTCCCCTTCCTCGACGATTCGAGTGAGGGGCGTCGGTGTGGGTGCCGGCGTGGCCAGCGGCTCGATCGTCGCCGGGATCGCCCGTCGGGTGGGCGTGCTCGTCGGGGGTTGATAGGGGCGGAGTGTGACCGTGGCGGCCTCCTGAGGGCCAAGGCCCGAGGGTCCACACGCGCTCAGCAGTGGGATCAGCAGGCTGACGAGGAGACCGTGCCGCGGAGGGATCACACCGGCGGCATTATACCAAAGGGGGGTGGCGTTGTGCCTCCCCAGGCGCTATGCTAGACTTCGGCCACTGGGAGAACTGTGTGTCCACCCCGACGATGTTGACCGAGGCCATCGCTGCTGCACGCGCCGGAGACCGCTCACGGGCCCGCGAGCTCCTGGCACGCCTGCTGCGCACCGATTCGGCCAACGCCGAATACTGGATCTGGATGAGCGCGGTGGTGGACACCGAACAGGAGCGGGTCTACTGCCTCGAGTCGGCCCTGCGGCTCGACCCCACCAACCGGGCTGTGCTGCGCGGCCTGGTTGTCCTGGGTGCCCGGACCCCGGACAAAGTCGAACCCAGCCCGCCGCCGAAGCTCCCACGCCGGCAAGCAGCCGCGGTCGTACCGCCGATCGTGGAGAAACCCGAGGCCAGGCCGGCATCGGCCGCGCTCGGGGCGTTTTCGGTAGGCGCGCCGGTCATCGCCCGGCGTCGCGGCCGCCGGCGGGTCACATTCCGCACGCTTGCCGGGGGCGTGATAGGGCTGGGGATCATCGCCGCCGTGGCGCTGATCGGCTTCCGGCTAGTCAGCCCGCGCGGTTTTGCCTTCGCCCCGATCCTCAACCCGCCCAGCCCGACGGTCACGGACACCCCGCCCTTCAGCACGCCGACGCAGACACCGATCCCGGCCGCCACGCGGGTCCTGCGCACCCCGATTCCTACGCAGCTGGCTGGCACGCCGCTGGTGTTCTTCGTGGCGGCCACGCCGACAGCAACCGCCGTGGCCGGTTCGACCCCGCACCCAGAGATCGAGGCCTACGCCGCCGGCCTGGCTGCACTGAACGCCGGCCAGTATGAGGAAGCTCTGCGCATGATGGACCAGGTGGTCGAGATCGGACCACAGCTGGCGGATGCCCACTACTTCCGCGGGGAGGCGCTGCGCGCCTTGGGCCGCTACGGGGACGCGTTCCAGGCCTATGACCGAGCGACTGCGCTCGACAACGGATTCGCGCCGGCCTTCCTCGGGCGCGGCCGCACCCGCCTGCTCATGGACCCGCAGGCCGACCCGAGCCGCGACTTCGCCACCGCCCTGAACCTCGACCCCAACCTGATCGAAGCCTACGTCGCCTCCAGCGACTACTTCGCCTCGAAGCGCTTGTGGAAGGCGATGGACGACATGCTGCAGGCGGCCATCGATTCTGGCATTACCGCCCCAATCCTGCACATCCTTCTAAGTGAGGCGCAGTTCAACCGGACACACTACGAGGAGGCGCTGCAGAACGCGATCGAGGGCAGTGCCGAAGATCCAACCATCGTTTCCGGGTATCGGGCGATCGGCCAGGCTTACCTCGCCCTTCACGTCGACAGCGCCGCCCTGTGGCCGCTGCAGACGTACACCGCGTACCGTCCAGAGGACCCGCACGGCTGGACGCTGCTCAGCCGGGCGCACCTTGCGATCGGCGATACGGCCAATGCCATGGCCGCCGCCGAGCAGGCGATCGGCCTGAACTCGCGTTATGGCCCCGGCCTGCTGGCACGTGGTCTGGTCCGTGTCGCCATGGGGGACAATCAGGCTGCTCTTCAGGACTTCGATCGGGCGCAACAGTACAGCCTGCCTTCCTTTGACCTGCACTACGGCTATGCCCACGCCTACTACAACCTCGGCCAGTACGCCGCCGCCATCCGTGCGCTAATCGATGCGCAGGCGGCAGCCGCCAACGAATGGGAGCGAGGCGAGGCCTACGCGCTGCGGGCGATGACCTTCGAGGCGACCGACCCGCCGGCTCGGGATGATGCCATCGCCAACTGGGGCTGGATTCTCGAACTGACCGGCGCCGACCCCGAAACCGTCGCGCTGGCGGAGGCTCGGCTGAACGCGCTTCTCGGCGGAGGCCCGACGCGCACGCCGCGCCCCAGCCTGACCGCGACGGTCCCCGTCACGCCCAGCGCCACCCCAACGGCTCCGGTCACCCTCGGCACGCCGACCGCCTCCCGGACGGCAACGCCTACCCGCACCGTGACGCCGACGCGGACGATCACGCCGACTCTGCCGACACCGACGGCTACCCTTTCGCCGACGCCCGGCCCGAGCCCCACCGCGACCCGTCGGCCGACCCCGGAGCCGACCGAAACCCCCTGGGTCTACCGCTAAGTCCGACGCTAGGGGATTGGACCCCACCGCCGAATCTGCCGGCAGCGAGCTCGGACTGAGGCCAGCCAGCGCTGCGCCGCGCCGGCGCGCACTGCAGTGCGCAGTTGTACAATACTCCCATGCCTGCGCCGCGCTACCGTTGGGGTTGGTGGCTCCTGCCTGTCGCCAGCCTGGTCGTGTTGGGAATGTCCTCCCTCCAGGCGGCCGACTCGTTCTCCCACTGGGAGGTCATGGCCATCGGCGCGGTTCTGATCGGCCTGCTGGTCAACTACCCGGTCCCCTTCGGCGATGGTGAAGCGAATCTGGCCCATGCGATCAGCCTGCCTCTCGGATTGAGTCACGGCCCGGCCGCTATGGGTATTACCCTGGCGATCGGCCTGACCGCCGGGGAAATCGTGCGCAGCTTCTGGCGGCGCGCGCCCGCCCACCGGCCCGGAAACGTCGCCGAGCGGATCCGGGCTGCCTCCCTGACCTGGAGCCTGCACGCCATTTCCCCCAGCGCAGCGCTGCTGGCGTTCCGGGCAATGGGCGGGCAGTGGACCGTCGACCGGTCGGCGATGCCCGGGCTCCTACCTATCGCGGCCGCCGGGTTGGTGTTCTCGATCATTTTCCTGCTCCTCAACGGTCTGATCCAGTACATCCAGGGTGGACGACGTCTCGACCGCACCGAGCTGACCGTCCTTTCCCTGCTGGCCGTGCTGCCGGTCCCCTTCTCCGCAGCCGTCGCCTCGGCCTATGCCTCGCTCGGTTGGAGCGCATTCCTGATCCTTGGAGGCGTCCCGGCCGTCGTCTCCCCGGTGCTGCGCAGCCTGATCGTGACCGATCGACTGCTTCAACGACGGGTGGACGAGCTCTCCGTCCTTGGGAGAGTCAGTCAGGCCCTGCAGACCGGACTGTCCATGGACAGCGCGCTGACGACGATCTACCAGCAGGTCGCTCACCTGCTCCAGGCGGACAGCTTCTATGTCGCCCTGTACAACGCGGAGGACGATGAGCTGACCTTCCCGTTGGCGGTGCGCGAAGGCAAGCGCCAACAATGGGCCAGTCGGCCGCTGGCCAAACGCCTGACCGATCGTGTCATCCAGACCGCCTCACCCATCCTCATCCCGCGCGACGCGGCCCGCATGATCGGCGCCATGGGATTGCCAGATACCAACAACGCACCGGCGTCGTGGGTCGGCGTGCCGCTATTGAGCGGCGACCATGCGCTCGGTTGCGTCGCCGCCTTCCATACACAGGCGGGCAGGACGCTGACCGAGCGGGATCTGGATATCCTGACGACGCTCGCCGGGCAGGCGTCGGTGGCCATCGAGAACGCTTCGCTCTACGAGCAGACTCGCCGGCGGGCCGAGGCGCTGGCCTCCTTGAACGAGATCGCCGCCGGGATGAGTTCGACCCTCGATCCGGAACGGACTCTCGAGCTCGTCGGCCGGTCTATCGTGCAGGTGGGCGGCGGCCGGAAATCGGCCATCTTCCTCCTCGACGCGCCCCACAAGCAACTCAGCCTGGCCAGAGCGACCAATCTATCCGAGCGGTTCGTCCAGGAGTCACGCACGCTCGAATTGTCGGATGTCGAGCGCTGCCAGGCGTTCCACACTGGTGCACCGGACATCGTGGCCGACGTCGACGCCTCTCATCTTTCTGCAGAACACATCCAGCGCCTGCGCAGCGAAGGGGTGAGGGCCTACGCGGACTTCCCCCTATCGACGCCGGGTGGGACGATCGGTCAGTTGTCGGTCTACTTCGCCGAGCCACAGCGCTTCCGGGCCGGCCAGATCGAGCTCATGAGGACGCTCGCCGCACAGGCGGCCCTGGCCGTCGCCAACGCGCGCGCCCACGCCGCGACCGACGAGGCTCTTCAGCGGCGCGTGTCGCAATTGGGGGCGCTGGAGGCCATCGGCCGTGAGATGGCCGCCACCCTCGATCAAGACCGACTGTTCGAGACGATCCTGGAACATGCCCAGCGGTCGACCGGCGGCGAGCGATCCTACTTGGCGATCTTCGACCAGGAGCGAAACGGGCTACGCGTGGTCGCCCGGCGCGGCTTCCCGGACGACGCCGGAAGGCACGACCCCGGCCGGCTCTACCCGGTCGATATGGGCGCCATCGGCCGCGCCGTGTCGAGCGGCTCGCCCTGCCGCCTTTCCGGCGAGGGGACAAAGCCTCTCAGCCCATTCAGCGAACCTCTGAGGAGCATCCTCAGCGTGCCGATCTTGCGCCAGGAGATTTGCCTGGGCGCGGTGACCGTCGAGAGCGCGCGCCCGCAGGCATTCGGTGACGAGGACGAGCTGTTCCTGACCCAGCTGGCCGCCCAGGCCGCGGTGGCGCTCTCCAACGCCAATCTGTACCAGCAGCTCGAAGCGCGCCTGCGCGAGCAATCGCTGCTCTATCAGGCCAGCGCCCAGATCGCCGCCACGCTTGAAAGCGAAGCCGTTGCCCAGGCGGCCGCCGATACGCTCGGGATCGCACTCTCCGCCGACGCCAGCTGCATTACGCGTTGGGATCCGGTGCAGCGCACGGTCGAGCTGCGTGTGGCCCTGCGCAAAGGGATCCCGATCCGCGAAGAGTTCAGCGCCAGCGTCCCACTCGAGGCGGTCCCGGCGCTGGAGAACGCGCTGCATCTGGGCCGGCCGGTCCAGTGGTCGATCGAGAATGCCCCCACGCCGCTGGATCGCGACTTCCTGCGCCAGCACCGCCACGCCGCCAGCGTGCTGGCAGTCCCACTGATTGTCGGCGAAGAGGCGCTCGGCTTTCTCGAGGCGACCAGCGACGGGCCGCGCCTGTTCGGGGAGAGCGAGGTGCGCACGGCGCAGACGATCGGCGCTCAGGCGGCGATTGCCCTGCAGAACACCGACCTGTTCCGCCGCATCAGCGAGAGCTACGATCGCCTGATGGCCGTCCTGAATTCGACTCAAGAAGGCATGCTCCTGATCGACACCTCCGGCCGGGTCGTCCTGGTCAATCCGCAGCTGGGGACACTGACAGGCTTGTCGGTGCGCGACTCACGCGGGGCACAGCTCTCCGATGCAGCGTTGGGCGCCGGGGAGTACCTGGGCTACTCGCAAAGCGACCTGGCCCGCCTGCTGGGCGACCTGGCGCTCGGACAGGCGCCCCCGACCGGGCTCGTCCGCTTCGAGACCGGAACCACGCCCCGGCGCACCCTGCAGCGCACCGATACGCCGGTGCGTGACGCGCGCGGCGCGCTGGTCGGCTGGCTGATCGTGGTGCGCGATATCAGCGAAGACCTCAAGCTGGAAGACACCCGCCGCCAGTTGACGGAGATGATCGTCCACGACCTGCGCAGCCCGCTGACCGCCATTCTGAGCAGCCTCAAGCTCCTCGACGACGCCGCCGCCGTGCAGCCGCAGACGCCGATCACGCATCAGGCTCTGACCGTCTCCCACCGCAGCGTGCAGCAGATGCTCCAACTGGTCAACTCGCTGCTCGATATCGCCAAGCTCGAGGCGGGAGAACTCCGCCTGCGACTGAAACCCGTCGACCTGGAGCGTCTGTGCGCCGATCTCCTGCCGCCTTATGTGCAGGAGGCCAACGAGGCGGGGATCATCCTCAGCCATACTTGCGAGCCGCAGCTCCCGCGGCTGACGGCTGACCCCGGAATCCTGGAACGGATCGTGGCCAACCTGCTGGACAACGCCCTCAAGTTCACCCCGGCAGGCGGCCACATCGGGCTTCACATCGGCCTTGCAGATGGTGAGGTCGAGATATCGGTCTCGGACACCGGACCCGGAATCGCGGCGGAGTTCCGCGATCGGATCTTCGAGCGCTTCGGACAGGTGCCCGGAAGCAGCGGCCGACGCCACGGTACCGGGCTCGGCCTGGCCTTCGCCAAGCTGGCCGTCGAAGCGCACGGCGGCCGGATCTGGGTCGACGATAACCCGGAGGGTGGCAGCCGATTCTGCCTCAGGCTGCCGCTGCGGGACGCCTGATCTCCGCGCCGCTCCACCACGCTGCCTGCCCGCACGCGCAGGCGCCCCCGAGACGATCCCTGGACAGTCCCGAGCGGACAAGGTAGAATTCTCAACTGTAGGCAATTGAAAGCTGGGAGGATCTGTTGGCCAACACCCGTTCCGCCAAGAAGCGTATTCGCCAGACGGCCCGCCGCAGCACGAACAACCGCGTGGTGCGCACCCGCGCGCGGGGCGCCGTCAAGCTGGCCAAGACCGCGCTTGCCTCGGCCGACCCCCAGGCCGACAAGGCCGTCCGCAACGCCGTCAGCGTGCTCGACCGGGCCGCCGCCAAGGGCGTGATCCACAAGAACAACGCCGCCCGGCGAAAGCGCCGCCTGGCCAAGCGGCTGGCCGCTGCGAAGAAGCCCTCCTAGCCGCGCAGAAACTGCCACGCCCGCGAAACACGACGCACCCGGGTGCGTCGTGTTTGCGTTCCGCCTCCGACCGGCATGCTATAATCCACCCGCCCATAAGGAAGAAGCGTGTTCGAATCGGAGATCCAAGCACTGACGGAAGCATTCGGCCGGGCGTTCAGCCGTCTGGGCCTCGCCGCGCCTGAACGTGTGGAATGGACGCCCGTCCCGTTCAGCGGAGCCTGGGGATTGGGCACCGCCGCCTGCTTCCAGGCCGCAGCCGCCGATGCCAGGGCGGGAGGCAAGCTCAACGTCCCGGCGCGTGCACGCGAGCTCGCCGCACAGGTCGCCGCGGCGATCGAGCTCCCGCCCGGGTTCACGCGCCTGGCCGCCGAGAATGCCTACATCAACGCCTACTTCGACACGGCCGGCTATGCCGCCCGCGTGATCGACGCCTCCATCTCCGGCGCCGAAGACTTCGGCCGCGGCGCCCCCAAGGGCGAACGCCTCATGGTCGAGTACGCCCAGCCCAACACCCACCACTCCTTCCATGTCGGGCATCTGCGTGCGACAGTCCTGGGCGAGTCGCTGGCCCGGCTGACCGAGTTTGCCGGATTTGAGACCATTCGCGCCTCCTACCCGGGAGATATCGGCCTGGGCGTGATCACCTGCCTGTGGGCCTACGACAAGTTTCACCGCGGGCAGGAACCGCCGGGCATCCACGAGCGCGGCCAATGGCTCTTGAAGATCTACGTCGAGGCCAATGCCCTGCTGACGCCGAAGGACGGCGAGACCGCCGAGGAGAAAGCCAGCCGCGAAGCCTACGATGCCGAGCGGCGCGAGCTCTACCGGCGCTGGGATGCCGGTGACCCTGAGGTGCGCCGTCTGTGGGAGATCACGCGGCAGTGGAGCCTGGACGAGTTCCACGACATCCTGCGCATGATGGACGTGCGCATGGACGTGTTCTTCTTCGAGAGCCAGGTGGACGACCAGGCCAAGCAGATGGCCGACGAACTGATCCGCCGCGGCATCGCCGATGACGAGCGCCCCGCCGGGCCGGTGATCGTCCGTATCGACGAGAAGCTGGGGCTGAAGAAGGAGAAGTACCGCACGGCCGTCATCCTGCGCAGCGATGGGACGACGCTCTACCTGACCAAGGACCTGGCCCTGGCCCGCGAGAAGTTCGAGAAGCACGGGGTCGACCGCTCGGTCTATGTGGTCGACTTCCGCCAGAGCCTGCACTTCCAGCAGGTCTTCAAGATTCTGGAGCTGTACGGGTTCCCGCAGGCGGCCAAGTGCTATCACCTGTCTTTCGGATTCGTCACCCTGCCCGAGGGCGCCATGTCCGCCCGGCGCGGAAACCTGGTGCTCTTCAAAGACGTGGCGGACGAGGCCTACCAGCGGGTGCTGAAGATCATCGCCGACAAGAACCCGGAGCTGGTAGAGCCGGAGCGATCGCAGGTCGCCTGGCAGGTCGGCCTGGGAGCGCTGGCCTACGCCATGCTGGCGGTCGACAACGTTAAGGACATCGTCTTCGATTGGGACACGGCTCTGAGCTTCGACGGCCAGTCGGCGCCGTACATCCAGAACGCTCACGTTCGCGCCAACAGCATCCTGCGCAAAGCGGCCGCCCTGCCGACGGCGGCGCGCTATGATTACGCGCTGGAACCGTCGGAGACCGAGCTGATCGACCTGATCTCTCGCTTCCCGGCCGCCGTCCAGCAGGCGGCAGTGGAGTACAAGCCGCTGCTCATGGCAACTTACGCGTACGAACTGGCCAAGGCTTTCCACGGGTTCTATCATGCCGTGCCCGTCCTGCAGGCCGAGTCGGCCGGCATCCGTGACGCTCGCCTGCGCCTGGTGGCAGCCACCCGGCAGACCCTGGCCAACGCCTTGCGCCTCCTGGATGTCCAGGCGCCGGCGGCGATGTAAGCCCCGCGGCCGGGGCTGAACCTGTCCGAGCACCGGAGTGTTTTCATCCGGACGCCGAATCCGAACACGAGGATAAGAGCAGACTATGGACCGTATCCGTGTGCTGATCATGGGCGCCGCCGGGCGCGACTTCCACAACTTCAACACCTACTTCCGAGACAAGCCGGCCTATGAAGTCGTGGCATTCACGGCGACCCAGATCCCCAACATCGAAGGCCGGACCTACCCGGCCGAACTGGCCGGCAAGCACTATCCCAAGGGCGTTCCGATCTACCCGGAAGACGAACTCGCCTCCCTCATCCGGAAGGAGCGCATCGACCAGGTCGTCTTCGCCTACAGCGACGTCTCGCACGAGTACGTGATGCATCGCGCCTCGCTGGTCCTCGCGACCGGCGCCGACTTCCGGCTGATGGGGATGAACTCCACCCAACTACCTTCGAAGAAGCCGGTCGTCTCGGTATGCGCCGCCCGCACCGGCAGCGGCAAGAGCCAGACCACCCGGCGGGTGGCCGACATTCTGCGCGGGCTGGGCTACCGGGTGGCCGCCGTTCGGCACCCGATGCCCTACGGCGACCTGGTCCGTCAGGCAGTCCAGCGCTTTGCCTCCTATGAAGACCTGGAGAAACACGACTGCACCATCGAGGAGCGCGAGGAGTACGAGCCGCACATCGACGAGGGCGTGATCGTCTTCGCCGGCGTCGACTACGAGAAGATCCTGCGTCAGGCCGAGTCCGAGGTCGACATCATCCTGTGGGACGGCGGGAACAACGACCTGTCGTTCTTCAAGAGCGACCTGCACATCGTGGTGGTCGACCCGCACCGCCCCGGGCACGAGCTGCGTTACCACCCTGGCGAAACCAACGTCCGGGCGGCGGACGTGTTGGTGATCAACAAGGTTGACACGGCCTCGCCTGAAGCGGTGATGACGGTGCGCGACAATATCGCCGCCCTCAACCCGGGCGCCACGATCATTGAGGCGGCGTCGCCGATCTTCATCGACGATCCGGCTGCGGTGCGCGGCAAGCGCGTGCTGGTCGTCGAAGATGGCCCGACGTTGACCCACGGCGAAATGGCTTACGGCGCAGGCTGGGTGGCGGCCAAGCGCTTCGGCGCCGCCGAGATCGTCGACCCGCGCCCGTACGCCGTGGGCAGCATCGCTGCCACGTACGCCAAGTACCCGAACACCGGTGCCGTCCTCCCGGCCATGGGCTACGGCGACAAGCAGGTGCGCGAGCTCGAGCAGACGATCAACAACGCCAAGGTTGACCTGGTGATCATCGGCACGCCCATCGACCTGGCTCGCCTGCTCGACCTGAACAAGCCGGCCCAGCGGGTGCGTTACGCGCTGCAGGAGATCGGTCAGCCGACGCTGGCCGACCTGCTGGAGAGCAAGTTCGGCCGCAAGTAGCCGCGAGCGGCGTGGCCGGAAGAGCGGAATGGCAGACCGTCGCTCCCCCAGGCTCTCAGTCCGCCTCGAATGGGATCGCCGGCCGGCCGAGCCGCTCCCAGCCGCCAGTCTGCGCCAAACCGCCCGGGTCCTCCCGGGCGGTCGCGTGGATGGGGAAGGACCCCCCGATCGGTTGATCCTGGGCGACAACCTGCCCGCCCTGCACGCCCTGCTGGCGGATTTCGAGGGCCGGGTGAGCCTGTGCTATCTCGACCCGCCCTTTCTCTCCGGTAAGCGCTTCCGGGCGCGCATCGGCCGCGGCGAGGACTCGCGCCGTCCCGAGAGCTGGCAGACGACTGTTGGCTACCCGGATGCCTGGCCGGACGCGGCCGCCTACTTGGAGATGCTCTACCCGCGCCTGGAGGCGGCCAGCCGACTGCTCTCCCCGGCCGGCGTCCTGGTCCTGCACCTGGATTGGCACGCTTCGGCCTACGGCCGGCTGCTCCTGGATGAGATCTTCGGCCCGGAGCGGCTGGTCAACGAGGTCGTCTGGCTCTACCACGGACCTTCCCCGATTCGTTCGGCTTTCAACCGCAAGCACGACACACTCCTGATCTACTCGCGCTCCGAAGACTACACCTTCCACGCCGACGCCGTCCGCGTGCCCTACGACGACGCCACCGTGCGAACGTTCGCCTCGTCCACGCGCGCAGGTTTCGGGAAGCGCCCCAACCTGGCGCGCGGCAAGGTCCCGGAGGACTGGTGGTACTTCCCGGTGGTCGCCCGGCTGCATCGGGAGCGGACGGGTTACCCGACCCAGAAGCCGGAAGCGCTAGTGGAGCGCCTGATCCTGGCGTTCACCTCGGCCGGGGACTGCGTGGCTGACTTCTTCTGCGGATCGGGGACAACGCCGGTGGTGGCCTCCCGGCTGGGGCGGCGCTGGGTGGCCTGCGACTCGTCGGCCTTGGCCGTCCACACCACCCACCGCCGGCTTCTACTCGAGCCTGCCTCATCCCCTTACGCTCTTGAGCAGGTGGAGCCCCTGGCGAGCGAGGCGCGTTCCACGCCACGCATCTCGCTCCGCACACAGGGCCGCCTGGTTACGGCGGAGCTGCTTGGCGGAGGGCTGCCACTCGACGAGGTCGATCTATGGGAAGTCGACTGGGAGTACGACGGGCGTGCCTTTGTCAGTCGGGCGCAGGCTGTGCGCGGCTGGCGGGCGGCAGCGCTGGAGACAAGCCTCCGGCACGAGTACCCCCGGCCGGGCCGCTTCGCGCTGCGCGTCCGGGTGGCCGATCGGCACGGGCAAGTGGGCTGGGCCGAGTCGGCGCTCGAACTCACCTAGCTGCCGATCAGTCCCCAGAACGAAAACGCGCCCGGCCGGGCGCGACGGGTAGCGGGTGTGCCGTTCAGTCCTTTCCAGGGATATCCAGTCGGTAGCCCATCCCCCGAATGGTCTTCAGGTACTTCGGGCGCTTCGGGTCCGGCTCGATCGCGCCGCGCAGCCAGCTCATGTGAACGTCCAGCGTGCGCGTGTCGCCGGTGTAATCCGTTTGCCAGACCTGGCGGATCAGCACTTTGCGTGTCATCAGCCGCCCGGGGTTCTGCATCAGGATCTCGAGCAGTTTGGCGCCCTTGGGTGTCAGGCGCGTCTCACGCCCCAGACAGCGCAGCTTGCGCTGCGCCAGGTTGAGTTGAATCGGTCCGGCCACCAAGGCGAAACGCTCATCCCCGGGCAGCATGCGGGCCACGCGATTGACCAGCTTGCGCACAGTGAACGGCTGGGTCAGGGTCACATTGGCGCCGTTGCCCGGATCGGCGGCGGCACCTTCCGGCACGACCAGGATGATGGGGACTCCGTCCAGCTTGGCGCGCGTGGCCCGGCACATGCGCGTGCCGCTGGTCTGCATCGAGGCGGCGTCCAGAATGACGACGTCCGGCATGCGCTGACGAGCCGATTCGACGGCGCTTTCGACGCCGTGCTTGATGGTTACCGAATAGCCTTTCTTCTCCAGAGCGGAGGCATACGATGGAGCGCTGGCTCGTCCGCTCTCGATCAGAAGGACGCTGGCGGTCGTCATTCAGGGGTTCCGTGCGAACAGGCAGGCCGCCTCCGGCGAAACGGCCACCTTATCGGTTCCATTATACCCAGTTCCGTTCGAGTTGGTATGGCCTTTAAGTTACCGGCCGTCCCCCTTCTTGCCCGCTTTGCACGACAGATCCGGGCTGCGATGGACGAGTCGCGGCCGGCCTGTATAATCCCATTGCCGTGAGCATGCCGCAACTCGCCATAATCGGCAGCGTTCATCAGGACTACTACATCACCCACCTGGGGCGCGCCCACGTGGGCGTTCTGGGAGGAAGCGCGTGCTACGCTGCCGCCGGCGCCCGACTGTGGACGGGTGACGTCGCCATCTTCAGTCGTGTGGGCGCGCACTTTCCCATGGAGCTGCTGGCGGCGCTGCAGCCGTTGGGCATCTCCACTGCGTACATTCACCGACACGACCGCCCGCACATCGATCGCCATTTCGTCGCCTACATCTCGCCGGAGGAAAGCACGTCGGAGAACCCCTCAGGGCACTTCCGCAAGGCCGGCCTTCCGCTGCCGAAGGAGCTCCTGGACTACACGACGGTTGCACCGGAATCCGGCGTCGGCCATGCGCTCAGCCTCCAGGCCTACCGGCCCGAGGATCTTCCGGCGATGGCGGGCGGGCTTCTCGGCGCGCACCTGGCACCGGCCGAGTACGGCACGCATGCCCTGGTGTCCGCCCGCCTGCGCGAGCTCGGCGTGCGCTTGATCACCCTGGATCCCTCCTCGGACTACATGCGCCCGGCGCGGCTCAACCAGCTGCACACCATCGTCAACGGGCTGGATGCGTTTCTCCCGTCGCTGGAGGAGGCACAGGCATTGTTCTTGTCGAAGGCCAAGCAGCCGCGCGAGATAGCCGAGGCGCTAGGCGGCATGGGCTGCCGCTTTGTCGTCCTCAAACGTGGGCCCGGGGGGCAGGTGGTCTGGGATGCGCATGCCCGCCGGGAGTGGGCCGTCCCGGCCTACCCCGTTCGGGTCGTCGATCAGCACGGCGTCGGCGACGCCTACTGCGGGGCTTTCCTGGCCGGACTGGCCCGCACCTCGGATGTCATCGAGGCTGCGTTGATGGGCTCGGTGGCGGCCTCGTTGGCGCTGGAAGGGAGCGGGCCGGGCTATCTGTTGGATGCCTTGCCCGGGTTGGCCGAAGCCCGTCTCCAGGCGCTTCGTCCGGGGGTGCGCGCGCTGTGAGCGGCGACCTGGAACGCTGGATCGATCGCGCACTGCGTGTCCAGGCCATCCCCGCCCCGACGTTCGGCGAGGCGGCGCGGGCCGGGTTGATGCGGGAGGAATTCTCCGCCGCCGGATTGGCGGACGTTGAGATCGACCCAACGGGGAATGTCTACGCCCGCCTGCCGGGTGGCGCCGGGCGTCCGATCGTCGTGTCGGCGCACCTGGACAGTGTCTTCCCGCCTGAAGCGCACGTTGCCGCGCGACGCGCCGGCGATACCCTCATCGGCCCGGGGATCGGTGACAACGCGATCTCCCTGGCCGCACTGGTCGAGATCGGGCTGCTCGCCGGCGCGGGGCTGGCCGGGGACCTGTGGCTGGTCGCCGACGTGTGTGAGGAGGGCCTCGGGAATCTGCGCGGCATGAATGCCGTTCTCGAGCGCTTCGGTGAGGCACCGCGGGCCTACGTTGTTCTGGAAGGGATGTCGCTGGGGCAGGTGTACCACCGCTCGCTGCCCAGCCGGCGCTTCCGCCTCTCGGTCTCCGCGCCCGGCGGACATTCCTGGCTGCATGCCGGGCGCCCGTCCGCCATACACGCCCTCATCCGGATCGGCTCGGCGCTCCTGGATATCGACTTGCCGCAGGAGCCGCGCGCCAGCCTCAATATCGGGCGGATGCAGGGCGGCATCGGCGTGAATACGATCGCGGCCGAAGCCCAAATGGAGATCGACCTGCGCAGCGAGTCGACCGAGGTGCTGGCCGCGCTGGCGGCGCGCGTCGAGGAAGTCGTCTGCGCGCAGCCGTGGTCGGGAGCCTCTGTTGAACTGCAGTGCGTCGGCGAGCGGCCGGGCGGCACCATTCCGCCGGATCATCCCCTGGTTGCGGCCGCCATCCAGGCACTGCGCGCGCAGGCGGGCATCGCCGCCCGGCTGGAGGTCGGTTCCACCGATGCCAGCCTCCCCCTGAGCCGCGGCCTGCCGGCGGTCTGCCTGGGTCTCACTTTCGGCTCACAGGCCCACACACTCGACGAAACCATCGAGATCGAGCCCCTCGGGCGCGGCCTCGCCAGCCTGCTCTACTTTCTCCGCGCGGTATTCGAGCATTCCGACCAGCCCAGCGATTGAGGTCCTCATGACCAAGCGTCTCTCCATTGGATCTGCCGCTCGAAGCGCCGGCAGCCTGAGCTACGGGACGTGGACAGCCTTCGAGCATCCCACCGGGCAAGAGGAGTCCCTGCCCGTGATCATCGCCGGCGGCAAGCGGCCCGGGCCGTGTCTGTGGTTGACAGCCGGGATGCACGGGCCCGAGCACGCCGGTCCTCTCGTCGTCCACCAGCTGCTCCAGCCCGCTCTTCTGGACAAGTTGCGTGGGACGATCGTAGCCATCCCCGCCCTGACCCCGGCCGGCCTGAGGACGGGCAGCCGCCAGCCCTATCACTCCCCGGGCGACCCCAACCGACTGTGGCCGGACGGCCGACCGGAAGCGGGGGTCAGCTCGGATCGGCCGTCGCCCTCGCCGCAGGAGCGCACGTTCATGCGCCTATTCGAGCGAATACAGGAGACGGCCGATCTGCTCGTTGATCTGCACAATGCCTGGGAAGGTTCGATGCCCTTCACCGTGCTGGACCGCGTCCTGTACCGCGCAGACGCCCCATCCGACCTGCCTCGCGCCCGAGAATTGGCCAAGCGTCTCGAGGCCATGGCTGGCGCCATGGGCTTTTCCGTGGTGCGCGAGTTTCCGCCGGAGCGCTACGTCGAGGAGAAGCTCCACCGCTCGACCTCCGGCGCGGCCGTCCAGCTGGCGGGGATCCCTGCCCTGACCGTCGAGTTGGGCAGTGGATTGCGGCCCGAGCCCGCCATCCTGAAGGCAGCCGGTGCCGGCCTGCGCAACGTCCTGCGATGGGCGCACATGCTCCCTGGAGCTCCCGAACCCCTGCAGGGCATTCCTCGTCCACAACCCGGCCACGCGTGCCGCCGCAAGCGGACCCCGCGGACCCCGGTAGCCGGCCTCGCGCATCACTGCGTCACGGCCGGGCAGTTGATCCGGACAGGCGACCCGGTGGCGGAGATGTTCGACATCTGGGGGCGACCGCTGCTGGACGAGCCCCTGCGCGCCGAGGCCGACGGATTCGTCCTCGGCCTGGCACAGGGTTCGGTCTTCTACGCCGGGGAGTCGGTGGCGACGCTGGCTGTGCGGGATCCGGACGGCCTGGTGGCCCCCTATCCGCGAGGCTACTTCCGCGGAGTCGGTTCCAGGGGGCGTTGAGCGCGCGCTGGGCTTTCAGGGAGCCGGCGTGGCAGTTGGCGTTCCGGCGCCAACGACCGAGAAGCGGGAACTGACCTTCCACAAGTCACCGAGGAAGATCTGCACCTCGTATTCGCCCGGGGACCAGGCCTCCGGCGTGCACTCGGTGAATCCGTAGCCGCCGGTGGATCCGTCCCACAGCAGGCTTTCGAAGCACACAACCTCTCCGCCCCGGTACCAGAGCGCCGTCCATGGCACGCCCAGGTCGAGGAAGTCGTAGGCGAAGATGCCGTAGATCGTCCCGCGCGGGTCGACGAAAGTCTCCTGCGCATTCTGCGGCGGGTAGGTCAGTTCGGTGGCGAACTCGATCGGGCTGAAACCCGCCAGCGGATTCGGGGTCACGGTCCCAAGTGCAACGAAGACAGCTGCCTGCTCGGGAAGCACCGGGGTCGGCGTCACGGTGGGAGTCGGTGTGGCCGGGGGGATCGGTGTGGCCTCGGGCGTCAACGTGATCGTCGGCGTGAGGGTGATCGTCGGGGTCAGCGTGATGGTCGGACTGGGGGTGACGGAGGGTGTCGGCGGGAACACGGCGTAGGCTGCCTGCTTCCCGCCGGCAAGCATCAATCCGGCGCCCACCCCCAGCAGGACGCCGATGAGGATCAACCGCCAACCGGACACGGTCTGTTGCCGGCGCAGGATGTAGTAGCGAAGCCGCGTGGCGGCCCGCACGCGCTGCCAGCCCACGAAGACCAGGATCACCAGCCCGAATGTGAGCGCCAGGGTCAGGCCCAGCACCGCCTGGTCGATCGTCATCGCCCCTTCCTTTGGACCACTACGACGGCACCCAGTCTATTCTCTCCCATCGGCCTGTGTCGAGGCCAGGTGGATCACCAGCTGGCCGGATCCTCGTACCTCCAGCTCGACCTGGAAGACACCCGGTCGGCACTCGTGGAACGCCAAAGGCCGCCCGTCGAGGTCCGCGCCGGTTGGAGCTCCTGCCAAGGCCAGCCACGCCTTGCCCCGGCCGACGCGACCCAGCGCCAGGTCAGCCGTCACCCGGTCTCGGTGCACCTCCCAAGACCGCAGGGCCAATCCCTGCGAGATGTGCAGCGTATCGCCCACCCAGCACGGCCCGCTCGCTTCCGGGCGGATACTCATGACAACCGCGGTGTGCGCCGGCACGGCGTCAAGCGACAAGGAGGTCCCGTCTATCCGCTGGTAGCGCTCCCCCCAGTAGTCCACCGCGTGGTAGGCGGCTGCCTGGGGCAGTCCCAGGAGCCGCAGGTCGGCCTGCAGTCGCGCGGGGCGATCCCCCCAGTTGAGCAGCGCGATCAGGACCCAGGCGCCCGCCGCGCCCTGCAACGGGAGGACCATTGTGGATGGATAGGCCGCGTCAAGAAGGTCGACCACCCGCGCCGCCGCAGGCAGCGGTGGGATCAGCCGGGCGAGCCACGCGACCCGCTCGTCGCTCAGTCGCGGCAGGTCGTCGGAGTCGACCAGGGATCCTGCCGAGAAAGCGATAACCGTGGCCAGGAATTGCACCTGGCTGCGGGTCAACTGGGTCCGCGATTCCGGTGGGACGCCCGGCTCGGCCGCAGAAACGAGATCTCGAAGCAGCAGGCAGTCGGGGTCGTTCACCCACCACTTGCGATGGAACATTGAGCGCGTCAACGCGTTGCGCGCCGCACTGCGCGTGGCAGGGAAGTCGGGCTCCCGACGGAAGGGGCGCTCGATGCCCAGGAAGGCCGGCTCCCAGCGCGTGGCCACGTCTGTGCTGATGCGCATGAAGTCTACGATCCCGACGGCCGGCCCGAGCGGACATCCGCAGCCGTCCAAGAGCGTGTCCGGCCCGGCCGCGCTGCGGATGCGCTCCAGCGCACCGCGCAGCGCCTGCGCCCGCGTGCGCCTGGCATCGTAGCGCCGGCCGGGAAGGGCGGCAGCATACAGGAAGTCCAGCTTGAGATAGTCGAAACCCCAGTCCCGCACGGACGTCTCGATCAACTCGGCGACGTGGTCGAGGACGGCCGGGTGCGTCGCATCGAGTGCCCGCGACAGTGCGCCCCACGCGAATCCGGCGTTGGCCGGTCTTCCGCCTTCGCTGCGCAGGATCCAGTCCGGGTGATCGGCCAGAATGCGGGCTTGCCGCTTGGCGATGATCGGCGCTAGCCAGAGCACGGCGCGGAATCCGGCCGAGTGGATCCTCCGCGAGAGGCCCGCCAACCCGTCCGGGAATTCCTCGCGCCAGTCGTACCAATCACCGACTTGCGTCTCGAAGCCGTCGTCAAGCTGAATGAGGTCCAGAGGGACCTCATCCTTGTGCGCGGCCGCCCAATCCAGATTCGAGAGCAGTGCCTGTTGGGTGACCTTCTCAAACCAGTAGTACCAGGAGCACCAGCCCACGGGAACCGCAGCGGACGACCGGGCGTTGTTGCAGCCGGCGACTGCGTCCACGTAGGCGGCCAATGGATCGGGCCGATCGAGGTCGACGAGCTGGAGGCTGGCCCAGTCGGTGGTGAACGTCGCGCCGGGATCGAGTCGGACCCGGTCCAGATCGGCCCACAGACTCAGCGTCGGCGGATCGCGGCGCAGGTCGGCAAGCAGGCTGCCGAAGGCGGCCTGCTGCGTCAGGAATCCAACCAACAATCCGCTGCGCCAGCCTCGATGGCTGACAACGCCGAACATATCCGAGCCGAATTGCCCCCGGGCGCGAGGCCGGGGCGTGCTGACATTGGCGCGCGGTTGCGTGACCCGGCCCAGGCGGGTGCCAGGCGCACGATCGGCAGGTCTCAACAAGCCGGCGTACCCCCAGCTCTGCCAGCCGTTGGTGAAGAACGACAGATGGGTGCCGGGGGGATCTCCGCCGGACCTATGGCCGGCGCCCCACAGGATCGGCGCCCCGCTCGAGCCCGGCTGAGCGCCCTCCAACAGCCCCGCGCGCACAAGTGTCACGGCCCGTGACTGCTCGTTCCGCAGCGTGATGCGCCAGATCAGCATGGGCGAATCGAGGCAAGCGCCGAATTCGACTTGGGCGTGAAGCGCACCCCGCCCGACAGATTCACCAAGCGAGGCGGCCAGAAGGCGCCCCAGATTCGGATCGCTGCGGCTTGCGGTGGCAAACGATTCGGGATCCAGCCTCAGCGGATCCTGGTGATCGCCGTCTGAGTCGCACCAGCTGACCGACAGACGCGCCCGCAGCCCGGGCGCACTGGATGACAGCGGCTGAACGGCCCACTCGCCCCCGCCGGGAACTTCGAATCTCAGGGTCGGTGTGGTGAGGGCCGGGCTCATGCGCACCTCCCTATCGTCCCTTCTGCCGGCATTCAGTCCATATCCCGATCAGGAATTCCGGCGTCCTGCCTGACGAGTATACCGGCTGTCGTGCGCTAGCGGGGCGGCCCCGGCGCGAACGGGTATACTGCATAGCCTATCCGCCGGCATGTAACCTTCGGCGGAACGACGTCATCGAATGAGTGTACCTGAAACGATATCGCTGGATGCACTACGGCGGGGCGACCGGGAGGCCTTTGCCCAAATGGTGGAGACCTACTCTCCTCAGGTCTTCCGTCTTGCCAGCCATATGCTGCACGACCCTCAGGAGGCCGAGGACGTGCTGCAGGAGACGTTCCTGAATGCGTTCCGGGCGATCGGGCGCTTCGAGGGGCGATCGAGCCTGGGCACCTGGCTGTACCGCATCGCCGCCAATCAGGCGCTGATGCGGCTGCGCCGGCGCGCTCCGGCTGCGGTGTCCATCGACGAACCGATCGACAACGGCGAGACGGAGCCGATCCTGCGGGAGCTGTTCGATTGGTGCTGTCTGCCGGAAGAGGAGTTCATGACCGCCGAGGCGCAGGACCAACTCGAGACGGCCATTGGCGGCCTGTCTCCAGCGCTGAAGGCGGTCTTCGTGCTGCGCGACCTGGAAGGGCTCTCGACCCTAGAGACGGCCGAGGCGCTGGAGATCAGTGAAGCGGCGGTCAAGACGCGCTTGCTGCGCGCACGCCTGCAGCTTCGCGAGAGCCTGTCGGCGTACTTCACCGAGCGGGCACGGGAGGCCGGCCTTGCTTGATCAACATTGCGGTGAGCTCCTTGAGGCGCTGTCGCTCTACATCGACCACGAGGCCAGCCAGGCAGTGTGCGAAGCGCTCGAGCAGCACCTGGCCGGCTGCGTCGACTGCCGCACCGTGCTGAAGACCCTCGAGAAGACGATCGCCCTGTACCGCGGCAGCCGTCCGGAGCAACCGCTTCCGGCTGACGTCCATCAGCGTTTGCTGGATCTGCTGGGCCTGTCCGGCTCCCGTGCGCTGCCGGACGGGAGCGCGGGGCCCGGATGACCAGGACGGCGGCCGCTGGCGCTCGGGCCCGCAAGGTCCCGGTCACTGCGCAAACACGGCCTCGCGGCCTGACGTCGAGACGCCCGCCTCGGAGGGGAGGCGCCTGCCCCTCCTGCCGCAAGGGGCGCCTCGAACTGGATGGATGTCTGAACCTGGCCTGCCCGGTGTGTGGATATCTCGTGACCGGCGGCTTCACATGATAACCAACGCGGCTCCCGGTCCGGGAGCCGGCAGGTCCGCCCGGCAGGGCCTCGGGGTGATACCCTGAAGCCGCATGCAAGCGTGCGTCCCCTGCTGATGCTGATGCTTGGCACGCTGCTGGTCGTCGTCGGCGCCGGCAGCGGCTACGCCCTCATCTCCGGGCGACGTGCGGCTGGAGACGGCGAATGCATCACTGCCCGGCAAGTTGAGCGCCTGTCCCCTGCCCTGCAGCTCGAGGACCTGTACGGAACCGCGGTCGACCTGGAAAGCCTGCGCGGCCAGGTCGTGCTCCTGAACCTGTGGGCCACCTGGTGCCCGCCCTGCCGCGAGGAGATGCCCGAACTGGAGCGGTTCCACCAGGCTCACCGCGAAGCCGGGCTGGTCGTCGTCGGCATCAACATCGGCGAGGCGCCCGGCGTTGTGGCCCAGTTTGCCGCAACCACCGGTCTGACCTTCCCCATCTGGCTTGACCCCGACGAGGCTTCCTTGCGGGCGCTGCAGATGCTGTCGCTACCGGCCACGATCGCCATCGACCGATCCGGGATGATACGCCTGGTGTGGGCCGGCCCTGTGTGCTTCGACCAGCTCGAGGAGCAGGCCGCGCCGCTCCTGTCGGAGTGAGGCCCAAAGGACCGCCGGGGCAAGATGCGGCGTCTGCTTAAGGGGAGAACTGAGCGCCAACGCGATTCTCGGCGCTCGAGCACACACAAGCGGGAACGACCAGCGAGCCGCGGGTGAGCGTCCCTTCGTAGGCCTGGGCGCCGTACTCGGCCACCCAGCCGTCCAGGTTGAATGGCACCGCCCCGCCGGCGGGGAGCCACTCGCCGTTGTAGCGCCGGGCGATATGGACGTGGGTTCCGGTGGCTTGTCCGCCCTCGCACGACGGGTGACCGAGGGGATCACCTCGCTCGACAGTCACACCCGCCGCAATCCTCTCCGCCTCGGCCACGTGGAACAAGAACAGCACCCAGCCAGTGCGCTCGTCGCCGTCCCCATCGAGATCCAGTACGACACTCGCCTCTTCGCTGCGCACGATCACTCCCGCCGCCGGTGCCGTGATCCAGTCAAGAGACGCAAAGCAGCCGATGCGCGGCATCGGAGGAGCGAAGTCCAAAGCGCCCAGCGGCAGACTGGTGCCCCAGGAGTAGTGCGGCCCGGAGGTGTAGCTCCACACCCGATCGGAACCGAACGGCAGGCTGAGTTCGGGCTGCTGGAGATTGGCCGGGATCAGCTCGATGGCGTGCGCCGACGGTTCTCCCCAGAGCTGCAAGTAAGTCTGCAGGAATCCGCCCGGGCTGATGGCGGCCTCATAGTCACCCTGCGGCAGCATGGCCGCGAACATGACTTGCAGGGCAACGGTTCCGGCATTCAGCCAGGGATCGGGGCGAACAAGGAGCCCTGCCTGGGTTTCGAACTCGTCCAGGCTGCCCGTGCGCCAGCCGTAGTAGCCGTCATTCAGCTGCTCGGCCGCCCAGATCAGCTGGCGATACAGGCCGCGATAGCGCGTGCTGCGAAAGCCGAGGGGGTAGGTCGTTTCGCCCTCCTCGGCGAATGGCTGTGTGAGCGCCTGTGTGCGGAATTCAAGCAAGGTCAGCAGCAGGCGCGGGTGGATCGAGTAGTTGCGGGCGACCACATCGACGACTTCCCACGCCGGGCGCATGCGGCGAAACGCGTAGTCCGACAGCGAGCTGAGGAAGCCGGGCCGGCTCTCGATCTCGGCCCGGATGTCGAAGCTGACGGCGGAAGGGCCGTTGATGACCTCGCTATCTGGAACAAGCGTGAAGGGCAAGCTCGTCAGGGGAACGTAGTATGCCGGGATCCGCATGGGGAACCCGGCCGGCATAGTCGTGGCGTAATCGGGGATCTGAGGATTTGCCTGACGGATCTCCTGCACCGTAGTGTGGAAGTGCGCAGCCAGCGCTGGAAGCGTATCGCCGGATTGGGCCAGGTAGTCGACCAGTTGTCCTGGAGGGAAAGGTCCGCGCGTCGG